>CAZVKB010000163.1:0-5047 GCA_964627505.1 uncultured Actinomycetes bacterium | reverse complement strand
CGAGGTTTCGGTCCGGGCCCGGGGTGTAGAACACCGGCCGCAACTCGCGGTAGCGACCGGACTCCTCGTTGTAGGAGGCGATCCGGTGGCGCATGAACTCGCGGAACACAAAGATCGGCGCGCTGACAAAAAAAGTCATCGAGTTGTGCTCGAAGGGCGACCCGTGCCGATCCCGCATGAGGTAGTTGATGAGGCCGGCTGAGGCCTTGGCGTCGCCGTCGATGTCATCGAGGGAGGATTCGCCCTTGGTGGAAACCCGCGCCGCGAAGAGCACGTCGGCATCGCTGGCGCTGGCCTTGACCAATTCAACGGTCATGTCGCTGCGGAAGGTGGCCTCAGGAAAGTCGCGTGTCATGTGCCACACCCTAGTGGCCGCCGGGTTTCGGTCTGAGTCTAGATTCGCCAGCGTGAGTACATCCGGGGCCGACCTTCCACTTCCCGACTCTGCGCCGCCCGCTGCCCAACCGCCGGCATTCGTGCGGCCCGCGACAATCGATGACGCTGCTGCCATCGCTGCCGTGCAACTTGCCGCGTGGCGCGAGCGCTACCGCGACCTGCTACCTGAGCAGGCCATGCCCACGGCCAGCGCCACGACCGCCAACTGGCAGGCGTGCTTCTCTGAGTTGACCGCCGACGATATTGCGTTGGTGGCGATCGACAGTGACGAGGTGGTGGGCATATTGCTCGCGGTCGCCAGCGCCGAACCGGACGCCACCCCAGGTGAGGTGCTGATTCAGGAGTTGGCCGTGCACCCAGCCCTGTCTGGATCCGGACACGGCAGCCGCCTGCTCACCGCCTGGGCAGATCTCACCCAGACTGACATCGACCGCATCGGGTCCATGTGGCTAGCCACCGCCGACGTGGGGTTGCGGGCACTACTCGGTGCCGCGGGTTTTGCCGCGGACGGCGCTGAATCCACGCTGGATCTGTTTGGTGACGCCACTGTGACGGTGGCACTATTACGCTACTCAGTCACGATTGCGGCGGCGCGCCCAACAACACCCCCGGGTTGAGCACATCGTTGGGGTCGAAAAATGCCTTCAACTCCTGCAACACCGACATCCCCAACGGCGAAATTTCCTGCGCCAGCCACGGCGCGTGGTCTCGACCTACGCCGTGGTGATGCGTGATTGTGGCACCGAAATCGGCCAGCGCGCTGGTCGCTGCGGTTTTCGCCTGCTGCCATTGCGTGTCCGGATCGTCGGACTGCCGGGCGATCACGGTGAAATATAGGGACGCGCCGGTTTCATATACATGCGAAATGTGCGACATCACGTACGGGCCTGGTCCGTCGTCACCGAGTGCATCGTGCACGGTGGTGGTGACCAAATGGCGCAGTTCACGCAGGTGCGACCAGTGCGTCGCGGTTTCCAGCGTCTCCACTAGATAACCCTGATCAATCAGGTCGTCGCGCAGGAACGGGCCTGCGAATCGGTGGCGGCGCCACGAATTGCCGACACTGGCCCCCAGTGATACTCCGCGATGACGACGCAGGACCCGCAGGCCCTCGAGACGACGAGCGGTGACTGTGCCGCGCGTGCCTTCCCAACCCAGGATCGCCAGAGCGGGTTCGCGTACTCCGCGGACCGATAGGTACCGATCAAGCGCGTCGGCGGTGCGGCCCGAGGGTCCGCTCATCGCCAGCGTGACTGCGGTTTCTTCCGGATCCGACAGGCGCATGACGTCAGCGGTGATATGACCTTGGACCAGGTCGCGGAACGCATCCACGCCGGCGTCGTAATCCGGGAAGATCACGCCGGTGGTGGACAGCACGGAGGGCGCGGTGCGCACGCGCAACGTGACTTCCGTGATGATGCCGAAGGCACCCTCCGAGCCGATCATCAGCGCACGCAGGTCCGGACCGGCCGCACTGGCGGCGACTCGACCGACCCGCAGCGGCCCGCGCGGAGTGATCACCAGCATGGACTCCACCATCTCGTCGCTGCGGCCGTATCCGGTGGAGGATTGGCCGGCGGAGCGAGTGGCTGCGTAGCCGCCAATTGTGGCGCGATGCCACGACTGCGGGTAGTGGCCCATGGTGAGGCCGCGGGCGGCAAGGAGGCGCTCCAACTCCGGTCCGGTCATGCCCGCGCCCACGGTGACCAGGTGGGATTCCGCGTCGACTGCCAGCAGCATGGACATTCGAGACATGTCCAGCACGACGGTGGGTCGGGGCACGTCGGTGGTCCGTAAACCGCCGACTACCGAGGTGCCACCGCCGAAGGGGACGATGGCGACCTCGTGCTGCACACACCAGGCCAGCACCTCGGCGACCTCCTGCGATGATCCCGGTGTGAGTACCGCGTCGGGTGCGCTGAGCCGATCTTGGCGACGGGCGATGATGTCGAGATACGACAGGCCGCCGGCAACACGTCGCCGATCGGCATCGGCCGTACTCACATGTGCTGGACCGACGATTGCAGCGAGCGACGTCACGTCGGCGGCAGTCAGCCGCGAGGGCGCCACCTGCAAGTCATCCCAGGCCGTGTCGTGACGCGGCCGCGGGGCTCCGACGTTTTCGCGCAAAAACGTCAACGCGGTGTCATCTAGACCTGCACCAGGATTCTTGCCCCAGCGGGTGGGGTCGTGATCGATCGCAAACTGGGCCATGGTTCCTCCTGCGTTGGGCTGATGGCTGCCTGGGTGCTCGCGCGACTGTCGAGGGTGACAGCGACGCTGCGGTTCTGTTACAGTGTGACACATGACGTCCATTCGTCACAATGGCGGTGCGGAGATCACCGACGTGACCGTGACCACAACGACCCCGGAGTCGTATCCATGTGCCGCGGTGCGGGCGGACCCGATCTTGCGCGCCTCGTACGACGTGTTGATGGACGTGGGACCTCGGCAAGCCACGCTCACCGAGGTCGCCCGACGGGCCGGGGTCTCGCGGATGACGCTGTACCGCCGCTATGACCAGCTGCGGACGCTCGTCAACGAGGTGCTCACCGCCGAGCTGCGCACGATCTTGGCAGCGGCTGCGACAACTCCTTCGGCAGGTTCGGATCGGGAGCGGATCGCCGTCATGGCTGCTTCGGCCACCCGGGGAATCGCCGATCACCCTTTGATGCTGCGGATCGTCGACCTGGATCCCGAAGCTCTGTTACCGCTCATCGTCACCCGCCGCGGCTCCACCCAGCGGGCCGCGGAAGAAACCTTCGCCGCCCTGGTGGCAGCCGCCGATGACGGCTCGGTTCATGTGCGCAGCCCGGAGCTAGCTGCGCGCACCATCGTCACGGCCTGCTCGGCCTTCGTCTACGCCGAAGCACAGGCACTTTCAGCTGGGGAAGACAACAGTCGTTGGCAAGAAGTCGAACGTCTCGTGAAGGGATACCTCGCATGAACACCGAATTTCCAACAGTTGACCCTGGTGCCCGAACCTCGTTGCTGAGTGCGGAGCGGCGGTCGGTGGAACTTGCGTGGTCGGCCCGCAGCGTCGCCGACGTGGTGGTGATCGGCGGCGGGATTACCGGCGTCGGGGTCGCGCTCGACGCCGCGACGCGCGGCCTCGATGTGGTGCTGATCGAAGGTCACGACCTCGCATACGGCACCAGTCGGTGGTCCTCGAAGCTGGTGCACGGCGGATTGCGCTACCTGGCCACTGGCCAGATCGACGTCGCGTGGGAATCAGCTGTGGAGCGAGAGCGGATCATGGCCGCGATCGCGCCGCATCTCACCCATCCGCTCGGACAACTGCTGCCCGTGCTGCCCGATGTGAAGAGTGCGCTGGTGGGTGCAGGTCTCACCGCTGCCGACACCATGCGTCGGGCGACCGGCAGCACATTGGCGCGACCGCGGCGCGTGGATGCCGATACAGCGCTGGAGTTCTTCCCCGGAATGATCCCCGGCGTAGCGCACTCCTGGCTGTCGTGGGACGGCCAGTTGGTAGACGACGCGCGGTTGGTCGTGGCCGTTGCCCGCACAGCTGCGGCCTACGGCGCGCGTATTCTCACCCACACCCGGGCAGTCAATGTGGCGGCGGGAAGTGTCACCGTGGTGGACGACCTCACAGGCGAACAGCACGTTCTGCGTACCCGACGGGTGGTGAATGCCGGGGGTGCATGGGCGGCTGAGTTGGATTCCCGGATTTCGCTGGTGCGCTCGCGCGGGACCCACTTGGTGGTGCGGTCCGAAGCCTTGGGCAACCCGACTGCGGCGCTCATGGTGGCGGTGCCCGGTTCGGTGTCGCGGTTTGTGTTCGCACTGCCGCAACCGGAGGGGTTGGCGTTTATCGGCCTCACGGATGTGGAGACCGATGCGCCGCTGGACGAACCGCGGGCCGATCAGGAGGAGATCGACTTCCTGCTAGCCACCATCAACCGGGCTTTGGCAACGCCTTTAGAGCCTTCGGACATCTTGAGTACGTACGCGGGATATCGACCACTGCTGGCCGCATCCGACCATCCCTCAGCTGACTTGTCACGCCGCCATGCGGTGATCGACGGCGACACGGTGAGCATCGTCGGCGGCAAGTTGACGACGTACCGGCGCATGGCAGAGGATGCCGTCGATCTGCTCACGGATCGTCCCTGCCAAACTCGCCGGTTGCCGCTCATGGGGGCGCAGCCCTGGACGCCGGGTGCCGATCGGCTCACCATGCGGTTTGGTGCGGAGGCGGCACATGTGGCGGCCTTGGCAGATGCAGACCCATCACTCCTGGAGCCCATCGGCGATACGCCTGTGTTGGGTGTGGAGTTAGTCTGGGCCATTGCGGCAGAGGGTGCTGTCACTGCCGCGGATGTGCTTGACCGACGGTTGCGACTCGATCTCGTGCCAGCGTGGCGCGAGCAGGTGGAACCGCGCGCGGCGGCGCTGCTTTCGGGCGTGCCGCGGTAGGGGGAAGGACGCACCTGCGGCGCAAATGCCCTCGTGCGACTTGAATACCTAGAGGCGACTTGGATACGGGTCGCGTGAGGGTATTCGGGTCGCGCGTGGGCCTCGGAACGACGGACTGAGCGGACCGGTGGTGGCGGTCGGGCGGAGGCGGGCTCGCCGGGGACCCAGATCCCCGGAGTGCCGTACCGATTCCGTCTCGTCACTACAGTGG
>CAZVKB010000162.1:0-5073 GCA_964627505.1 uncultured Actinomycetes bacterium | reverse complement strand
CCACCGATGGCGAGGTGACCAGCAGCGCCACCCGGTTCGTACTCGCGGCCGGTGCAAGTCCGGCCGCAACCAGTTCGGGCCGATAGGGGCTTTGGTCGCCCGAGTTTTTGGTCGCCCGCAGCGAGGGACAGTCATGCGTTCGTCGCGGGCGGCGGGAACCACCCCGGAAGTTCAGGCTACCTCAGCAAGTTGGCCATGGACGATGCCGAATAACTCGGTGTTGGCATCCACGCCTCGATTGACAATGGCATCGAGCTGCATGCCGATGGCTGTCTCGGGATGAACGTCATAGGGGACTGCGTTGACATCATGCGGTGCAGCGGTGTCGAGTCGTCCGATCCGAGCATTCTCAAGGTCTAGTACGCAAATTGGGCCGCGCCAGCCTGGATGCGCCAGCTGAAGTTCGGCCACCGTAGTGTCGTACAGCGCCGGTAGGAGTGTGGGTGCGCCCGACCCGAGGAACCCGAGTGAACGTAATGCCTCCCGTCCACCAGAGCTACCCATGCTCCGACCAAGCTGACGAGCGGCAGCGCTCAGCGTTTCGCCCATGGCCGTTTCCCCTCCGACACACGCCCTGCACCGTATCCGCAGTGATCGGCCCGCTGCTTCCCCTGGCTTGTCAAGGTGTTGATAACTGCGCTGGATCGCTACCTCGATTGCGGGCTTCGCCCTTGGCCCTGGGTCACTGCGCTCGTGCGGGCTGCGGTTGCTCAGACGAGGATTCTGTCGGACCCCTCTGCGAGAGTGCTTCCAGGTCGACGCACTGTGGGGACTCCCCAGATTGTGCACAACAAGCGGGATGCCGATGACCCGAGTTTGATCACCACAGACGATGTGCAACCTGACGACAGATTTCACGTCCTGAGGTGGATGTGCGAACGCGCCTGTCCGGACCCGCCCCAGATTGGAGAACCTCATGAACAACCAGCCGCAACACCTCGGCTACGAAGAGCCGCCGACGGTTACCTACTCTCCCGGGGACCTCGGCGGAGTCCCCGCCGCATTTGTGGACGCGGAGCTCCGCGCTCAGCAGTACGCGGGCCTGTACGGACCGGCCTACCGGGAAGAGGCGTTCAATGTCCTCCCGCTGATCTCCGCCATCTTCCTGGGGCTCATGGGAATCCTCCCGCTGATGGGGCTCACCTACGCGTGCGTGCTGTTGGTACAGGCAGGGGGCTGGTACGGGGCCGGCTTCGCGGTCATCTTCTTCGTGCCCATCATCTCCACCCTGATCCGGGTTGTGTTCTACCGCGTGCCAATCACCGCCATGATCATCCACCGTGGCCGGGGCTACATGTGGGCCTCTCGCCTGGCCTGGACCGACACCTACCGCCGCCGCTGGATGAGCGACGCTCAGTGGTGGCACCACCACAGGTGCTGACGAGAGCTACCTTTCGTGTTGGGGTCTCCAGTCCAGCAGGTGACGCTGGTGGAGCAGGCTGTATTGGCGACGCCTTGAGTTTGAAACCCGCGACGATCAGACCCGCTCTGGTCTCCCGAAAAGACGCGGACTCGGTGGTGGTGTTGAGGCCTATTGGTGTCGCGCGGTTCACGAGTTGGCGCACGAGGTAGGTGACGGCCACGATGATCAATCCCGCAATTGCAGCGCCCGCCAAAGTGCCGAGGACTCTCTGGACACTTCGTCGGACCGTGAGTCGATCGGCTGCGACAACACGACGATGGCCACAATGAGCCACGCTGAAACGGGGGTGCGATCCCAGGTCAGGACGATCCCCGTGGCTGCGAACAACGTGACTGCCACGGAAACGGCGTGGACTGCGGTGTTCGGCCACGAGTAGGCAGCCACCGGTGGCAGTGTCTTGCCGCGGGCAATGAGCCGGGACACCGTGATCGACATGAGCCCGCCGACCAGGATCGCTGCGGTCGTACTGTTCGCGGCTGCACTCGTTCCGACCTGTCCCACCGGTGCCAGAATCGCGAAGAACGCCGCGGCAAATGAAAAGGCTGGTCCGGTCAGCAGGCGCCTCTTCGATCGGCTTGCCGCGCCAGTTGCCGCACCAGGCCAATCTAGCCAGGACGCCACCCCGATGCCGCATGGCGACTCCCCACCTCCTGAACACCGACGGCTCAAGCTCTCGGCCAGCGCGGAGTCGCCACGGTCCACTACGTTGACTGTGAAACGCAACCATAAGAGCGCACATGTGCACGAACTTCAAACTTCGTCCGGCCAAAGATGGAGTTGTCGTGGTGGGACGCACGATGGAGTTTCCCGTGGGGCTTCCCTGGCAGTTGCA
The DNA here is from genome assembly GCA_964627505.1 of uncultured Actinomycetes bacterium. Classification (GTDB taxonomy): domain Bacteria; phylum Actinomycetota; class Actinomycetes; order S36-B12; family UBA10799; genus JACJWR01. Next base: position 2,818 of record CAZVKB010000162.1, on the reverse strand, counting down.
GGTGGTGGCCAAAGGAACGCAATTCGCCTCGATCATGCCTGAGGGGCGGACGTGGACCAGTACCTTCGACATCAATTCCGGCTTGATTCGCGAGATCGGCCCCACCGGACAACCGTCCGACGAGGTCACCGTCTGGAGCACCATGGCCAACCTCACCGGAGGCCGGTGGTGCTACCGGCTGCGCAATGACCCCACCATCTACAGGGTGGGCGTCTACATGGTGGGCGTGACCACAACCGACTTCACGTCGTCGTGCTCCCAGCCATTGCCGGAAACCACCGTGGGCGGTTTCGTCGCCCACATCATCTGACGTCAGGCACGACGGGTGGGCGCACTGCCCAACATCGCTGTGCAGACACCGCTGTGGTTGCTACTGCTGACCACCGACCGAAACGCCCACTACGTCGCCGGCCTACCTCTGACCGACAGTGCTGGGCGTCGCCCCTCGCTGCGGAACCGGGGTCAGTCGCGCCAGGGGTCGATGAGGTCGACTCCCGTTTGGGCGAAGTCTTTGGTGTTCCTCGTGGCACACAGGGCGCCGTGAAATCGACAGATCGCCGCGATCTGGGCATCCGCCATGCGGATCGGGCGCCCTATTCGCTCACGGGTGACCAGGATTTCCGCGTAATGGTCGGTGATCGACTCGTCGAATGCCAGCACGGCCCCCGTTGCGCGGTAGGGCTCAAGCGCTTCCGTAATCGCCATCGTGAGAGCCGATTTGCGCTGGCCATCCGGCAGTCGTCGCACGCCGGCCAGAATTTCGGCGAGCGTGATGGCCGTGACAGCGACGTCGTCAGTGATGGTTTCCAGCCACGCCACCACGCGGGCGTGCGGGTTCGACTTGAATATCTCCGAGATCACGCACGTGTCGAGGACGATCATCCAAAGTCCGCCGCACGTGCCGGTTCGTCCCGCGCAGGAATCATGATGTCCTCGATGCCACCGGCCTCCTGGGCCACCCGCATCAGTGCCAGCCCGATGTGGGGCCTATGTGCGGCCCGCGTGAGGATGTCGCGCACCTCGGCCTCCATCGAGCGCCCATGCACCTTGGCCTGTGCAGCAATCTGCCGCTTCACAGCCTCGTCAAGCCCCCGAACAATAATCGATGCCATTCCATCCTCCCTCGGCGCGTCATTGGCATGATATCAATCACGATATCATCACCTACGGTCTGCAGCCCACGAGATCCCTCTCCTGCCAGGTTCCATTGAGTCACACGTTGAGCCGGAGTGCTGCCACGATGCCGAGGGACATACTCAGGCAGACATTCGGCGTCTTCATTCGGGTTTCATCGCGGCTGGTAATCCCAGAGAGGTGCCCCCGCAACGCTAAACCACGCGCTCTCACGACTGTTCGTGGACGTAGGTGATGTCGAAGCCGGCCACTTCACCGCAGCGGGTTGATCCACCGACACCCGGGGAAGCGCGCGAAGTCCGCGTCTGCGCTGGCAACCGCGACGCCATGCTCGATCGCCAGCGCAGCGAGTTGTGCATCGGGCACGAGGTTCCCCGTCACACCCGGAGCCTGCAATAACTGACCCAACACATTGGCAGTCGCCTCGCCTGCGGCGGGGATCCACACGTTCGGCGCGGCTAGCCATGCATCGACATAGCCCCACGCTTCGGCGGGTGCGAGGGGTCGCTCGTAGACGCGCGGATGGGTGGCGATGCGCACAAAAGCCCCGATCGACTGCCAGGGAAGACCCACGCGCATCGGACCCGACAACTGAATTTCCAGCCAATCCGAGGCCGCTGCGTGATCCTTGGAGTCCGTGTCGACGGCGTACAACAAGATGTTCGCGTCGAGCAGCATCAGTCGTGATCCAGTTGCTCGAGGACGGCGCCAATATTCTCGACCGGGATTTTGGCACCCATCGACGTGCAACGCTGCTGAAACCGCTGGCGGGGCTGGTCCGCAGCCGCGATTCCCCGCCGTGCCAGCAGGTTGATCGCCTCGCTCACACCGATGCCCAATTCCTTGCGCAAGCGTCGAATCTCCGCCTCGACATCGGGAGTCGGGGTGTAAGTGGTACGCATTCCGCGATTGTAGCATCATGATGCGACTCCCCCAGCATTATGATGCTATTTGGTCACAGCCCCCAGCTCGGCCAAGGAGGCACGATCGCGGCAACCTGCTCGATGATGCTGACCTGAAACCAGACCCCGACCCTGGGGCCATATCCAAACGCCGTACTCGGTGACGAAGCCGGGACAGCGATGCCCGCACTGTTGGGGCTCACATGCCTGCCCACCGAGCACCGAATTGTCATCCACCAAGGATCCACTGTGATCGTGCCAAAGGGACTCCCTCACGGGCGGGACAGTGCCACGGTGAAGAAGACCAATACACGCCTGGAGTCCGAGCTGGCCGGGCACACCCGCGCCGAATGCGGACTCAGCGAGCATCACACCCTGGCTGGCTACCTGCGCCAACTCGCCACCTGGCGGTTGACTACCGACAAGGCCGCTGTCAGTGCTGAGGCCACACGCTACCCCCAGACGACCACTGCGGAAAACCGGCGAATCGTCACGAACTCACCTCGCGGTTGCCACCTGACTCTTGTGTCTTTTCCCTGTCGCGTCGTATCAGCGCGCTCCTCCAAAAGGCCAGGATCACCACTTGGTCGTCCCTCTGGCGGAGGAATATCAGCGGACCCTTCCTTCGCGTGGTTGGTGTCCAAGGTATCCAATCTTCAACAATGCGCGTCAATCACGCACGCTGAGGCGGATGTTGAAGGGGCATAACCTCATGAAGATCGATGGAAGTGGTGGGCCCCGCGGGATTCGAACCCGCAACCTACGGATTAAAAGTCCGCAGC
>CAZVKB010000161.1:0-5159 GCA_964627505.1 uncultured Actinomycetes bacterium | reverse complement strand
CGCTACTGCCCAGGGCTACGGAGACCGGTTCGGTGAACAGCAGATAGGAGCCATCGTTGAGGGCTCGACCCTCCACCAGCAGCGGCTCATCGCCCACCTGCGTCACGACCGACAGCGAACCGCTTGTGAAGAGCACAGCGAGGTCGGAGCCGGTGAGGAAGGAGGGAGCATCTCCGCCGTTGGCGATCTGATAAACCGCGATCTCGCCGCTGCGCAACCGCACGAGGGTACGACCTTGGATTTGCGGACCCCCGACTCCAGGCTGGATGGAGTTGACCACCGAGTCTGCGGCCCGGGCCAACGATTGTTGAGCTTCCACGGTGGCGGCTGAACGGATTTGGGGCACCGAAACAGCGGCGACGATGAGGGCGGTGAGCAACGCGACAGCGGTGGTCACGAGAGCGATGCGCACTGCCAATGTGCCATGGACGCGGCCGGTCGGCGCCCACGGGATCTGCGGGACCGAGGTGTGTGGTGGGCCGGGGGCGTCCGTGGGCACAGCGAACGATTCAATGTCCGGCGGCGTCAGGATCCGCGGAGTACCCAACGCCGCGCACGGTCCGAATCAGATCGGGGTTGCCGAGTTTGGCCCGCAATTGCGCGACGTGGACATCAACAGTGCGGGTGGTAACGACGCTGGAGTATCCCCACACGTCGCTCAGGAGTTGTTCGCGGCTGTAGACCCGGCCCGGGTGGGTCATCAGGTGCGCCAGGAGATCGAATTCGGTGGCGGTTAAAGCCACGTCGTCACCATCCACCAAACAGCGGTGGGACTCCCGATCCAGCACCACATTGCCGAGTGTGAGGTCCTCTTTGGTAGTGACGCCCTGGGTGCGGCGCACCACCGCTTTGAGTCGGGCGACCACTTCCCGCGGGCTGAACGGCTTGGTGATGTAGTCGTCGGCACCGAGTTCCAGTCCCAGCACGCGATCGATTTCGTCATCCCGGGCCGTGCAGAAAAGCACCGGAGTCCAGTCGTCATCTGCGCGCATCCGGCGGCACACCTCGGTGCCGTCGATGCCCGGCAGGCCGACGTCGAGCAGCACCGCAACCGGACGATTCTGACGCACGGCTTCCAAGCCAGCTTCGCCGTCGCCGACGATCAACACCCCGAAACCTTCGCGGGCGAGATAGAGCTTGAGCAGATCGGCGATGTTGCGCTCGTCTTCGACGACGAGCACGAGTCCGCGCGACACTGTCAGGCTGGTTCGATGGTCTGGTCGTCTTCGGGCTTGGCGCCGTAGCCCATCATCGACATCACTTTGCCGACGATTCCGCCTACAGCTACCAGCGCCACGCTCGCCCAGAAAAGCCACGGCATCGCGAGCACGACGGCGAGTGAGCCGATGACGAAGGCGATCATGATGATGGTGACGGCGGTCCACGCGGCCGGGGTCTGACCGTGGTTGTCATGCACCTGATTAGACATCTGTTCTCCTGTGTGTGCTGGCAGGTTGCTGCGTCTGAGGTCCACTCACACGACTGGGGCCTATTGTGACAGGTCCGATCACCGTGTGGGGTCTTCGCCGCGGTCCAAAGCGTCCCAGATCCGCGCGGCCGAATTGCCGGTGGGGTTGTTTTGGGTCCGTGTGGCCTTGCGTTCGTAGCGTGAGGTCATCACCGGCCAACTGCGGCCTCGTACCACCACTGCCAAGCCGGCGAGATCCGCGAGCACAGCCCCGAAGAGGCACACCAACCACCAGATTGAGGTGGTCACAGCGGTGGCTGGCACGCCGAGTTCAGCCACGAGGCGGGCGGCGGGAGGACCGGCGACTGCAAACATGGCGACGGCGATCACTGCCCCGGAGGCCACCACAACCAGGACGATTCCGATCGTCACACGCCATCGGTTGCGTGCAGCCACGACACCGGCGGCACCGGCGAGCAGCACGATCGCAGCGCCCGCGGCAATCGGGACCAAGGCCCGACCACTCAGGACGATGCTGATCGCGGGGGAACCCGGGGCAGTCGCTGTCGCCCGGATCCAATCTTGGGCCAGCGCGAGCAGCATGAGCGCCGCACCGAGCACCAGCCCGGCGAGCGCGGCTGCATATTCCCGTGAGCTGGCCGCAGCGGGCCCGGTTTCGTCGACCGGCGAGTCCGCGTCCGGTGCCGCCGGGGTTGCCATCAGTGCGGCTGCCCAACCGTGCTGGCGATTGCCACAGCCTGCAAAACCGCCATGGCCTTATTGCGACACTCCTCGTACTCCGAAGTCGGATCGGAGTCCGCCACGATCCCGGCGCCAGCCTGCACGTGAGCGACACCGTCGCGTACGACGGCGGTGCGGATGGCGATGGCGGTGTCCATGTCGCCGGCGAAGTCGAAGTAGCCGATGCACCCCGCATAGACGCCGCGCCGCACCGATTCCAAATCGTCGATGATCTCCATAGCCCGCGGTTTGGGAGCGCCCGACAGGGTGCCAGCCGGGAAGGTGGCGGCCAGCAGATCAACCGCGTTGTATTCGGTCTGCAAAGTTCCCACGACCGTGGAAACAATGTGCATGACGTGCGAGAAGCGTTCCACGGCCATGAACTCCACGACGTTCACCGACCCTGGTGTACACACGCGGCCCAGGTCATTGCGACCGAGGTCTACGAGCATGAGATGTTCGGCGCGCTCTTTTTCGTCCGCCAAGAGTTCCACGGCCAGCGCCGCGTCCTCCTCCGGAGTGCGGCCGCGGTGGCGCGTGCCCGCGATCGGGTGCAGCATGGCTTCGCCGGAGGTGAGTTTGACCAAGGCCTCGGGGCTCGATCCCACGATGTCGAAGGCGACTTGTGAGGTAGTGGAGTCGCTGGTGTCGGGCACGCGCACGAGGTACATGTAGGGGCTGGGGTTGCTGGCCCGAAGCACCCGATAGAGGTCAAGCGCGCTGGCCGGACACGGTGCGTCGAAGCGCTGCGAGAGCACGATTTGGAAGGCGTCGCCGGCGCGAATGTGCTCTTTGGCGATGTCCACCATGTCGAGATAGCGCGCGCGGGTGGTGTTGCTCTGAAATTCGCAAGTAGCGTGCCGGTCAAATGTGTGGACTTGATCCGTGACCGGGCGACACAGGTCGCGGGTCATGCGCTCCACACGAGCAAGGGCGTGTTCGTAAGCGCGGGTCACGCCCTGATCAGAGTTGTCGTAATTGATCGCGTTGGCGATCAGCCAGACTGTGCCGTCGAGGTGGTCGAATACCGCGACGTCGGTGGCCAAGAGCATGGCCAGCTCGGGTAGGTGCAACTCGTCGGGGTTGGAATCCGGTATGGCCTCGAACCGGCGGACCATGTCGTATCCCACAGCGCCCACGAGGCCACCTGTGAGTGGTGGCAGCCCGGGCAGGCGCGGGGTCGCCAGCACCGACAGCGCTTCTGCAAGCAACTCTTGTGGTGGACCGGATTGTGTGAGCCCGGCTGGTATCCGTCCGTGCCAGGTTGCCGCGCCTTCGGACTCCACAAGGGCGGCGGCGCTGGCCACGCCGATGAAACTGAACCGGGTCCACTGGCCGCCCTGTTCGGCTGATTCCAGCAGGAAGGTCCCCGGACGTTCGTCGGCCAACGCCCGGTACACGCTGATCGGGGTCATGCCGTCGGCCAACAACTTGCGACAGACGGGGATCACGCGCCGGTCGTTGGCCAGTCTGGCGAACTCCGCCGGGCTCGGGGCGACGGCACCGTCGAGGCCCAGATCAAGGTAGCTGGTGGTGGTCATCGCAGGTTCCCGTTCGGGGCGTCAGTCACAGGGACGCGGGCCGTGTCGAAACAACTTCGCGTGCCGGTGTGACACGCAGCGCCGGTTTGATCCACAAGGAGTAGGAGGGCGTCGCCGTCGCAGTCCACCCGGATCTCGTGGACTGTTTGGATGTGACCGGACGTTTCGCCTTTCACCCAATACTCCTCGCGCGAACGCGACCAATAGGTGGCGCGACCGGTTTCTAAAGTACGTCGTACCGCCTCGGCGTCCATCCACGCCACCATCAGGACTTCGCCGTTGCTGCGGTCCTGGGCCACGGCGCACACGAGGCCGCTGTCGTCGGGCCGCCAGGGAACAATCGGTGTGGTCACAGGCGCGGGATCATGATCTGGCGGGGTTGCGACACTCATGGCGCCATCCTGCCACCACTGGTGACACGTGCGTCGCTGGCGCTCGGACCGCCGACCCCGCTGTCATGGTGTCACGGGAAACGCTGGCGCAGGCCACGCTCTTCGTTGCGAGGTTTCCCTGCGTGGGGGTCGCTCACGACCGCACCCCACGAAAACGACCACAACCGCGTGGGCAAGCGGAACCGGGATCGTGGTGGGCTTGCCCGCCACGCCGAACTGCGGGGGCGCAACTAACCTGGTCTTCATGTCTACTAATTCGCTCGCCTCGTCCGAGCGCGCCGCCCTCGCCAACCTGTGCGATGTTGTGGGTCCCGACGCACCCACCCTCTGCGCTGGCTGGGACACCCGCGATCTCGTCGCCCACTTGGTTGTCCGGGAGGCCCGGCCCGACGCCTCCATCGGCATCGTGGTGCCGCAACTGGCCGGCTGGACCGACCGCGTCCAGGCGGGCGCAGCCGAGCAGCCGTACCCGGAATTGGTCGACAAGGTCCGCAACGGTCCCCCACGGCTGTCGTTCTTTGCGCTCCCCGGTGTGGACGCGATGGCGAACACGATGGAGTACTTCATCCACCATGAAGACATCCGCCGCGCACAGCCGGATTGGTCTCCACGGGACCTGTCAGCCGATGCCCGCTCCCAACTGTGGCGCGCCTTGACCAAGTCCGCAAAAATGCTTCTTCGCAATTCCTTGGTAAAGGTAACCATGCAACCGACCGATGTCCCAGGCCATGACCAGGGCGAAATCACTGAGACCTCGGTCACATTGCGGGGCCCGGTATCGGAAATCGCCCTCCACCTCTTCGGACGTGATGCCACACTCGGGCTGGAGATTCTCGGCCCGCCTGAGGATGTCGAACGCTACCTCGCAGGTAAACGAGGGGTGTAAGAGTCACGTCGTTGGGGGGAGCAGTGTCGAGGAGTTGCTGGTGGTTGTGTCGTCTCCTATAAGTTGTGGGGACTATGCCTGCCGCCCGGACTACATGCTGATTGAGGCCCACCACCTCAATGACATGCCGACTCAGACCGCATGGCTGATGCCATGACGTACCGGCAGACCGGCAGCTGCCAGCGCTGATT
>CAZVKB010000160.1:0-5257 GCA_964627505.1 uncultured Actinomycetes bacterium | reverse complement strand
GGCTGGCGCGCGGCGAGTTCTATCGTGAGGATGGCACTCTGATCGCCTCTGTCGTACAAGAGGCGTTGCTGCGTGAACGTTCTCCTGGGGTTTCCACTTCCTAGCCCTTGGCGACGTTTCACCTTCTGTCCGTTGGTGACGGAGAATTCGTCCCGGTCTAGCAGAAAGACCCTGTGGCGCACCACAGGTCCTCAGTACCCGTGAAAAGAGGTAACAATGAGCAGGTTCGCAGGTCGCGTGGCTGTGGTTACCGGGGCCGGTTCCGGAATTGGACGGGCGCTTGCCCACGAACTAGCTGAGCGTGGCGCCCGTCTGGCGATCTCAGACGTGGACCATGCTGGGTTGTCTGAAACTGCGGAACTGCTCAGCCGTCGCGCTACTGAGGTCGTGACCGAAGTGGTTGATGTGTCGGACTGGCATGCCGTGCAGGAACACGCTGTCGGGGTGGCCGATCACTTTGGCGTAGTGCATCAGGTGTACAACAATGCCGGAGTGGGGGCAGGCCGCACCGTGCTGGAATCCGAGATTGCCGACTACGAGCGCGTGCTGAACGTGAACCTCTGGGGCGTGATTTATGGCACCAAAGCTTTTCTGCCGTATCTCATCGCTTCGGGTGCCGGGCATGTGGTCAACATCTCAAGCCTGAACGGCCTGATGGCACAAGGTTTGTTGAGTCAATACTGCACAGCCAAGTTTGGGGTGCGGGGGTTTACGGAATCGTTGCGCATCGAGATGCTCGATAGCAATCAATCTGTCGCGGTGACATGCGTGTTCCCCGGTGGCGTCAAGACCAACATCGCCACCAACAGTTTGCGCACCGCCCAACGGTTGGGACATGTGGTCACCGCGGCTGATGAAGCCCGTGTTCGTCGATACAACGAGACGTTGTTGACTATGCCCCCCGCCAAGGCCGCGGAGATCATTCTCGATGGAGTCGCGCGCAACAAAGCGCGCATCGTTGTCGGTCGTGATGCCTCCGTCATGGACCTGCTAGTGCGGATGTTTCCAGGCAGATACCAGGGGTTTCTGGGGCGACATTCGCACCGTCTAGGAATCAGTTCGCAAGCGGATGTGACAGCCGGTGCGAAGATCGGTGATTGAACCACTACCGCGGCGGCGGAAGTTCACACCTCTAGCCGGTAATGCGCGGCAGCACACGTCCCAGCGCTGCGGGAAGCCGCCAGTTCCACTGGCCCAACACGTGCATGAGTCCTGGCACCGGCAACGAGCCCACGAGCAAAGCGTCGAGAAAGATCACGTCGGCCAATCCAGCAAACGACCACAGTCCGGGTAGACATCGGCATCCGTGCCACCCGAACTGTGCGTGGCGTTGCAGTTACAGTCCCTCTTCCATCTCCAACTCAGCCAATTCGATGGCGATGCCGAGTGCCTCGGTGATCTTGCCAGCCGCAGACACCACGCGGGGCGCGCCCACGATGGGCGCCACTGCAACCAACACACTCTGGGCATCTTCCAGCGTCAAATCAGTCTCAGCTGCGGCTCCGAAGTTCAATAGATACGACGCGACGGGCGCATCCATAGCAACCAGTGCGGCAAAGCGCACGAGCAACAGCGCTTCGTCGCTCAGATTCGCCCGCTCCACTGACGCGGCAGTCATGTCGGCAATAGTGTCCATCAGCAAACGTCGTTCAGACATGTGGTTCTTCCTGTGTGAGATCCAGCACCCCTGATTGAGCTGCCGGTATAGCCGAATAGCTGGTATCCGAGTCAACTTGCCGATGGCCGAATCTCCACCTGCAACCACCTAGCGATGCACCCGCAGCCGACTGTCCCGCGAACGTATCACGATCACAGCGCAGTAGGTATGGTGAGAAACAACTGCCAACGCACGCACACCGCGCCACCCGCGCATACCTTGTGCGGCTCACACCGAGAACGCACCACACACCGTGAGAGGGTCAAGTGCGAGTGACCGTCAAATCCGGGACGACCCGCCTGGATCGGCGAATGATCTTGACCATCTTGGGTCCAGCGCTGGCGTATCCCATCGCCGGCATCGACCCGCTTGTGTTCAACCTCAACCTGGCTTCCGTGGCTAATGGGGTGGCAGTCCCGCCCGGCTCCGTCGGCTTACTGGCCGGCGCCGCGACCCTCGTCGTGGCCGCAACCGTCCTTGCCGTCGGCAACCTGGGCGACCGTCTGGGCCTCAAACGTGTCCTGCTGGTGGGCCTCGGCGCCAACGTCGCGGTCAGCCTCGCCTCCGCCTGCGTTCCCAACTATCCCGTCTTGCTCATTTTGCGGTTCCTCGACGGCCTCACGCTGGCCACGATCCTAGGCGTCGCGCTCGCGTTGGTTTCGGCAAGTGTGCGCAGCGAAGTGCGCGCGCGATCCCTGGGTTTCGTCATGGCGATCTATACCCTCATGTACGGCGCGACCCCCGTGCTCGGTGGTTGGCTGGTGACGACTTTTGGTTGGCGCAGCCTGTTTCTGGTGACCGTCCCGTTCGCGACAGTTGCCATCGTGCTCACGGCGCGCTTCGTGCGAGAACCTGCCCGCGGCACCGTCGGAAGATTTGACGTCCTCGGCGTCGTGCTCTTCGGCATCACGCTGCTCGGATTGGTGGTGGGACTCGGTGCCGTACCCAACGGCATGACCGAACCGGCCACGTGGGTTCCGCTGGCCGTGTGCGCACTTGCACTGCTGGCCTTGCTCAGGCATTCGCGCGCCATCCCCAATCCGGCATTGAATACCAAGCTGTTTGCTCGACGTGGCTTCCTCATCGCCATTTTGGCCACAGTGGCGATCAACATTTTCGCCGCCGCGCTCGGCACGATCGTCGGTCAACTGGGGAGTTACGTGCTCACCCTTTCCGCCCAGACCATCGGTCTGCTCTATCTACCAGGCACCTTGCTGGTGGCCCTGGCCAGTGTGATCGCCGGGCGCATGGTGGCAGCCCATACCGCGCAGCCGGTAATCATCACCGGGTTGGTGATCGTCTCCGCCAGTGGGATGGTGTTGGCGGCCACCGCGTCCCCAGTCATGGCCACCGCAGTGCTGGTCGCGGCCATTTGGCTCGACAACCTCGGCGGCTTCATCACCAGTACCGCCGCCGCTGATGCCATCCTCAGCCGAGCCACACCAGGCAGCACTGGCTCGGTTGCCGCCGTCCAACCCGCATTCTCGATGGCCGGCTATGCCCTCGGCCCCACACTGGTGATCCTGCTGCTCGACGTGTTCTACCGCCGTGCCTGGATGGCCGATGCCGCCGCGCTCGGGCTGTCGCCAGCTCAGGCCCAACAAGACGTCGCAGCGGTCACCCACGCCGTCACCAGCAGCCCGGGGCCCACCGGCTTCAGCCCAGCACTCGCACAGCTGGCACAAGGGCTCTCGCTCGGGGTTGACTACACATCCGGAATCCGGATCACCATGGCGATCGTCGCTCTTATCCCACTGCTGGTCGTGCTCACCGCCCTTATCTGGCGACCGCGCTCGAAGGCCGACTCGTCTCAGTTGTAGTAGCCGACAGTGTCGAGGACGAAGTCGGTGGAGGCACCGCTGCCGTTGGGGCCTGCGAACACGTTGACTTCACGTTGCCCATCCACACCCACCGCGATTCCGTTAGACAGGAACTGGTTGGTGGCCCACCAATTGATCGTCGAGGACACCGGCAGAACGCTCACACTGCCCGGTGTGACAGTCAGCCACCCCGAACCAGTGGTGTCCGCGACAGTCGCGTTGTATGCCACCGCCGTGGCACCCTCAGGCACCAGACCACCTGTGGCCATCGAGATCGTGCGCTGCTGTCCAGCCGCGATTGGCCCCGGCCCGGTCCTCGAGTCATACGCCCGCGTCGGGGTCACGGGGGTAAACCCAGAACCAGCCGGCGCGACGGACGTTGGTGCGAAGTAACCGACGATGTCAATCACGAATTGGGTTCGGGCATTCGCGTTCGGACCGGCGAACACATTCACCGACTTCCCGGCATCCACCTTCACATCAATCCCATTGGCCAGCATCTGTCCGGGCCCCCACCAATTGATGGTGGACGACGTTGGATAGGTGGTGATGTCCCCGGGGGTCACGGTGAGGAACCCGGCTCCCTGACTGTCGGTGACGGTGAGGTTGTACGCCACGGCCGTGACCCCATCGGGCAGAACCCCACCCGTGTTGGTCGCTAGATTGACATTGCGATAACGTCCGCCGACCAGCGGGCCCAGCGCCGTTCGGGAATCGTAGGCGCGCACCGGATCCACTGGCGTGAACGTCGAACCGGTCGGAGCTGTGTGTGCCGGCAGGTAGTAGCCCACCACATCGATCACAAACTGCGTGCTCGTGGCCGAGCCATCCGGACCGGCGAACACCTTGACGGCTCTTTGCCCATCGACCCCCACTACGATGCCATTGGCCAACACCTCACCCCGGCCCGACCAGTTGATCGTCGAAGACACCGGCGGATTGGCCACATCACCAGGCACCACCGTCAACCACCCAGCGGCGTTCATGTCGATCACTGTGATGTTGTAGGCCACCGCTACCGCACCTTCAGGAACCTGCCCGGCCAGCGAAACCAGCCGGGATTGCCCCGCCGAAATCGGTGCATTCCCGATCCTGGAGTCATAGGCCCGCACCGGGTTGATCGGCACAAACATCGCCGCCCGCGGCGTCCCCAAAGCGGTCGCCATCGTTGGGGTCATGGCCTGGTCTGGAGTGGTAGCCACGACAGCGAACTCGTACTCGGTCCCGTTGGACAGTCCAGGAATCGTCGTCGTGCGTGCCGAAAGCCAGCCTGGCCCGGCGATCCACAATGCCTCTCCCTTCTTGCGATAGGAGACAAAATACGACGGTGGTCCTGCATGGCCTGCCAGATTCGGCTCGGTCCACGACAACACCATCAAGCCATCGCCGCCAGTCGCGGTCACCACCGGCAACCCCAGAGGCCCGAGCGGCGTAGCCGTCACCACGTTGGATCGCGGGCCAGGTCCCACTTGGTTGACTCCGGCCACCGTGAACGCATATTGCGTCCCTTGCGTCAATCCCGGGATTGTCACTGCCAACACGTCAGCACCAGGCACATGGAAGGTCTGCTGCAACCCACCTGCGGCGGGGGCGTAGTACACGTTGTAGCCAGTCACCGGACCACTGGCCGGATCCACAGGCCGATTCCACGCCAACGAAACCGTGGTGTCCGTCACTCCTGCCACCGTCAGGTGCGGCGACTGCACATTCTGCACCGCGCCGATGTTGCGCGTGCCATTACCAGCGTCCACGCGCGGATTACCCAAGACATCAGTGGTGA
>CAZVKB010000159.1:0-5262 GCA_964627505.1 uncultured Actinomycetes bacterium | reverse complement strand
GCGGGGTCGACCCCGACCACTGCGGATGTGCCCACGGTCGGAGTGTCATTCGACGGAATGATGATGGTCTTGGTCGCACCTTGGGCATTGACCTCGGTGATATCGCAGGAGGTCCCCACCGGCAGGTCGACAAGCGTCACTGGCGTGGCACCGTCAAATAGATCGAAGGTCTGCGGGTAACCAGGGAGGGTGTCGCCGAGGGCCGGGAAGCCACAGTTCACCACCACCTCCACCGGTGGTACGGGGAACGGTGGCACCGCGTCCCAGATGACGGATTTCGCAATCGACAGGGATCCAGCTTCGTAACTATTGGTGATGGTCACAGCGTTGGGTTCAGCTGAGTCCAGCACCAATTCGGCGGCATTGGATTCCCCGATATTCGCCGACGTGCCGCCCTGGGAATTCGTCTCCCACACCCGACACGTGGCCCCATCCGGGATATTCGGACTAGTCCACGTGGCACCATCGGTGAGGACGAACGATCCCGACGACACCACCATGGTCCCTGATCCAGCGGTCGTGATCGAGCACGAGTATGCGAGTTCGAAGTAATCCAAGGTGATTCCTGGCGGTAAACCCTCCACGGCCTTTGTGACGTTGAAGGTAGTCAGCGGCATTGCCACTCCGACCTTGAGGGGCTCCGTAGGTGGCAACACATCCACTGCCTGTCCGGTTTGGAACGATGGCCGGTAGGCAAACGAGTTCCAGGCCACCGGATTCGCTTGCGGGCCGCTGAGTTCCAGCGGTGCCTGCATGCTCCACACCAACGTGAACGACTCACCAGGTTGCAGGAGGTCGCCACCGGGGAAGGTCATGGTGGTGCGGAAGCCCGTGTTGGCTTGGGAGAATCCTGCTGAGAACGATCCCGGGGGGCAGGTGTCATTCGGTGGCACTTGGATGCTGTTGCGGCAGAAGGCACCGCTCATGTACGGCGCATCCGTGTATTCCGTGACCACGCCGGAGTAGCCATCGACGTTGGTCACTGGCGAGAGCATTGTGGGGCGGTTGTTCCACTCAGTACCCCGCTGTTGGCTTGTGAGGAGAACGCCATTGTCCCCAGACACCGGCAGGCCATCGACGATCACGATCTGACTGGCCGGGTTGGTGCCACTGTTGATCCCGCGAATCAGGTAGTCGATCTGCTGGCCGGGCAACACCCGGGCTACACACGGATACCTGGTGTAGACATCCCCTCCGTTTTGGTACACCGGACACGCTGCGTCACCGACCGGCACGATATTGCCGCCGCCATCGATGAAGCCTAACGACGGGTCGGCCTTGATCCACTTTTCGGCCTTGAAGTTATTACCGGCCACCGAAGTGATCTGAGCGGGATCGGTGCAGTAGAGGCCAGTCCCGAAGGGTGGGCCCGATGTGGACGAACCGGCGCAACTGAGGTCCGGGTTGGCACCGTGCACACCTGCGGTGTTGGTGATGGTGGCTCCGGCCACCACCCCGGGGGTGAGTTCTACGTTGAACTGCACACTGATCTTGCCGCCCGGTGGGAGGTTGAAGCCGGGGAACGACCACGACAACTTGCACACCCTGTTGACGTCCGTGCAGCCAGGCACAGGTGGGTTGCTGGGGTCTCCCTTGATCTCGGTGTACTCCACCGTGGCTGGTTCCGGATAGCCCGCAGGAAGCACATAGCTGATTGTGAAGGGCGGCACACCACCGACCCCTGGCACTGCCGTGAGGTCGGCCGGGAGCGGATCGACGATCACCGGATCCACCACTGGCGAGGTGCCCGAGTTGGTGGCGGTGAGGTTGAACGGCGCAGAGTCCCCTGGACCGAGCCGACTGTCGGGACCCTTATCGAAGCTCAGCCGCGGCGAGCCTTGGATCACATCGAAACTTGCCGATACGGGCGGGATGGGGAAGGTGGTGCCCGGCGTCTGCAGTGCCGATTCCCCCGCGCCGGTGATGGTGTCTTCCACTGTATTCGGGATGGGCATACCCGAGGAAGCCAAGGTTTCCCGGACGGTGGCGTTGAATCAGACGTAGGCAATGGGACACGCTTGGCTGTAGGGCACGTAGTTGCTGGGCAGGATGTCGTAGCCGCCCGAGCTGTTGGTGAATGTAACCCGGATTCCCTTGACCTGAGCGGGCACCACCCCACCAGGCAGACCGGGTTGATTGCTGGAGGTGGGCGTGCCGTTGCTGAAGACACCTGACGCACAGTCCGCGGCACTCGTGCACACATCCACCTGCACCCGGTTGGCACCTTGCGGGAAGTTCACATTGATGTTGGCCGCGAAAGTTACCGCGTCGAAGAAATCAGCGTCCGTGTCGGTGACGATGAGTTGCTTGAGATTCATGTTGCCGCCGTTGGCAGCGGTGTTCACCCGCTGCCGAACTTGGATTGTCTGCGGCGGCAGTCCGATGGTGGGTCTGGTCACCACCCCAGGCACGATCAGTTTCTGCAATGCAGCGTTGTTGCTCGGGTTGCCCACCTGCACGGCGGGCGAACAGGTGGTTCTGGATGGGGCTCCGATGCCGATTCCCACACAGTTGGTGAATGTGGAACCCACCGGTGTGGTGTCCCGCGCCACTGCTTTGAACGACATCCGGTAGTTAGCGCCAACAGGGAGGTTTCCGGTGACGGTGACTCTGAAGCCAATCGCCCGGGCGAGCAGGGCGGTATCGCTGGCGACATACGGTACGTATGCGGCGGCAGTGGGGTCATACACCTCGGCTGTGGCCGCTGGCGAAGACGGCAACGACAACGACTGCAACCGAATGACGTCAAACGGTGCCGCAGAATTCGCCGGGTCCACCGGATCGGCGATCACAATGTTGGACACTGGGATGTTGCCGGAGTTGCGGAACGAAATATCGAACGTCATCGGCTGGCATTCGCCGGGCGCTGGATTGGCGGGGTTGGGACAAGGAGTCATGGTGTCCACGCCACGTGAAGACTTCACGATGCTGCCTACGCCAGGCGTGGGATTCTCGACGGGAACTGAGTCGCAGGCTTGCGAGACTGCCGAAGCGGAACCGCCGCCTGGCTTGACCTGCGCGGTGACGTCGGCACAGTTGCCCAACCTGTCGGCCACATCAGCCGAGGTCACGCCCGTGGCATTGCCATGTATCCGCAATACACCAGCAGCACCGGCCGTGATCGTGGGTTCACCCGCACCATCAAGACCGGTAAACACCAGTTCGATCACACTTGGGAAGGCCCCGGGGTCGCAGCCAAACGACGCGATATCCACCGTGGCCGGCGATGGTGGTCGGGTGAAGGAGACAGTGGCCGGATTGGCACCCGTTCGACAGGTCACCTTGAGATCGGCTGTGGTGGCACCCGCAGGCCATGAGAACCGCCCCTTGGTGGCATCGATCTTGTCGAACTCGTGAGCAGCAGTGGTGCTGGGCTCCCGGATGGTGAGTTCGCCGATCGGGAACTCCGACTTGTTGGTGCCGGTGATGTTCATCGACACACCCGAGTTTTGTCCGAGCACCACCGCACCGTTCTGGGAAAACGTGCCGTTGTTGTCTGGATAGATGTCTTTGGTGGCCTGGAGATTGACGGTTCCCGGCAGGATCGAGAAGTTGGCGCAGGAACTGGCCCCGGTGGTGGTGGCGCCTAGTTGGTTGGTCAAGGCCGGCACCGCGCAGTTGGTGACAGTCTCGCGCGAAGTGGGTTCGATCGGCGCACCTGACTGCCGATAGGTATCGCGCAACACCACATCGAACGCCACTCGCCCGGTGTCTGGACTGTAGGGCAGATTCACTGCCGGATCGGAATTGCCGAAGCGATAGCGCACGCCGGTGGCGTCAGCGAGATCACCGACGGGCGGGGTCAGAGAGAGCGGGGCAGCTCCTGATTGCGGCCCAGCGGTCACCCAATCACCGTCAGCACATGCAGTCCCGATCGGGTTGAAGCAGACATCAACAAACACCTGATCGGCCCCAGACGGATAGCTCAGCAGAGTCCCGACCGAGGTGACGTCGAAGCGATCAAAGGTTGCCACGGTCGTGTCGCTAACGGACAATTCCTTGACTTGCGCCGACGTCGTCGACCCGTTGCGTACACCAAGAGAGATTGTGCTGGGTGTGTCTGATTGCGCCACCCCAGAAGTGGGTGCCCACGACTTCGTGGCGATCGGTGTGTAGGTCACAGGAATGGTCGCGGTGATGTCGACTTCAGCCACAGCTGGCGCCGCGTTGGTCGCGCCGACGGTGGCCTCGTTGTTGATCACCGTGCCGTCGAGCACGGGAGTCTGCGCGGGTAGCCGCATGCCGATTTCGAATGATTGGGATTGGCCTGCGGGCAGCCCCGTACCGCCGGCGACCGGGATTTTGTAGAGCACCGTGAGTAGGCGGGTGCCGGCATCAAAGGTCACGTCGCGCTGGGAGTTGGTCTGCGGCAGCGTGGTGACTTCAAATTCGGCCGGAAGGGTATCGGTGACGTTAAAACCCAAGCAGGGAGTGGTGAGCGAAGAGCAGCCTGCAGTGATGGTGTATTTGAATTCTTGACCCGGTTGCACGGAGGTCACGTTTGCTGCTTTGGTGATGCTGACTTCCGAGTCGCTCGCAGCAGCCTGCGGTGCCAGTACTGCCGGGGCCTCATCGAGCACAGGCGCGTTCGGGTCGGCGGGCTCGCTGGGGTCCGCTGGTGTACTCGGGTCGGCGGGCTCGCTGGGGTCGGCTGGTGCACTCGGGTCGGCAGGAGTGCTCGGGTCGGCGGGTGCCGGATCCACTACCGGCGGCGGCACTTCCGCAAGCAGCCATGCCCGTTCGCGCACTTCGGTGGCACCGAGTGCATTCACGCGGATGCCAAGTTCAAACTCTTGGCCGTCCACCACGCCGGCATCTGCCGGGAACACCAGCGCAAGTTCGATGGTGCGAAGTGCTCCTGCCGCGAGGCCAATGCGACCGTCGCCAAGGGAATCCTGGAACTTCACGGTGTATTCGCGGGTGTTGGGGTCGAACCCGACCTCGCGTCCAGGTACCTGCGTGATCGGGTCAGCGAGTTGCAGCGGTTCCGGTAGCGCCACTGACACCTGCAGGTCCGGGCAATCCACTGCACTGCCGCACGTGACTTCCCAGGAGTAGTGAGCGGGTGTGTCGGCAGCGGTCCCGACCCGGTCCGAATGCTTGGGGGCGACGGCAATCGCCACTTCTGGCGCACCTACGGCCCGAACCGACGTGGCACCGACGAATCCCAGTAGGAGGGATGCCACAGCCAGCAGCACCATCGAAAATGCCAACTTCCCACGATGCAGTCGCAGGAGGACTCCATTACCCATCATGCCCATG
>CAZVKB010000158.1:3703-5333 GCA_964627505.1 uncultured Actinomycetes bacterium | reverse complement strand
GTGGTGTTCTGCGCCTCGTCGAGGATGATGAAGGAGTCGTTGAGGGTGCGTCCGCGCATGTAGGCCAACGGGGCGACTTCGATCGTGCCGGAGGTCATCAACCGCGGTATCCGCTCCGGGTCGATCATGTCGTGCAGCGCGTCGTAGAGCGGGCGCAAATAGGGGTCGATCTTTTCCGAGAGGGATCCGGGAAGGAAACCCAACCGTTCTCCCGCCTCTACCGCCGGACGGGTGAGGATGATCCGGTTGACCTCTTTGTTCTGCAGCGCCTGCACTGCTTTGGCCACTGCCAGATACGTTTTGCCGGTGCCGGCGGGGCCGATTCCGAAAACTATCGTGTGTGCGTCGATAGCATCGACATAGCGCTTCTGGTTCAACGTCTTGGCGCGGATCGTCCGACCGCGGTTACTCAAGATATTGGCCGTGAGGATGTCTGCCGGGCGGGCGTCCTCGGCTTCCCGCAGCATGCCGAACGATCGCTCCACTGCCTCCTGGGTGAGTCCCTGACCGGAGCGCAAAATCGCCAACATTTCGCCCATCAGGGAACGCGCCAGCACGACATCGGGTTCCGGGCCGGTCACGCGGATCTCATTGCCCCGAACGAAGAAATCAGCAGCTGGCATCAACCGTTCCATCAGGCGCAGGTGCTCATCGCCTACTCCCAGCATGGCAACCATCGGCTGCGATGCGGGAACGGTCATGGCTGTGGTGTGAACGTCTGTGGCACTCATATAGCGCTTAGTGTAGGCGGTGTTAGCCAGGCGGCCACTGCATCGGTCGACCCCCGAGCACATGGGTGTGCACATGGGAGACGGTTTGGCCCCCATCGTCACCGGTGTTGATCACCATCCGATAGCCGTTGCTCAGCCCAGCGGCTTCGGCCACTTCGGTTGCCATCGTGGTCATCGCGACCAAGGCGTCAGGGTCCAGCGCACACAACTCGGCAACGGTCGGCACATGTCGGCGGGGAATCACCAACACGTGGGTGGGTGCTTGGGGATCGATATCCGCGAACGCCACTACCGTGTCATTTTCCGCCACCAGCGTGGCGGGGATGTCACCTGCGGCGATCGCGCAGAACAGACAAGTCGACATGGGTTCATCATGGGCCATCGAGACCGGTGGTGCCATGCCATCGACCAGATCCGGCCAGCACCAGTGTGGCGGCGATGCTCCCGGCCACAGCAGAACGCAACACCGTGGGACCCAGCGCGATGGGTTGGGCCCCGGCACCGGACAACGCCGTCAGTTCGGCTTCTGTGCACCCGCCCTCCGGACCTACGACGATCACGATCTGTCCCTGCTGCGGCAACACCCGGCCTGCCAGGGCCGGCGCCCACGGACCCGCACACACCAACCCAGTGGTTGAGGATGGGATGAGTGCGCAGACTTCTGCGGTACTCAGCGGTCCGCAGATGTCCGGAATCGTCGTGCGCCGAGCTTGTTTGCTGGCGGCGACTGCGGCGCGGCGCCACCGGGTGAGGCCGCGCACCACCCGCTCCCCACGCCACCGGGCGATGCAGCGTTCAGCGTGCCAGGCGATGATCTCGTCAACGCCGACTGCTGTGAGTAGTTCGATGGCTTCGTCGGCGCGCTCAGTTTTGGGGATGGCCTGCACCACGACTACCCG
>CAZVKB010000158.1:0-3603 GCA_964627505.1 uncultured Actinomycetes bacterium | reverse complement strand
GCGCATCTGTGTGCCAGTCATGACGGTGCGCTGGCCTGCGCTACTGCTTTGTCCCAAATGCCTCGCGCAGACGCGAGAACATCCCGGCACGCGGTTGTTCCATCGAACCGTTGGGGGATTCTTCACCGCGCAGCGCGGCCAACTGCTGCAGCAATTGCACCTGCTGCTGATCCAAACGGGTGGGTGTGCTGACTTCGATATGCACGATGAGATCACCTCGGCCATGCCCACGTAGGTGCGGCACGCCGCTGGACCGCAGCACCTGTTCGGTGCCGGATTGCGTGCCAGGTTTGATGCCCAACTCAGCGGTGCCGTCGAGGGTGGTCAGCGTGACGGTGGTGCCCAAGGCCGCCGCGGTCATCGGCAGAGTGAGCGTCGCGTGCAAATCGTCGCCGCGTCGGACGAACAGCGGGTGCGGCCGTTCTTTCACCTCGACATAGAGGTCGCCGGCTGGGCCGGCGCCCGGGCCGACTTCTCCTTCGCCGGACAGTCGGATGCGGGTGCCGTCCTCCACTCCGCCCGGGATTTTGACCGACACGGTGCGCCGCGTCCGCACCCGGCCGTCACCGCTGCACTCCGGACAGGGGTGGGCGATCAAGGTGCCGTATCCGCGGCACTGCGGACACGCGCGGGCGGTCATCACTTGGCCGAGGAAAGAGCGTTGCACGCTCTGAATCTGACCACGGCCGTGGCACATGGTGCACGTGACAACGTCGGTGCCAGCCGCAGTGCCGGCACCCGCGCACGTGGGGCAGCCGACTGCGGTGTCCACGCTGATGTCCTTGACCGTGCCAAATGCGGCTTCAGCCAGGTCGAGTTCCAAATGGATCAGGGCGTCTTGTCCCCGGCGCACCCGCGGTTTGGGTCCTTGTTGCCCACTCCCGCCGAAGAAGGCATCCATGATGTCGCCGAAGCCAAAGGCCCCCGCCCCACCTCCGGCACCGAAGCCAGCCCCGCCCCGCGGATCTCCGCCCAAGTCGTACATCTGGCGCTTTTCCGGGTCGGCGAGCACTTCGTACGCAGCGGTGACTTCCTTGAAACGCTCCTGCGTGGCCGGATCCGGATTCACGTCCGGGTGCAACTGCCGCGCCAACTTGCGGTAGGCGCGTTTGATCTCTTCGCCTGTGGCCTCGCGGGAGACACCCAGGACCTCGTAGTAGTCCACACCTCATCCGTTCTGCCGGGTGACGACTGCCACCGGCTGTGCTCTCATAATGTTCCGTATTGCCAGCGCGTGCGGGCTGGTCTGGCTCACGGTGCCTCGCTCACGATACGACCGAGGTAACGCGCGACTGCATCCACGGCACTCATCGTGGACGCGTAGTCCATTCGGGTGGGTCCGACCACGCCCAGTTGCGCGACCACACGCGAGGCGGTGCCATACCCGGACGTGACCACAGAAGCGGTGGTGAGGCCACTGTCAGAGTTCTCATGGCCGATGCGCACCCGTAATTCGGCTCGCCCGGATTCGCCGAGCAAGCGCAGCAGCACCATCTGTTCTTCGAGCGCGTCGAGCACGTGGTCCAGCGACTCGCCGAAATCGTCCCGTTCGCGCGCCAAGTTGGCCGCACCTGCGTACACCAGTCGATCATCGCGGTGCTCCGAGGAGGTCTCCAGCACAGCGGTGGCCACCGACCTCGCGGCATCCCGGATCGCTGGGCGCAGTTGGCTGCCGAAGTCGGCGAGATCACTGGCCAGCGAGTCGAAGGCACGGCCAGCGACCACAGTGTTGAGAGCATCGCGCAGTTCGGAGACCTGGCCGTGGGTGATGTCGTCTGCGAGTTCTACTTGCCGCTGGTCCACTCGACCGGTGTCGGAGATCACCACGACTAGCAGCCGCCGGGGCGAGAGCCCCACGACTTCGACATGGCGCACCACCGATCGGCTGAACGAGGGATACTGCACGACCGCCAACTGGTGGGTGAACTGGGCGAGCAGCCGCACCGCCCGTTCCACCGCATCATTGAGGTCCACAGGTTCGCCGAGGAATTTGTGGATCGCGCGCCGCTCCGAGGGGCTCAACGGGCGCACCCCGGCGAGTTGATCCACAAACAGTCGATACCCCTTGTCCGTGGGGATCCGCCCGGCGCTGGTGTGTGGGGCAATGATGTAGCCCTCTTCTTCGAGCACCGCCATGTCGTTGCGAATCGTGGCCGGGCTTACGCCTAACTGGTGACGTTCGACTAATCCTTTCGAACCAACGGGCTCTCGACAGCGCACATAATCAGCCACGATTGCTCGAAGCACGGCAACTTTGCGTTCGTCGAGCATGTGACCTCCTTCAAGTCCTCGAAGATGGAGTGAACTGGTGTCTCCCGAAGGGTTCCAGCGGTGAGCGACATAGTTAGCAAACTCACTGCGAGAGTGCCAGTCTACGCCTGCCTGGTACAAGCGGCCAGACGTGTGCCACGCCGATCATGGTCCAACAATGCGCCAAGTTTCGTAAAGTTTTCGCTACGCTCGCTGTAGTCCCGCATTCCCGCGGGCTGTTCCCGTCATCGGAGGAACCCATGTCATACAACCAGCCCCCCGGCGGAAGTCCCCCGCCCCCGCCCCCCGGTGGTGGTGGTTATCCCCCGCCCCCGCCCCCCGGTGGTGGTGGCTACCCGCCGCAACAGCCTCCCGGAGGCATGCCCCCGCCCCCACCCGGTGGTGGCGGCTACCCGCCGCAACAGCCTCCCGGAGGCGGCATGCCGATGCCTCCAGGTGGCGGGTCGACCGGACCCGACATCGGCGCCGGTATCAGTTGGGCATTCACCAAGTTCGGTCAAAACGCCGCGGTGCTGTTGGTGTTCGCCGCGGTGATCATGGCGATCAACTTGATCCGCTACTTCGTGGATCGGGCCTTCCAACCGGTCGTGATCTCGGGTGAAAACTGCGATGCCCTGATCAACGACGGCGAGGCCTATCTCAACTGCCTGAACAACACCACGACGGCGTCGGTCGCCTCGATCGCCGGCTTCGGTGTGGCGTCGATGCTGATCTCGATTCTGTTCTTCGTTCTGACGTTGCTCGCGACCATTGGTCTGATCAACGCCTCGCTGAAGATCACCCGCGGCGAAAAGCCCAGTTTCGGCGACTACTGGAACCCGCGCCACGCCTGGGTCTACATCGCCGTGTCGATCATCTACGGCCTTGGTCTGTTCGTGGGCATTTTCGTGTTCTGCGTCGGTTTCCTGATCGTGATGTGGATCTGGCAGTTCGCGCAGTTCTCCGCGCTGGACGGTCACGGCATCGGCGGCTCGTTGAGCGAGTCCTACAAGTTGGTGATGGCCAACAAGGGCGCCGCCGTGGTGGTGTTGCTGGTGAACTTCCTCGCCACCATCGTCACGATGGTCACCTGTGGCATCGGCGCACTCGTGGCGCTGCCGTTCCAGATGCTGTTCACCGCCAACATGTATCGCCAGTTCCAGCAGCAGCCGATCGCCCCCTGACGGCTGATGCGACAGTAATCGATCCGCAACGCACCACACTGTGGGCGGCCAACCGCGAGGTGGCCGCCCACAGTCGCGTGTGGGTGGGTCGAGGTGGTGCTGATCAGCCCAGCAGTTTCATCGTGACCGTGTCGGCCAACAATCGACCACGCAACGTCAGACGCACGCG
>CAZVKB010000157.1:0-5444 GCA_964627505.1 uncultured Actinomycetes bacterium | reverse complement strand
CGTCACTGGCACCCGCCCGCAGGGCAGTGCGCAGGTCGGCCTCCGAGGTGGCAAATAGGCAATTGCGCCACTGACCGTCGGCGGTGAGCCGCAACCGATTACAGGCGCCACAGAACGGTTGCGTAACCGAGGCAACGATGCCGACGGTGGCAGGGCCGCCGTCCACGGTCCACAGCCCGGCTGGAGCCGAACCCCGGTCGGGCACCGGCTCCAGGGCGAAACCTGCTTCGGTGAGCAAGCCCGCAATCTCCGCCCCGGTGACCATCTCGGCTCGGGACCATCCGTGCTGCGGATCCAACGGCATCTGCTCGATGAAGCGCAACTCGACATCATGTGCCAACGACCAGCGCAATAGATCGGCGGCCTGCTGATCGTTGATGCCGCGCAACAGCACCGCGTTCACCTTGACCGGGTGCAAGCCGGCAGCCTGCGCGGCAGCGATACCGGCAAGCGTGTCGATCAGCCGATCCCGGTTGGTCAGGCGCTGATACGTTTCCCGATTCACTGTGTCCAAACTGATGTTGACGCGCCGCAAGCCCGCGTCCGCCAGCGCCCCCGCCAGGCTCGGCAGCCGTATTCCGTTGGTAGTCAGCGCCACGTGCGGTCGCTGCGGCAAACGCGCGATCTCCGCAACGATCTCGACCACGTCCGGCCGCAGCAGCGGTTCACCGCCAGTGAGCCGGACTTTGCTGATGCCTGCCCGCACCGCGACCGCAACCACGCGCAACAACTCCGCCGTGGTGAGCAACTCCTGCCGCGGCAACCACGGCAGCCCCTCGGCGGGCATGCAGTAGGTGCACCGCAATGAACACCGATCAGTCAACGAGACCCGCAAGTCCGTGTGACTGCGACCGAAACCGTCCACAAACTCACTCACGCGCAGTTCACCCACTCCTGGCTGCCATCGGCGAAACGTTGCAACTTCCACACCGGCAACTGGTGTTTCACCTCGTCCACCAGCCACATGGCTGTGTCGAAGGCGGCCTGGCGATGAGCCGCGCTGACCGCGACGAAGAACGCCAAGTCGCCGATTGTCAATTCCCCCACCCGATGCGCTGCCGCAACGTGACCGACCCCCGGATGGCTGCGCGCCTGTGCCAACAAGTTCGCGAGTTTCGCCGAAGCCTCCGGGTGTCCCTCGTATCGCAGTGACGTCACCGGCCGACCCGCATCGTGATCGCGCACCCGACCTTCGAAGGTCACGAGCGCCCCATCAGCCGGCGTACACAGTCCCGCGCACATCTGAGCGGGATCGATCGGTGCGGGACTCACCAAGTCCGAGGACCCGGTCGCATTCGCAACCGCAGTCGCAGTCGCTGCGCCGTACTCGGGGGCGGGACTGGCCTGGGGATGGCCGCCGCCGTCAATCATGGCCAGCGCGTGGTCCAGCAACGGCGCCACCACGGCCAAGCCCTCCTGCACTGCGGCCGGACTGCCCGGCAACGCCACCAGCAAACAGTCAGCGAGCACCCACGCGCCTGACCGCGAAAGATCTACCGACGGCAAGCGTTCCCGCTCTGCAGCCCGCATCGCCTCCCCCACACCGGGTACGTACGTCGCCGCCATGCCCGCGATCGCTTCCGGCGTGACGTCGCGCGGGCCGATGCCAGTACCGCCGGTGAGCACCACCAGGCGACTTTTCGCGGCGCGCAACTTCGTTATCGCCGCCTGGATGTCCGCCACTTCATCGGCCACCACCACGGTGTCGCTGAGCACAAACCCCAACGCGTCGAGCATGGCCGCCGCTGCTGGACCCGATCGATCAGTGGCACGACCTGCCGCCACGGAATCTGAACACGTGATCACTCCGGCGCGCTGGGTGTACCCCGTGGACGTCATGGTCCTTCCCACCGTCCGGATCGCCCGCCAGTTTTCGACACCACGCGCACATCCGTGAGCGCTGCCGCAGGATCAACCGCCTTGATCATGTCGATCACGGTCAACCCCGCCACTGCCACCGCCGTCAGCGCCTCCATCTCCACGCCGGTGCGATCGGCTGTGGTGACGGTGGCGGTGATGGCCACCAACCCCTGCGACTGGTCACACGCCACGTCCACCGCGACAGCGTGCACGGCGATCGGATGGCACATCGGAATCAGCTCAGGGGTACGTTTGGCGCCCATGATCCCAGCGATGCGGGCCACCGCCAGCACGTCACCCTTGGGAATCCCGCCATCCGCGATCAACTCGACCACGCTGGTGTACACAGTGCCAACGGCCACCGCGGTGCGTGTGGTGACCTCGCGATCGGCCACATTCACCATCCGGGCGTGACCAGCGGCGTCAAGATGGCTAAGTTCCGGCACGTGCATCCTCCACTCACTCGTAGCCTTGATTCCATCATGGACTGGACCGCAATCGTGCTCACCGGTGGCAACAGTCGCCGGTTGGGTCGGGACAAAGCAGCCGAGCCGGTAGGCGGCGTACCGATGCTGCAGCGGGTGGTGGCGACACTTCCGGACTCGGTGCCGCTGTTGATCGTCGGTCCGGATCCGGCGGGAATCACGCGCACTCATCGCGTCTGCCGGGAGGATCCACCGGGCACCGGGCCGGTGGCGGCGATCGCCGCGGCACTGCCGCATGCGCCGACCCCCACGGTGGTGGTGCTGGCTACTGATCAACCCTTCCTGGGTGAAACCCCCGTGCAACTGAGTCACCTGCTGCGCACCGCCGCTCCCACCATTCAGGCTGTGTTGGCCGCCGACCGAGACGGGGTCGCCCAACCGCTGTGTGCGGCCTATCGAACCGAGGACCTGCGGCGCGCGCTGGCTGGACTGCCCACCGTGCACAACGCCTCCATGCGCAGTGTGCAAGCAGCTCTGCATGTGGCCATCGCCCCACCATCGCGGGCTAAGGTTGATCCGACCGTGGACGTGGATACCCAAGAGGATCTGCGTCGGGCGCAATCCTTGGTAGTCGACCTGCAGGAGGCAAACATGATGGACGAGTGGATTACCGCAGTCACTGCGGAACTGGGCCTCGATGGCGACGTGGACGTGGACGCGGTGCTGGACGTCGCCAAGGATGTCGCGCACCAGGTACAACGCCCGGCGGCGCCGGTGACCACCTACCTGGTGGGTGTGGCCGTCGGCCGCGGTATGTCGGTGGCTGACGCCAGCGCCACGGTCCGCGCACTGGCCAACAACTGGCACAAGTAGGACCCGGGAGAGGGTAGACAACTCATATCCGTCATCCACCCCCACTCGTTGGGCACTCATTCTCCACATCCAGGACGCTCCACTTCCTCAGGACGGCTTTTCGGCGTTGGGACGCGCGTAGTACCACCACGCCACCACAGCGCCGACCATGCTCAGCACGCCCCAGCCGATGAAGAACACCTTCGGGGCCACCGCGGCCAGCAACACACCGAACACAAACGGCCCGTAGGCTGCGATCGCCGCCGTCCAGCCGATCACCCCACCAGCCTGCCTGGGCGGGAAGATCATCGGCATCTGCTTGAAGGTGCTGGCGTTGCCGATGCCCGCGAAGAAGAAGATGGCGATCATGCCCCAGAAGAACATGGGGAATTCGTCGGCGGACGTGGGGGTGAGCTGCACGGAGGTGAACCAGCATGCCACCGCGATGCCCGCAGCCGACACCACCGTGATGATGCCGCCACCGACCTTGTCGGCAATCGGCCCGGCGATGATGCGCGCGAAAGAACCGACCAACGCGCCCCAGAA
This sequence comes from uncultured Actinomycetes bacterium, assembly GCA_964627505.1. Classification (GTDB taxonomy): domain Bacteria; phylum Actinomycetota; class Actinomycetes; order S36-B12; family UBA10799; genus JACJWR01. The sequence goes on along the minus strand of CAZVKB010000157.1, from coordinate 1,761 downwards.
CACCCACTTCAGCGGGTCGATGCCGGCACTGCCGAACACATCACTGCCATAGGCGTTCTTGATCAGCAGCCCGAACACCGCGGCGAACCCCGAGAACGTGCCGAAGGTGATCACATACAGCAGCGTCATGATCCAGGTGTGCTTCTCCTTGAATATGTCGAGCTGATCGCGCACGCCGCGGGCCTGCACCGGCACGCTGCGCAGCAGCCACCACGACAAGATCACACCGACGATCACGAACGGCACCCATACGTACGCCGCGTTCTGATACCACACATCCTTGCTGACGTTCTTGGCCGCGTCCGTGTAGGTCTGGGCCGCCCCGAACGCACCACCGAGCAGCGCGAAACCGACAATCCACGGGGTCACAAACTGCACGATCGAAACCCCGAAGTTGCCGATACCCGCCTGCAAACCGAGTGCGGTGCCTTGCTTGGCCTTCGGGAAGAAGTACGACGTGCTCGGCATGAACCCGGAGAAGGCACCGCCGCCGATGCCGGAGAACACCCCGAGCAGCAGCAGCACCCAATACGGCGTCTCCGGGTTCTGCACGGCCAGGCCCCAACCCACCAGCGGGAGCAGGAAGAGCGCCGTGGTGATGGTCACCAACTTCCGGGTGCCAATGATGGGCGGTAGGAACGTCCAGATCAGCCGCAGTGTGCCGCCGGCCAACCCGGGCATGGCGATCAACCAGTAGAGCTGCCCGGCGCTGATATCGAAACCGAGGTTCTTGAGCTTCGGCGCCAGCGCGGAAGCCAGGAACCACGAGATGAAAGCCAGAGTGAGCGTGAACGTGGTGACCCAAAGGGTCTTCCAGGCCCGCTGCGAATCCCAGTTCGCCTGGTCTTCCGGATTCCACTCGGTCAACCAGTCCTTGCCGCGCGCGGTGACGGGGGGATCGGTTTGGGTGCTCATGTCAAGCGCCCGTCCTTTCTTGATGTGAGGCGACCGAAGCGATGGGGTCACCGCTTGGGGTGGTGCGGACTATGGCCGTGGGGCGGAGCCGACAGTTGCGGGCTGCTCGTGCCCAGCTGTCTCTGCGACTTGTGAGTCGATGTCCGCACCTTCGTGCTCGAACTTGTCGCCCAGCTCCGGGCTGGCCTTGTGCAGCACCCGGACAACGGTGATGTGCATCCAGATCGCAGCCCAGGCCACAAAGATGAACAGGACGAAGAAGGTGGATTGGGCCATTCCGGTGAACGACGCGACATAAGCGAACAGCAGGGGGAGGAAGAATCCACCCAGCGCGCCCAGCGAACCCACAAGGCCACCGACCGCGCCGACGTCGTTCGGGAAATACTCCGGAATGTGCTTGTAGACCGCGGCCTTGCCGATGCCCATCGCGCACCCGATGATCACCACCAGCACGGTGAACAGCCAGACATTCACACTCCAGGGCAGCACCTCGGAGGTGGTGCCATCGGCATGCTGGAGCACGATGAATCCGTAGGGCATCATCAGAATTCCGCAGGCCACCAGCATCACACTGAAGGTCAGATACATCACCTTGCGCGCCCCCACGCGGTCGGACACCCAACCACCCACCGGGCGCAGCAGTGAGGCGGGGAAGATGAACAGCGCGGTCAGGTGTGCGGCATCGCCGAGTGACAGGTCGTAGACGTCCATGTAGTACTTGGGCAGCCAGGCGGCCAACGCTACGTAAGCCCCGAACACCACGACGTAATACAGGCTGAAGCGCCAGACCCGCATCTGCTTGAGGGGCGCCAGCAACTCCTTCATCGGCCGACCTTGCGCCGGCTT
>CAZVKB010000156.1:0-5599 GCA_964627505.1 uncultured Actinomycetes bacterium | reverse complement strand
GGGGGGCGGGAAGAGTTGATCGCCGAAGCTTACGCCCGGATCTTCCGGGCCCACGTGAGCGAGGATCTGGCGGCGTTCGCCAAGTTTTCCAGCGAACCGGAAGAAATGAGGCGACAGCTGCAAGCTTTGTTCGAAGGTATCCTCACCAGGGAACGAGCGGAGGATCGATGGGCGCGATTGGAGTCACTCGCCCAGGGACGAACCAATCCGCATGTTGAAGCCCGCATCAACGCCACCAAGGAGGAACTCTTGGGTGAAATGGCGCGTCTGATGATGGCCTTGCCAAGATGGCAGCTGTCGGAAACCCAGGCGGTGGCCTTTTCTACGTTGATGCTGAGCCTGCCACTCGGGCTCACTCCTTTGGTTGAACCGCATGCCACACCAGCACAACGAACTGCGATCGCCGCCGTGTGGACCACGATGGTGCTCGTCACGGTGGCAGCGTTGGACGAGCAGTCAGGGGAGAACAACGAGCAGTCAGGGGAGAGCCATTAGCGACCACAGGTGCATCACACAGCCCCGCGAGGTCATGCAGCCTAGCTCGGCGGCAACGCCAGCAGATACGGCAGAGTCAAGTCGTAATCAGCGCGTGTGACACCCTGCTCGGTCGGCACGACCACACCCGCGGCAGCGGCCGACATGATGTCTGACCACTGTGCCGGAACCCCAGTCTGTTCCACAGCGATCAAGCCATTGGCAAGTGCCGTGGTGGCGGCATCGATCCGGGGTCGTAGTTCAGTCGTGAGATCGGCCGGCGGCGTCTCGGGGACTGGGCGGGTGCCGTCCGTCCATTGCGCGATCAACGACCTTTGCACCGATTTCGCGGCAGTGAACTGATCGTTGATAACTCCAGTGGCGATGTCCGCCGGCACGCCACCAGCGGAGGTGGCGGCGACAAAAGCTGCGGCCGCCTGCTCTTCCCGGACGGGATCATCAACCGGAGCGCCGCTGACGAATTTGGCGTAGGCGACATCGGGCATGACCGCCAGCCGGTCGGCTGTTGCCGCGGCCAGCGCCTGTGCGTGTTGTTGGGCAGCGGCATACTCGGGGTCGACCACGGCCGTGGCGGTAGGTGCTGTAGAACTTGACGTCACCGACCCGGAGGTGCAGCCGGCCAAGATGCCGACCACGGCCAGGCAGGCTGCGATCGACGCGATACGTCGAGTGTTCATGGCCTCAGCATAGGAGCCTCGGTCGTTCCACCGCACACACCGAACCACGCACACTTCCAGCCATCCAGGCGGGTCGGGCACGGGAGCGAAATCGCCGTGACGCGAGTCCTCAATCGAAAAGGAACGACGACGACTCAGTCATGCGTTCATGCACCCACGTGTGGACGGCTTCCTCCTTGTCCAACGTGCCCGGCAACAAGTAGGCATGCAGTGCGAGCCACATCAGGTACGCCGGATGTCCGTCGACCTGGTGGTGCTGCGGCCCGGCTTCCACCACGGCCGAGTCATGGCGGATCATGGCCATCGTGCCCAAGTCGCGGTACGTGAATGGCTTGGCTGGTTGCCCCTTGATCAGACGCCGGATCGTGTGGGCCGTGTGTGAACCTTGCTGTTTGGCCACCGATCCAAGTTGCGGTAGCGGTGTGTGCTGATCGGCCGCGGCGTCGCCCAGGCAGAACACTTTGTCGAAGCCTGGGATGCGCAGTGTGTCGTCCACGGTGATCCGCCCCGAAGGTCCGGTCGCCGGAGGTGGTGTCAGGTCCGGGGCGTGCACTGAGAGCCCACCTGCCCAGATCGTCAACTGCGCCGGCAGCACCGTGCCGTCGTCGAGCGTGACGGTGTCGGCAGTCACGGCCGTGGCGGATCGGCCAAGGTGCATCTGCACCCCACCCCGCTCGAGTGCGGCAGCGGCGCAACGCTGACTGTCCTCGGACATCGGCGAGAGCGGCGTCTTGGCGCGGTCCACGATGTGTACCGTGACCATGTCGCGGCGGAACATCGGGTAGGCACGCGGTAGCAACACCTCAAGGCTGTCGAGCAGGGCGCCGGTGATTTCCACGCCGGTGGCCCCAGCGCCGACAACCACGACGGAGAACGGCTCCTTCGTTCCTACCAGTTCCTGTAACCGGCGCTTGATCGAGATGGCATCGACCAGCGTGTAGAGCGGGTGGGCGAATTGCGCCGCCCCGGGCACGCCGAAGAAGTTCACTCGTGCGCCTGGGCAGAGTACGAGATAGTCCGAAGTGAGCGATGTGGGCACTGCGGCTGATGCATCTGGTGTGCGGTCGGGGTCCGGCGGGGCCAGGAGCACCCGGCATTGAGTTAGGTCGACTGTGGTCACTGTTGCCCGCACCGCTGTGACATGTTCGATGTCGGCCAACGGATAGCGCACGTTTCCGGGATCCAGCAAGCCGCTTGCGACCTGGTAGAGCAGCGGCTGGAACGTCTGAAAACCGTTGGCGTCGATGAGGGTGACGCGCGCATGGCGGCCGAGGCCGCGAGCTGTGTAGTAGCCGGCAAAGCCGCCGCCGACGACGATCACCGATGCATCCGTTTGCTTCATAGGTGCAGCCTGACAGGTGACCGGTGTCAACTCCTGCGGAAATGGCAGACCCGAGCACGTCGGCCGATATCCGCGCTTGCCGACGTCACTGCTGTCGCCCTATGCTCAGGCCTCATTCTGCGCTACTGCGAGAGAGGCCACCATGGGTGTCGCCCGGCCATTCGGATTTCGGGTGATGTCAGTGGCGCTCGGCTCGATCGTCCTCTCCCTGGTGGTGGGTAGTTGTGGCAGTGGTGCCACCGGCACCGGCGAGAGCGGGTCGGGTAGCCCGCAGGCAGCACCAGACTCGACTGACGTTATGCGAATTGTGATTTATGACGGTCCCGCTGCCTGTTCGGACTGCGCCGAGGCCGCCGCGACCTGGCTGAGCGGGCAGCTGCCCGACGCCACGATCGAACTCGCGGGCCCGGACGAGCCCCGCGCCGTGGACGCGACCACGCTCGCCGGGGCGGATTTGTATGTGCAGCCAGGTGGTGGGGACGACGTGGCCCAGGCCTACGACGACCTCGGCCCAATCGCCGCTTCGGCAATCACCGACTACGTGCGTGGTGGTGGTCGGTACCTGGGAATCTGCATGGGCGCCTTCCTGGCAGGTTCCGATCCGGGTCTGAGTCTGCTCGCCCCAGCCGACACAGGTGGCTATATCGACCTGCCGGACGCCGCCGTGCGCGATGACCGCGACACGTTGGTACCGGTGACCTGGGACGGGCAAGTGGTGCAGGCGTACTTTCAGGATGGTTCGTACATAGATGGCGACCTCGATGGGATTGACGTCGTGGCGACATATACCGACGGGCCACCGGTGGCGGTCGTCGATACCTTCGGTGCGGGTGTGGTGGGCGTGATCGGGACCCATCCGGAAGCGCCGCTGACCTGGTATGACGAGGCCGGATTGGCCACCGACGAGCGCGCCGGAAATCAAGCTGTGGGCAATGACCTCTTACGTCGCATCCTCACGCGCTGACAGTCCGCCCGACGCGCCCGCACACAGAACATTCGCCCGGCGCGCCCGCGCAGGGGTATCGCGCGCACCTACAGTACGTCGAACGTGGCCTCCACCGACGCGTACACAGTCTGCATCTCAGGGTCCAGTTCGATCTCCACACCATCATCGGCGATGCCACCTGCGGCACCATCAAACGCCATCGCCATCGCCCGCGCCATCGGCTCCGCCTCGGCAACCTGTGCCGACAGCAGCCCCGGATCTGCCAACACCCGCAATTCGCCCAACTGGCGATTCAGTGCCCCCGCGAAGTCACCGGCCGCCCGGAAAGCATCGGCTACAGCGTCCACCCGAACCTGCCGGTAGGCCTCGTTGTCGTCGTCGAGATACCACGACAGATAGCCGATCTCGCCAGCGGTGGCCGCTACTCGGGCCACGACCACCGTCACGTGGTCGGTATCGATCAGCACCTTCCCGGTCACCGTCGCGGTCCAACCGGTGTGCACCCGCGTCTGCAAGTCACGGTCGTATTCTGTGGCTTCTTGCACCCTAATTCTTGACAGGCTCACGGCCCGCACGTCCGGTCGATCCGCCAGGGCCTGGCGCAACTCGAACACCGTGGACTGCACGACTTCGAGCGCACTCTCACGCGTTGCCCGGGTGGCATCGGCCGACAGCGACACGGACGCGTAGTCCGCCGGTACCTCCAGGCTGGCCGAACCGCGGACGTTGAGCACTACTGGCGATCCAGGCATGTGCGTCAGATTAGCCCGGATTTCGCAGTTGTGGGGCGGGTGTTGGTTGTTGTGGTCCGTGTCGGCGCGCGAGTCCCATCACACACTGGTTTTGTGCGCAGCCAACCCGCGGAATGACGCGGTGTAGGTTTGTGAGAAACCATAAACAACCGGAGGACGTTGTGTGCGAACTCGGCAGGATTGCTATCCGCGAGACCTCCACCACGCTCACTAAGCGCAGTCCGGCACGCTATGTGTTGTTTCCGATACTGCTGCTCATGGCACTGACTGCGTGCGCGAACAACTCCGCATCGGCACCCTCCTCCACTCCGAGCCCGAGCGGTCCGGGCTCCGGCTCCGCATCATCCGCGCCGCTCCAGACTGGCGCTGACGGACCCGTCACCAATTATCAAGACCCCGCCAATTGGCTGACCTTGCCCGCATCCATGGATCAACCGGTAGATGTGTTTTATGTCTATCCGACGGCCTATCAGAAGCCCGATGCGTCCGCACCGGATATCGCGGCAGTCACCGATGAGGGTATGCGCACGGGGGCGCAAGCCGCGTACGCCCGGCAGGCCACAGCCTTCGCGGACACGGCGAACATCTACGCGCCGTACTACCGGCAGGCCGACGCAACATACGCGCTCACCCTGCCGCAGGACGAGCACGTGCAAGTGATTGAAGGGGCTCCGCTGATCGATGTGACGGCGGCCTTCGACTACTACATCCAGAACTACAACCAGGGCCGGCCGTTTATGCTCGTGGCCCACTCGCAGGGGTCAGATGTGTCCACCCATCTGCTCGAGACTTATCTTAAGGAACACCCAGCGGTCTACTCTCGGATGATCGCCGCATATCTCCCCGGATACTCCGTGACTCCGGACTACCTGGCCGCGAACCCGCATCTGAAGTTCGGTGAAGGTGCCACCGACACGGGAGTGATCCTGTCGTGGAACACCGAGGCGCCCACCATCGGCGGGCCTAACCCGGTGCTACTGCCGGGGGCGCTGGCCATCAATCCCATCACCTGGACACGTTCTGAGGAACTTGCGCCCGCGGCGCAATCGCTGGGGTCGTGGCTGCCTGACCAAAGTGGCACGTACTCCAAGGTGCCGCAGTATGCCGATGCCCAAGTGGATACCGAGAAGGGCGTTGTGGTGACCACCACCCCGGATGTGAGCGTGTGGTCACCGGGTGGGCCGAATGCATTCCCCGAGGGAGTGTTCCACTCGTTCGACATCCCCTTTTACTACTTCGACATCCAAGCCAATGCCGAAGCGCGCGTCGCAGCGTATCTGGCTTCCAGCGAGGCGCAGTAGATCGGTGCGCGTGCTGAGTGCGGGTCCGTGCAGGTCACACCGCGGCGTCGCTCAGCACTTCAGAGTGCAGTACACATTCGTCCAGG
>CAZVKB010000155.1:5261-5605 GCA_964627505.1 uncultured Actinomycetes bacterium | reverse complement strand
CGCCACGCATGGCGGGTTGTGGTGGGTGGTGCAGCCAGACGGAAACCGGGCGCCGTAGCACTGCGACATTCCAGCTGACCCCACTCGATAGCACCGCTTCAATTGCACCGACGCGAAGGCTACCGTTCCCGCTGCTGGGTCAGGAATCCTCGAAGCCGTGGGTGTCCATGTGCAGCGTCTTAGCGTTCTCCGTGATCGTGCGGATCACATCGCTGCCGAAACCCTCCGCATTGGTCGCCCGAATCTCCACGCTGATCTCCACCGGCACCTCGCCAAGCCGGGCAATGATCTCCTGGGCGATGCGGGAGAAGTCGCGTCCGTAGCGCTCGGGGTCGAGCGTTGCT
>CAZVKB010000155.1:582-5251 GCA_964627505.1 uncultured Actinomycetes bacterium | reverse complement strand
AGCCATGGAAAACGGTCGGCGCGGCTGGACGCGGGGGTCGTGGGGTAACACCGCCACCACCTCCGCCACCGCCCCCACCGCCACCACCTCCGCCAGCACCCCCACCGCCGCCGGCACCAACGCCGCCAGCACCAACGCCGCCGCCACCGATGTCCGCATCCTCCTGCTCGCGCGCCCTCCGCGGCTCCACAAGCAACGTTGTATCGCTGATCGTGCCAAAGTGGGCATGCGGCCCCGGCAACGTCAGGCCGACGAACTTCTCTGCCTGCTCGTCGTAGCCGGTGGCCAGCGCGAACCCCTCGGTCTCCCACGACAGCTCGGTTAACACATCGCGCACAGCACCGTCGAGCACCGACCGGTCGCGCAGTCGCATGAGGTACGGGTAGCGGGTGTAATAACCCCATAGCGCTCCCACGCTCACGTATCCGGCCTGCCACACCGACGCCAACTGATCGTTGAGTTCCATCCGAATGTTGCGCGGTGAGTAACTCGTGGCTATCAAGCCTGCCTGACGCACCTTCGCCGACACCCGATCGGCAAGTCGCGGCTGCGCCCCTTCCGCCTTGAGCACTTCCAGATCCGAAGGCGCCGCAGGCACAGGTTGCACAGGTACGATCGCCCAGATGTACGCCATGGGAATCCGCATATCCACGGTCTGATCGGCCTGGTTGCGCCGTGTGCGCACCTGCGCCGCCTGCTGCGGGCGCAGATCCATCTCCTCGATCTTGTTGTGGATCTCATTCCACGCCAAGTAGTCGCGCACGGCATCGGCGAGTTCCGCCAGCCGCCGCTCATCGGGCGCAAGCATCACTACCATGTTGCGCGCCGAGCGCTGCCCGCTGCCCCGGTGCGCCACCAGATCGTCGGCAAACTGGATGGCCGGCGAATCCAGCGTCCCCTTCTTGTGCGGATACGCCGGTGCGAGCACCACCAACTTGGTCGAATCGGAATCTGGAACGTCGGCGGTCGAGTCCGGCGCGATGTGCACCGAGGCGAAGTCCCCACGTTGGCGACCCTCACGCTCGCGCAGTCGCCGCACGATCTCCACCCACACGTCCTCGGGATGCTCCCGCAGACGGTCAGCGATGTCGGCTGCTGCGCGGGTCACCGATGCCTGGGTGTCATACCAGTAACGGTTGCCATCGATGTAGAAGTATGTGGCCCGCTGACCGAGCATGTCGATGGCCGAACCGAAGTTTCCCACGATGTCCCCAGGCACCGCCGTGCCCAGCCATACTCGCGGCTTCTCGATTCCCTGATGTGCCGTCCCCACCGTGGGCGCAGAACCGATGAAAATCGTGCGTGCCAGACGTCGCGTTACCGACCTCTTGCCCAACAATGACCGCTCGGTATCGATCTCCACCGGCACGGACCCCTCGCCGTCCACATCGGCATCGACGATCGGCTTCCAGGAATCCGGCAGGTATTGGGTGAGTTCGGAGGTCACCTTGGCCACATTCAGCGGCACCGAGCCGGACATGATCAACGGCCCCGCATCCCCCGCCGACCACAGCGCATGTACTACCGCACTCATCAGCCGCAGTACTCCGCGCGTGCGTTGGAACCGCTCCAAGGTTGACCAGTCCTCATACAACCGGTCGAACAATTCCGGGTGAATCGGATACGAGTCGCGAATCCGCCGCTCGTAGTCCGTCTGCTGAGCCTCGCGCGGAAACTCCCCAGCGTGTTGCGAATAGAACCGTGCGAAATGCCGCGCTACCGCCGCAATGTCCTTGCTGGCCGCAGCATCGGGCGCCTCGAACAACCGCCGACGTACAATTTCGAACGACTCGTGCGCCGTCGCCGGACGCCACTGATCGGCCACCCGCCGCACCACGTTCTGCAGACGTTTGAGCGCCTGCACACCGTTCTCGCCGCCCACCTCCAACGAGGTGTGCCCACCCTCACCGGCGGCCCCATCCGCCGACGCCGGAATCGAGATCACCACCAGCACTCCGGGCACCGACTTGGCTACCTCAGTGAGCGTCTGCGCGAAAGTGAACTGGGTGTCGAAGGTGCCGCCGGGCAGATCCTCTCGACCGTAGAGTTGCCGCGCATAGGCCACCCACTCATCGATGAGAATCAACGCCGGCGAATATTCCTCCAGCAGTTGCCGCAGAGCGTCGCCGGGATTGGTGCGCGTGCGATCAGATCCCGCGATCACGTCATACGCCGCCCGACCGCCCAGCTGCCAAGCCAATTCCCCCCACAGCGTGTTCACCGTTGTGCCGTCGGGCTTGATTGAGGGGTGCCCCGGCGCCATGTGGGTACCCACCAATGCCACCCGATGCACCTTGGGCGGTAGGTCGACCTCGGCCAGCAGCTCTTGGACCTCCTGCGGGTAGCGCGTCACCGGGGTCCCCGAAGCCAAGTGGTAAAGCGCCAACATCGAGTGGGTTTTGCCGCCGCCGAAGTTGGTCTGCAGATTGACGATCGGCGAGGCATTGGCGTCGCCCGACAACCGCGCCGCTGCCCGGGAGAGCAGGTCGGCCAGACCCTCGGTGAGATATGTGCGCGAGAAGAACTGCTCCGGGTCGGAGTACTCCGGCGACGCCTCACCCAGCGCCACCACGTGCAGGTCGGCGGCGAACTCCGCCGAGGTGTACTGCCCGCTGGCCACATCCGGGTGCGGTGTGATCACCTCCCGCCATGGTTTGAGACCCGTCCCATCCACGGTGCCGAGTGTGACCCCCTTGAGGTCCTTCTTGGTTTCCGCTTCATAGGCCAGCCGCTGATGCTCGGTGCGGGACGTGGCGATCTGCGCGGCGGACTCCGGCTGTCCAGCTTCGATCAGCAGACGCTCCGCGGTGTCGAGCATCCGGTAGGTGTCGTCGCTGGAGAACGACGCCTGATGCGCCCAATCATTGCGATAGTCCCGCAACTCGTTGGCGTAGTTGCGCGCAGCGTAGGACAAGTAGGGCTTGAACACCTGCGCGTAACGTTCGGTGATGAACGTCAGGTGGGTCTGGACATCGTCGCGGGTGTACTTCTTCCCTTTGAACTCGGAGAACGCCACATCCCACTGCGTCGTTCCGGTCACGCCGTCGATGAACACGGTCAACCCGTCGCGCAGCACCAGAAAAGCCCGATCCACACGATCCCGATTGCTCAGCGCCATGACATATCCCTTCGCCCCTGGACCACCGCGGCAGTCCGACTAGTCATCATCAAAACTCAACTGTGCTTGCGCACCGGACGATCCCGACGCCGCCGCTTGCCGCGAAGCCGCAAACACCTCTGACCACGACGTACCCAGGGAGTTGAACAAGATCGCGGACTCGGTCCACCCCTTCTTCTCGCACACCGCGTACAGCAGGTAGGCCAACTCCTTGACCGTGTCGAGATCCACCCGGGAGCCAGCGGCAGCCATCAAACTGGCGGCACGGGGGATGCCTTCGGTTTGCAGCGTATGACCCAGACGTACGGTGACTTCCCAGTCCGAGACGACCTCGTCGGTCTCCGGGTCCCAACCGTCGCTGAGACCCCTCGGACTGATCAGCCGCGCTTTGCCCGCCACTGCTCGGAAGATTCCACCCCGGGTCAGCCGCTCCACCGAGGTGTTCGTGGCCCGGGAGAGATCATCGGCCTGACCCGCACTCGCGTCATTCCAACCGAACTGGGTGAACCACTTGATGCAGAACCGCGAATCCGCGTCGAAGTCGCCCTCCTGTTCGAACAACACCTCGTCGAGCACCTGGTTGATCAGGGCGAGCGCGGTGCGCACGGACATGTCTGACCCGTCGGCTTCCACGACACGGGCGTAACGGGAAAACACCGCCATGCCCGGCCCGATCGCAGCCTGCGCGAGGTCCACGGGCGCGATGCTGCCCTGCTGCAGCCGCTTAAGCGCCAACGGGAGCTCAGACTTCAGTGCGGTGATGAACTGACGCCGGTTGACGGCGACGGCAGTATTGGGCCGGGGCCGGCAGGCCAGCACGACAGAGGAGGCGAGGGCGTTAGTGCCCCTTCCGAGCATGCGATTACTCAGCTCCGTGCGCATCGGCCACGTCGCTGTGACCATGAGCCCTGCTGCCATTAGTCCGTTGAGCATTGTTTCCCAGCCGGTTGATGCTGTGCCGCTGACGTCGGCTTCCGCCTGTTTGAATGCGTAGAAGATGGTGAGCGGAATCTCCGGTGCGTGTTGCTCGCGGATGCGCGTGAAGGTACGCACGAACCCCTCTTCGAAGTGCGCCTCCGCCTTCGCCTTCGATCCGCCGAAGCGATACGGAGTCGCCACCAACTCAGGGGTCTTAGGGGTCAAAAGGGTGGCTGTTTGGTCCGGGTAGAAGTCGGCCAGCGAGCGTCGCAGCCACACATAGAAGAAGTCCGATAGATCTGCATAACCAATGTTGTCGTAGTAGGGAGGGTCGGTGGAGACGGCAGTATCGACACACGAGATTGTTGTGGCATCTGTCTGCTCAACTGAACACGCGGTAGTGGCTGGCACTCGATCAAGAACTTTCGCCACGAAACCAGCATTGTCGATGAAGTTTCCGCTGGATGCGCTGAATGGATTACCTTCTGAATAGTCCCACGTCATCGGGATCGCCTGCCTGGCGAACGTGTTTCGCAATGCCTCCATCTTCGGACTGGAATCCCACGAACAGATTGTTGAACTTCTGTCAGCCGTTCTACTCACTCCAAACCCCAAATACAGCGCGATGCCGTT
>CAZVKB010000155.1:295-572 GCA_964627505.1 uncultured Actinomycetes bacterium | reverse complement strand
CACCGCGACGGCGGCATAATCCAGCATGTGCAGGGCGGTTTCGGGGGTCATGCCTGCGGCGCGGGCATCGGTGACCACCTGCTCGTGAGCCTCGCCCACCAGATCCGAAAACGTGGTCAATGCCACCAACTGCCGATTGGTGAAGAGGTTCGTAAACTCCGTCATGCCGAAGGCTGGAGGTGAAAACCAACGCGGGTTCTGCGGCATTTCGCCTGAAGGCACATCGTCTGGAAGCTGCACTTGAGCTGACGCGACCTGTTCCGGCGTCGCCTCCACG
>CAZVKB010000155.1:0-222 GCA_964627505.1 uncultured Actinomycetes bacterium | reverse complement strand
TTCGCTCTTGATGTAGGCGTCAGCAGTCACGTCGCCGCAGACTTCGCACGCAAATTTCGCCCCCCGCCCACGCTTCGGCGGGTCGCCCGGCCCCGCCTTGTCGCACCGAATCTCGTAGCGGACCTGGCCATTCTCGACCACCGGGTGCAAATACGTCGGGCGCGTTCTCTTCTTGCTCAGCCAATACGTCGAGATCAGTGGCATCTCCGCCCCGCACGCCGG
>CAZVKB010000154.1:0-5637 GCA_964627505.1 uncultured Actinomycetes bacterium | reverse complement strand
GGAACCAAACCACCGGCCACACCACCCACACACTCAACTAGCCCCCACTCACCCCACGAGATTTTCGGGTTGATCAGACCCACTTGGACCGTTAAATGAACCGCATGAGAGTCGTTGTTGAATGGTTGGCCTACTGCGACCGCCCCGATGCAACCCCGTTCATCCCCAGCTATCAATTCAGCCTCAACTGCGCGAGCTACTCAACATCATCTCCGTGATACCGTTCCTGCTTGCGCGCTGCTGCTGCCAATGAGTGTTGGAGGCAATACTCAGTGAAACTATTTCCTAGTGAGGGGAACAAAGACGCCGAGTTTAGCTTGCCTGCCGTGATCGGTAATAGCAGCTGAAAAGACTGACCGAGGAAAAATTGACTCATCACCCCAAGCATTCCCAGCCAGTGGCAGCGCCCCGAATCTGGATTCGAATTGTTGTTGCCGCTGCATTTGGCGTTTCTACCCTGCTGATAATTGGCTTCTCTGCGGGACTCATATTTGGGAGTCCGATTGGCGTGATAGACAACGGCGATGGTTCCCGGTTGTACTGTGGCGCCGGACTCAAACCGTTGACGGAAACAGGGAGATCTGATTGGGTTCCGCCGGTTTTTGATTACCGACTCGGGGAGTCCTGCTCCGATCCAGTGCCTTCCTCGGCACTAGCTCTTCTCAAGTTCTCTACCTATCTGGATATATCTAGCTATTCAATTACAACCCTGGGCTGGACATATCTCGCACTTTTTAGCCTGATCGCGGCATCCGCATCTTATTTTGCCACACGCATGCGTTTGTCCGGCTCTTTGTTCATTATTCCACTGATCATCCCACTCGTAGGTAGCATCTTTACTGCTTTTCTAAATAGCACATATGCTGAGCCAGCCGGCCTACTTGGGATTTTCGCTGCGTTAGCTGGATTGGGGGTTGCGTTTTCTGTCGATCACTCGTTCCCATTCACCCGCTTCGCGGGCCTAATTCTGGCTTTTATCGGAGGCTTAGTTGCCGCAAGCGCTAAGGCACAATACAGTCCCGTGCTGTTAGTCGTGATTGCTGTCAGTCTCTTTATCCCAGTGACGTGGGGGCGGCACAAACCGCGATGGCGACGCCACATTACCGGCGCGTTGGTCGCAGTCGCTGCGCTAGTGCTGGCGATTCCTACCATAGGTGGTTTGGTGTCCTGGCAGCAACGATACTACCCGTCGGTCAATGCATACAATTTCGTATTCACTTTAATGCTGGTCGAGCGTCCTGAATTGGCACAAAAGTTTGGTTTCCCAACAGAGGCTACTCAAAGTTCGGGAAGGCCCTTTCAGTTAGTTGCCGAGACATCACCTACACTCGATTTTTTCGAATCGAACGAGCGAGCAATCGTCAGGAATTCGCTGTCATATCTTGCCTCGAACCCCACGTTCGCGGCTAGCCTTGGTGGAATAGCTGTACAGGTAGCGAGCAATATCGATTTGGCATACATCGCAGGCTGGCCAATACAGAATCCTGGCAGCGCGGCCAACTGGGATAGACTTTCCCAAGGCCAGCAAGGCAGCGTCAAAGAGAGTTTTCGCTGGTGGATTGACGCAATGCCTCAGCCATGGACCGGAACTCTTACTGTGATTATCGGCCTACTGATCGGAGCCTACACTTTTTTGGTCATAAGCAGCAGGCGGAGGACTTTTTTTGGGAGTGAGGTCTGCAATGTCTCGGGGCAAGCAGGACTGGCAGCAATCATGGCTCTCGGCCTATCAATTGCGGCCTTAGGGGACGGGTATTTTGAACTGGCCAAACATGCTTGGCTCGGTGCATACGCATTTCAAGTGACACTTTGGAGTGTGGCTACCTGGGTGGCCAGCGCAACTTGGATTTGGGCAATGGCCAAAATACGAACCAAACGATCAACTCCTCTCGAAAGCAGGCCCGCTATTGGAGACACGTCAACCATCGGCTCGCGCGGGAAGGGGTGATAGCTCCGCTTCGTTTGCAGCGGGGATCAACCGCAGAGTCTTGCAACCGCTGATCAGCCGAAGCTCGCACGCGTGTGCGCTTCACCCGAGTTGCGGTCACTACTCACATGTGTCTAGACCATCCTTGCTGACAGGGTCTCTGGCAGCAGTCGCCATCGCGCTACACCCACCTGTGTCACCAATGCCACCACAACCCCAGCCAAGACAGCTAGGGCTGCGGCCATCGCATTGTCGCCATACGCCCAAAGCAGCACAGTGGAGACGAGCCCGGCAAACATCCAACACAAACTCGCAGCAGTGCTGCGCCGACATGCCAGTAGCACCTGGGTAATGAGGTAGGCCACCACAAATGTCGCTGTAGCCACTCCCATCACGACCAAGGTTGCGAGACTGATCGCCATTCCGGGGCCATATAAAATCAACAGTCCCGGTCCCGATACCGCCAGCAGCACCGCGACCGCAACGGTGGTGAGCGCACCTCCCATCCCGACATGTCGGCGAGCTGCGCGCCGCGTGCCGAATCGATCCCCTCGGGCGAATGCCGAGCTGACCTGGCTGAGCGCTACTGTGAAAAAGGCTCCGGCAATCAACACGGGAATCCGCATATACGCAGCTGCCGAAACGAACTGTCCAGCCAATTGCGGATTTCCTGTGGCAGCGTGAGCCAACCAGAGCGGGGCGGAGTTGAGCACAACTTGCACCATCAGCGCAACGATGGTGATGGACGACTGCTCCGAGAGGGTACTTGTCGGCTGCGGCACCGGCGCCGGCACTTTCGTGTCGATTTCTGCTGCGCTGGCCCGCCCGGAGCGGTTGATCACTACCGCCGACACCGCAGCCACCAAGATCGGTAGACCCATCGCCATCGACAACCACCAGGCGGCAGTATTCGGAACAACCCAGGCCGCCCCGGCGAGACGCCACCGACCCACAGCTTCGACCACCAGCACTGCAGTGAACGCACGATAGCGCTCAACCCCTGCCAATTCCCCGCGTGGCTCCACGATCAGCACCCAGCCGAAAACCGCTATAGCCACCCCTACCAGCCACGGCGTTTCGGACAACCAAGGGATTTGCACACCGGCGAGTGCCAAGCAGACAAGCGCCACCAGCGGCACACCCAGCCAAGCGACACGCTGCGCCACCCTCCGTGCTGCGCCCGTTGGGCCGCTGTGCGCGGAGAGTCGGATCACGGTCTGTTCGCCGGGCGTGGCCACTCCAACCCCAAAAATGGTCACGATGGTCCACGCCACCGCCAAACTCGAATAGGTTGCCTCACCCAACAACCGGGGGCCGAGCGCCAGTAACACAAACACCGATAGCCCGTTGGCAGCAAAGCCGATTGACGGGCCCGCCACAACCAGCACGTGGGCGACCGCACCACGCAACAGCCTCACTCGCGGCCGATCCGATCCACCGACATTTGCGGTCCCATCGGCAGTAGCGCGCCATTCCGGGGTTGCGAGTGAGCATCTGACTCCGCCATGCCCATGTCGAACCTTGGTTGAATCGCCCACCCCGCCGAAATCCCGAGCCTCTGGACGAACACTACGTGAGCATAGCCATGGGTGGCGGTCGTCAAAGCTACTGTCCGTCTCATCACAGCACAGGTTACCCGCCCAAATCGAAAGCCTGGTGACCTTGCTGGCGTAGGGGCTTAGCTGTGCACTGGGGTGCATCAACCCGAAGGGGGGCTCTCCGCTCCGACTCGGTCTGATTCGCCTGGTCGGTGTTCGGTAGTTGGCGCGCTCTATCTTGGTGCACTACGAGAGTAGGTGGGTTCTGTGATTCGCGGGGTGCCTACCGCGGATCAGACGCTTCGGCTATGTGTCGGATTCCGGTCTTTGGACCCCCGCAGTGCCTGTACCGGCGCGCACACTTGCTGCTGGAATATGGAAATTTCATCGGTAACGCCCCACGCGCGCAATCCAACTTGCGTCCGCGATGAAACCCAGCGTGGGTGCGTTACGTCACACCGACAGGTGTGGGTTAGTTGGGCTGCCATACTAGAGGCACTGACAAGTCTAAGGGATGTGAGCGGCGATGTTCCACGTGAACGGCACGCGCATTGGTGCCCGTTTGGCAACGCCCGCTGCTTTTCTAGTCGTTCTTTCGGCCGTGAGTATGAATCCCGCCGCAGCGACGAGTACCCCCAACTCATTCGAAAATTCCGACAGGGCTCAGATTTCGACCACCCACTCACCTGTCGATAGTTCGATCATGGTGTCCGCCGCGGATCCGCAGGAACCTGTGGTTGTCGACGAATCCACGGTAAGGGCAGACGTCTCCGCCGGTGAAACGGCTGAGATTTCCATTGCTGTTGAAACACCAGAGGGCGGGCTTCGGATCGACACCCGCAACGCTGTTGGCCCGGAAGCAACCGTAGATGCCGTCCGCACGGCCGCATCTGAGCCAGACGTTCTCGCTGTTGGGGTAGCCCAATCAGTGACAATTCTGAACACGGATCCGTATCGGTCACAGCAGTATGCCCTTGACATGCTCTGCATCGATGACACCGCCACGAGGAATCTTCCGGGACTTTGCCCAACCCCTACTAGTGCCTTCGCCGACGGAACTGGGCAGGTAGTGGCGATTCTCGATTCTGGTGTGTTTTCTGGCCATGCTGATTTAGCGTCGCGTTTGGTGCCGGGTGCCCGGTGTGTCGGCAACTCATGTGTGGCAATTTCCAGCACCGCTGCTGGTGATGTTCACACTCACGGAACGATGGTTGCCGGATTGGTAGGAGCTGCAACCGGGAACAGCATCGGGATAGCTGGCACCGCAAGTGGCGCAAAGCTCATGCCAGTACAGGTTCTGGATAGTTCTGGAAGCGGCAACACTGCCGAACTAGCACGTGGGATTCAGTGGGCGGTGGATCAAGGGGCGACAGTCATCAACGTGTCGGCAGGTACGTCTAACTCAGATCCGACGCTGCAGGTTGCGGTGAGATATGCCCTCGAAAGAAATGTCAGTTTCGTTGCCGCGGCAGGAAATGCTGGTGTTTCGTCGCTCCCATTCTATCCAGCGGCATATGACGGGGTGATCGGTGTTGGTTCGGTTGATCAAAATCGGGGCGCATCCAGCTTCTCAAGCCGAGGCGCCTGGGTGGACGTAGTGGCGCCCGGCCAATCGGTCGTATCTACCTCGGTGGTAAGTGGACCGGCCAGCAGTTACGCAAGCGGCTCTGGAACGTCGTTTGCGGCACCGATTACCTCGGCCGTGGTAGCCATGTTGCGGCAAGCTAATCCTGGATCCAGCCAAACTGACATCGCGTCAATGCTGATGGATTCGGCAGTTGATTTAGGCGTCTCTGGCCGGGACGCAACGTTTGGCTGGGGCCTGATCGATCCCGTGGCGGGACTATCCCCGATCACCCAGAGATGGCGGACGCTTGGCGGATCTGCCAGCGTTCTGGGTGCACCGATCGGAGTAGAAAAGACTGGCCCGATTGCGGGCTCGCGAATGCAGCAATTCCAGCGCGGAGCCATCTACTGGTCAGCAGCCACCGGCGCCCACGACGTCTACGGCGACATCTACGCCCGATACGCATCACTCTCCCCCACCAACCTCGCCGGCATCGGACTACCTACCTCAGGGGAAAAGGACGGACCGTTCGCAGGGTCGCGGATGAATTCCTTCCAACGCGGCGGCATCTACTGGTCGGCGACCACCGGCGCCCACGACGTCTA
>CAZVKB010000153.1:0-5731 GCA_964627505.1 uncultured Actinomycetes bacterium | reverse complement strand
TGGTTGAGTCTGAATCCGAGTTTCGCCTCCGGCGGCACGATCGATGACCTCGTGGCCGCAGGCTTGTTGGCTCCCGAAAATTCTCGGATCTTTCGACGCAAGGTTAGCCTCGGCGATGCCGGTTCCCGCACCCTCACTTTGCACCGCCACCAGCGCGATGCGATCGAGATCGCTGCCGCCGGCGCCTCCTACGTGCTCACCACCGGTACCGGGTCTGGCAAGTCGCTGGCCTACATCGTGCCGATCGTCGATCGGGTGTTGCGTCAAGGCAGTGGCAAGGGGATCAAGGCGATTGTCGTCTACCCCATGAATGCACTGGCGAACAGCCAGCTCGAAGAGCTCGGCAAGTTCCTGCTCAACGGCTACGGCGGTGTCCCGCCGGTCACTTTCGAGCGCTACACCGGCCAGGAGTCGCAAGCCGAGCGGGCCCGGATTCTCGCCGACCCACCGGACATCCTGCTCACCAACTACGTGATGCTCGAACTGGTGCTAACCCGACCCGATGAACGATCCTCGTTGATCAGGGCCGCGCAAGGTCTGCAGTTCCTGGTGCTCGATGAATTGCACACCTACCGGGGTCGCCAGGGTGCCGATGTCGGGATGCTGGTGCGTCGCGTGCGGGAGGCCTGCCGCGCCCACGACACCCTGCAATGTGTCGGTACCTCCGCGACGATGTCCAGCGGCGGGAGCATCGCAGAACAACAGCGGGAAGTGGCCGCCGTGTCCTCGCGCATCTTCGGCACTGAAGTGCGGCCTGAGCATGTGGTGACCGAAACGCTTGTGCGTGCCACCACCGACACCGACCCCTCGCCTGCGGCATTGGCCGCGGCCATCACGGCGCGGGCCCCGGCTGAAGCCCACGATCCGATCCTCACAGCCGGCTATCAGGAGTTGCGACGCGATCCGCTCGCATCGTGGATCGAGGGCACATTCGGGGTCACGGAAGAGTTCCCGGGTTCCGGGCGTTTGATCCGCCGTGCTCCCACGACGGTTGCCGCCGCAGCAACAGATCTTGCAAAAATTACCGGCGCACCAACTGAGGCGGCTGCCGCAGCGATCCGCGCGACATTGCTCGCAGGGTCTGCAGCCAAAGACCTGGTGACCGACCGTTCGCTGTTCGCCTTCCGGCTGCATCAATTCATCTCCAAGGGCGGCTCGGTGTACGTCACCGCCGAGTCGGTGACGACCCGGGCCATCGAGGGCGAATACCAGGTGGTGTTGCCCGGTGAGCCGGAACGGCGGCTCTATCCGCTCGCGTTCTGTCGCGAGTGCGGGCAGGACTACCTGATGGTGCACCGCGATGATGAGCGCGCCGAGTCCGACGCATCGGGGCAACTTGTGGCGCGCCACGGCCTGCGCATCACCCGCGAAGGTGACGGTTACCTGTTCGTTTCAGACGAGCGCGAATGGCCCCACGACCCGATTTCGGCCGGACGGCTGCCAGCCACCTGGCTTGATGACACTGCCATTGGGCCCCGGGTGAAACCGTCCCGGCGCAAGTGGGTGCCGCTGCGGGTGCGGGTGGATCCCGACGGCAGCATGAGTCTCGATGAGACGGGTGGGTCGGGAACCCTTGCCGCGTATCTGCCTGGTCCGCTGCGTTTTTGTCTCAACTGTTCAGTGAGTTACGAGGGGCAGAACACCGCAGAGTTGGCCAAAGTGGCCACGTTGGACACAGAAGGTCGCAGCAGCGCGATGACCGTGCTCGCCTCGAGCATCGTCAAAGCATTACGCGCCATCCCGGCGGCTGACTTGCCTCCGGACGCCCGCAAACTGCTTACATTTGTGGACAATCGTCAGGACGCCTCGTTGCAGGCCGGGCACCTCAACGACTTCGTGCAGGTGGTCCGCCTGCGCGGGGCTGTGTATCAGGCCGCCCTCGACGCCGATGACACCTATGGTCTGGAGACGGTCGACTTCGGTTCGGCGATCGCGCGCGCGATGGATCTCCCCATCGACGAATACGCCCTCGCCCCGGAAGCGCTTGATCGCCGCAACGCCGACCGGGCATTGCGTGCCGTGCTCGAGTATCGGGCGCTGATGGATCTGCGCAAAGGGTGGCGGGTCACGTTGCCCAACTTGGAGCAGACCGGTCTCATCAACGTCTACTACCCGACGGCCCGGCCTCTGGCTGCGCAGGCTGACCGGTGGGCACAGGCACACCCGCTACTCCAAGACATCGAGGCCGAGCAGCGCGAGGAAATTATTCGCGTCTGCCTCGACGAGTTCAGACGCAATCTGGCAATCGCCGCCGACGGGCTGTCACCAGAGTCGTTCGAAAAGCTCCGCCGGCTCTCGCGCGACAACCTCACCGGCCTGTGGGCGCTTCCAGTGGGCGAACCCGACCCGGAGCCGGGGCTGATCGTGCTGGGGCCCAAGCCCAAACAGGCAAACAAGAACATCATCGGAATGACAGCCCGCGGAGCGTTCGGCCGTTGGCTGCGTCACCAGTTTGACGGCGTGCAGGTGAACGTGGCCGAAGGTGATGCCGTCCTGGCCTCGCTGATCGAGGTGCTCACCACGAACGGGCTGACGGTAGCCGACAAAGATCGCGGCGTGGCCGGCTTCCGGCTCAACGCGTCTGCCCTGTCGCTGCGAGCGGGCGATGGGTCCCACGGTGCCCCCGATCCGGTGCGGCGACACTTTGAGGCTGAGGCCGCACCGCGGGTTGTGCCGTTCTTCCGCGACCTCTACCGGGACGCGTCAGTGGCTGTCGCGGACCTCTTCGCCTCCGAACACACCGCGCAGGTTGGTTCCCTAGAACGCGAGGAGCGGGAGAAGGCGTTTCGCGCCGGCGAGCTGCCGCTGTTGTTTTGCTCACCCACGATGGAACTCGGCGTGGACATCGCCAACCTCAATGCTGTGGCGATGCGCAACGTCCCCCCGACACCCGCGAACTATGCCCAGCGTTCCGGACGCGCCGGGCGCTCCGGTCAACAAGCAATCGTCGTCACCTACTGCTCCTCGGGCAATGCCCACGACTCGTACTACTTCACCCGCTCGCAGCTCATGGTGTCTGGGCAGGTGCAACCGCCCCGTCTCGACCTGGCCAATGCCGACCTAGTGCGTTCCCATGTCCATGCCGTGTGGTTGGCCGAAGCCCTCAGCGTCACCAGTGACGGTTTGGGGCGATCGTTGGCCCAGGTGCTCGACCTCACCGCAGACGGGTTGCCGGTGCTTGGAGAACTGATGGCGGTGCTGAAAGATCCGCTGGCCGCACAACGGGCCACCCTCACCGCAAGACAACTTCTGACTCCGATGGTTGACGAGTTGCAGGGATCATCGTGGTGGAGTGACACCTGGATCGATGAGGTGATCGCCGCAGCCCCGGCTGGATTCGACGCCGCCTGCGACCGCTGGCGCGATCTCTACCTTCTCGCCACCGCTGAGAAAGACGCAGCGCACGCATTGAACTCCGATCCCACAGCCGAGGCGAAGGCTCGAGAGGATGCCCGTCGCCGCTACAACGAGGCATCCCGTCGAGTGGAACTCTTGCTCAATGAGTCAGACGCCAAAGGTCAGTCGGACTTCTACACCTACCGCTATCTGGCATCCGAGGGCTTTTTGCCCGGCTACTCGTTCCCGCGCCTGCCGCTCTCGGCGTACATCCCGGGTAGCCGCGGTAAGGACTCCAACTGGTTGCAACGGGCCCGTTTCCTGGCCATCCGGGAGTTCGGACCGCGGGCGCTGATTTATCACGAGGGCGCCCGTTACGAAGTCACGCGGATCGCCCTGCCGCGCGGAGGTGAGGGTGATAAAGCCGGCGAGGTGGTGCGTTCCGAGGTGCGTGTGTGCGAGGCGTGCGGTTATCACCACGCCCGGGCAACCGGGCTGGACATTTGCGAATCGTGCAGCACCCCCCTGAGCGGGTCGTGGAAGGGGATGTTGCAACTGCAGCAGGTGATCACCCGCCCACGCCGCCGCATCAGCGCCGACGAGGAGGAACGCAACCGGGTGGGCTACGAACTTCGCACCACCTACCGTTTCGCCACCCGACCCGCACCGACGGGGCCGGTGACCGGTCGCCTCGATGCGACCGTCACGGGTGCAGACACCCGGCTACTGGCCGAGGTGGCCTACGGAGATGCAGCCGAGATCCGGGTGGTGAACCTGGGCCGTCGGGGCCGAGCTAACAAAGACGTTCACGGGTTCATGCTCGACCTCATCCAGGGTCGCTGGCTGCCGGATTCGGGCGAACCCGCCGGGGACGACGGCGACGGCTACGAGCTTGAGTTGGCCGATGCTAAGAACAAGGATCGCGTCCTGCCCTACGTCGAAGATCGCCGCAACATCGCGATCGTGAGGTGGGCCCAGCCCGTGGATGACACCACCGCAGTGACGATGCAGTACGCCCTTGAGCGCGGCATCGAGGCGGCCTTCCAGCTCGAAGACTCCGAGTTGTCCTCCGAATTGCTGCCCGACGCCGATGAGCGGGGTCGGCTGCTGTTGATCGAATCGGCCGAAGGCGGTGCCGGGGTGTTACGTCGCCTGGCTGCAGAGCCGGACGCCCTTGCCCGGGCTGCGCGGGAGGCGTTGCGGATCATGCACATCGATCCCGACACCGGCGTCGAAGCACCCGGATCTTGTGTCCGCGGGTGCTACCGCTGCCTGCTCACCTACGGCAACCAGAACGACCACGAATCCATCGACCGACGTGATGCCGTGGCTTGGATGCAAGCGCTGGCTACATCCACGACCTCTACCGCAGAACCTGCGCCGCCCACAGCGAACCGCAACCGGGCTGGGTCGCCATCAGATCCCGAAGCGGTCGACGGATCGGCAAGTTTCGACCCTGCCGACCTCACCGGAGCCCAGGCAACCCTGCTTGCGGTTCTTGCCCGGCTGGGGTTACCGTTGCCGGACCAGGCGGACGTCACACTGGAAGGGGTCAAGGTCGACCTCGCCTACACCGATCGCCGTACCGCGGTGGTGTTTCACACCCCGGCAGATCCCCCGCCGGACACGTTCGCCCTGATCATGGCCAACTGGATCATCGCCACAGTAGATCCAGACATGCCACCGGAGGAGATCATCGCAGCCAACCCCAGTATCTTCGGAGCCGCCTGATGACTGCCACCAACACCGCTACAACCACCACGGCAACCAAGTTTGTCGTCGGATCGCTGGTGCGGGCGCGCGGCCGGGAGTGGGTGGTGCAGCCCGACAGCACTCCCGACCTGCTCATCCTGCGGCCGCTGGGGGGCGGAGCTGAGGATGTCGCCGGAGTGCTCCCGGAGGTGGAACATGTGGAGCCGGCGTCGTTTCCACCGCCGTCACCAGCCGATCTCGGCGACGACCGCTCAGCCCGACTGTTGCGTGATGCGCTGCGGATCGGCTTCCGGTCGTCAGGCGGGCCGTTCCGCTGCCTCGCCGGCGTCTCGGTGTCGCCTCGGCCGTACCAGCTTGTGCCGCTGTTGCTGGCATTGCGCCACGACACCGTCCGGCTGCTGGTGGCTGACGATGTGGGCATCGGCAAGACCATCGAGGCAGGCCTGATCGCCGCCGAACTGCTCGCCACAGGCGCCGCGCAGCGGTTGGCTGTGCTCTGCCCACCGAGCCTGGCCGAACAGTGGCGCACCGAACTCGCAGAGAAGTTTGGCCTGGAAGCCGAACTCGTCCTGCCCGGAACAATTCGCCGTCTGGAGCGCGGGTTGGCCCAGGACGAGTCCGTGTTCGACCGGCATCGGGTGACGATCGTCTCGATGGACTTCATCAAAGCCGAGCACCGACG
>CAZVKB010000152.1:0-5793 GCA_964627505.1 uncultured Actinomycetes bacterium | reverse complement strand
CGTGGTCACTCGCCAAAAGTGTGCATCTGGGTTACCGTTACCTGTTTCATGGCGGAACGGCAGGTGAACACGGCATGAATGAACCTCGCGCCAGCGAGCAACTGGACCCACTCCAGGATCGCACCGTCCCTGACGTAAGCCCCGAATTAGCCGCAGAGTCTCGGCGGCTGCGGGTACTGCATCAACTGGGCCGGATTCTCCCTGGCACCAACTGGATCACGCACTACCGCACCCGCTATTGGGCCGGCGATATTCTCGCGGGTCTTGTTGTTGCTGCCCTCGCAGTCCCGCAGTCCCTGGGTTACGCCGGGATCGCCGGCGTCCCGTTGCTCGTCGGGTTGTACTCGATTCCACTGGCCCTGGTGGCCTACGCCATGGTGGGATCATCACCACACCTGGTTGTCGGGCCGGTCTCCACGGTCTCGGTGCTCTCCGGCAGCTTGGTAGCGGACATGGCCCAGGGTGACCCGGCGCGCGCAGTAGCGTTGACCTCCGCACTGGCAATCGGTGCCGGTCTCGGACTACTCGCAGGCGGCATCGCACGACTTGGCTGGGCAGCAGAGTTTCTCTCGAAGCCGATCGTGACCGGATTCGTGTTTGGTCTTGTGCTGCTGATCGTGCTGGGAGAAATCCCCAGTTTGCTCGGCATGCCCCCGGAGTCCGGGGACGTGCCCGCTCGGGTGGTTCACATCCTGACCTCTCTTGGTCTTGTGAACGGTCTCACTGCGGTGGTCGGGATCCTGTCGCTGGCGGTGCTCTTCCTGGGCGCCAAATTTGTGCCCCGCGTGCCGTGGGGCTTGGTTGTGCTGATGGCCGGAATCGGCATTTCCGCGGCCATCGGGCTCGGGGACCGGGGTGTGATCGTGGTCGGCTCAGTGCCGCAGGGTCTGCCGCCGTTGTCACTGCCGTCCATCGGGGTCATGGATATCCCGCCGGTGCTCGCAGGTGGATTGGCACTCGCCATGGTGGGGTTGGCGGAGGGGCTGAGCGCGGCCCGGTTGTTCGCTGCCAAAGAGGGCTACACAGTGGACTCCAATCAGGAGTTTCTGGCCGCTGGGACGGCAAATATCGCCTCCGGCGTGTCTGGTGGCATGGGGGTAGCGGGCTCGCTGTCCAAAACTGCGGCCGGAATTCGGTCCGGCGCCCATACCCAGATGACCGGGCTGATTGCTGCGATCATTGTCGTGTTCGTACTCATCGCACTTGCCGGTCTGCTGGCGCCGCTGCCCAAAGCTGTGCTGTCTGCGATCGTGATTCAAGCGGTGTGGGGTCTCATGGACCTCAAGGCGATCCGCCGCTACAAGAAAATCAGACGCAACGACTTCACCTCCAGCATGGCCGCCATGATCGGAGTCTTGATCTTCGGACCGCTCTACGGGTTATTGATCGCAGTTGGGCTGGCGGTGCTCGGCATTGTGTATCGGTCCAGCCGCGTGGACTTGGAAATCATGGGCAAAGTGCCCGACGAAAAAGCCGCCTGGGGCAGCATCCGCAGCCACCCCGAGCGGAAGACCTACGACGGCATCATGGTGATCCGGATCGACGCGCCCTTGTTTTGGGCAAACGCCACTGAGGTGCACGATCGAGTCATCGGCTGCGTCGACGCGGACCCGGCTGTGCGAGTGGTGCTGCTCGATATGGAAGCCAGCAGCCAACTCGACACCACCAGCATTGACTCCTTGGAGTTGTTGCTCGAACAGCTCACGGAACGAGGGATTGAGCTTTACCTGGTGCGGGTGTTTTACCAAGCTCGACAGGTGTTGGCCCACGCGGGATTTATTGACCGACTCGGTGACGGTCGCATGTGGCACAGCATCTCAGCCGGCGTGCGCGCTGCCAGGTTGTCCGCCCATCTCTCTGGCCGGGCGCATCCCCAAGATGTAGTCGAGACGGTCGACGCTCACGCTGCTGTCGAACCCCCAACGTTGGATACCAGCACTCTGGACACCACAGCCAGCCCAGGCGTCGATTCAGCAGCGGACCCGGCGACGGCCCAATCAGCGGCACATCCGGCGCAGAGCCCATCCGACGGCTCAGCAGCGGAAGATGTCGAAGAAGCCACGCCCCCTCCGGTGCGCAAAGGTGGCTACGAAGATCCGGAGTTGCATGCGGAGAGTGTTCGGTTGTGGCCGTGGCGCCGGAATTAGAATCGGTGCGGCGAGAATGACGTCATGAGTGACCGCTACGGCAGAGATGTCCTGAGCAATGACCCGCACCGCCACGCGACACCATCTCCCAC
Source organism: uncultured Actinomycetes bacterium (assembly GCA_964627505.1). GTDB lineage: Bacteria > Actinomycetota > Actinomycetes > S36-B12 > UBA10799 > JACJWR01. The sequence goes on along the minus strand of CAZVKB010000152.1, from coordinate 3,554 downwards.
CCGTATACCGCTGACTGCGGGATTGGTGGTGGAGTGTGCCGATTCCGGATTCTGCGGCGCTGTGGTCGCTGTAGACAAAACCACCTCTGGCTGGGCCATTGAACTTGCGGATCGGCGGGGCGTACGCCGCTGGTTTCCCCTGACCCCGGCCGGGTTCCTGATCGATGGTGCACCCGTGACCCTGTTTCGTCCGTCTGCGCCATCCGGGACCGCACCGGTGCGGAGTAGATCAGGATCGGTTCAGGTTCGTGATGCGGCGGCCCAAGTCGCACGGGCGAGCCGAATCTGGGTGGAGGGAATCCACGACGCGGAATTGCTGGAGCAGGTGTGGGGACACGATTTGCAGGTGGCAGGCGTGGTGGTGGAGCCGTTGCACGGTGCAGATCACCTCCTGGTCCAGTTGGCGGAATTTTCCCCGGGGCCACAGCGGCGGATCGGGGTGCTGCTCGACCACACCATTGCCAATAGCAAAGAATCGCGACTCGCGGCAGCGGCGCGCACCCAATTCGAGCCCTACATTGAGGTTGCAGGCCATCCTTTCGTGGACATTTGGCAAGCGGTGAAACCCACCGCGCTTGGTATCAAGAGGTGGCCGGTCGTACCACCAGGACGACCCTGGAAGCAGGGGGTGATCGATGCGTTGGACTGGCAGTGCGACGAACCGACGGCATGGCGCCGGATTCTGCGCACTGTACGGACCTACAGCGACTTGGAGCCAGACCTGCTCGCACCAGTTGAGCGCTTAATCGATTTCGTCACGGTTGACCAAGATTGAGGTCACACGGCGACATGCGTGCAGGGCTTTGCCCCTGACATACTTTCGGAGTGGAATTGCGTCTCGACGTTCCGGAACAGCCGCCAGATTCTTCGTCCCCGGGTGGCGGCGACCTCAAGCCGGAGCACATCGCCGACGTCCTCAACCACTTGCACACCGGCGTGTGGATCGCAAATGCCGATTGTGTCGGTGTGTACGCCAATCCGGCGATGGCGCACCTCCTGGGAGTGCCGCATAGCGAGTTGACTGGACGTACCCTCACCTCCGTTATGCCCCGCTTGCCGGAGTTTTTTGCCCCCGAACCACCCGCGCTGGAATCGCAGGCGACCACCAACGCGGATGCCGTGGTGCGCGATGTGACAGACGTGCATGTGCGTCGACCTGACGGGGACATGGTGTGGTGGCATGTTCGGCGGGTGCGTCGACAAGGAGCGGATGGATCCACTGTCGCCACGATCTTGCTCATCAGGGATACGACCGCAGTCGTGTTCGAACGCGAGGCCCGAGAATTCGCCGAACGCAAGTTTCAACAGTTCACCCTGGATGCCCCAACTGGACTAGCGGTATTAGCGCCTGATGGTGTGATCCTGGAACTCAACCCGGCGCTGAGTCAGATCACCGGCCGTGAGGCAGCGGAATTGCTCGGCCGTTCGATCTGGGACCTGACCCACCCCGCTGATTTGGACGTCAGTCGCAGCGCGTTCGCCGAAGTCGTCAGTGGCAACCTGGACTCGGCCGCCGTCGAAATGCGATTCCTCGACTCAGCCGGTGACCCCGCGTGGGCGAGTTTTCATGTGGGTTCAATGCGCGCCCCGGATGGTACGGCGGTAGCGCTGATCGCGCAGGTGATTGACATCAGCGTGCAAAAATCTGTCGAACAAGAGTTGGCGCGCAGCGAACAGGCGTATCGACTGATTGCCGACAACGCCGGCGACATTGTGATGCGGGTGGAAGCCGGACGCTGGGTGTGGTTGTCGCCGTCGCTGCAGACAGTGCTGGGGCTAGCGGAGTCGGACGTGCTCGGGGAGCGTTCCACTGAACTTGTCCATCCAGACGATGTTGAAACCTTCACCCGAGCGGTCGACGCGGTAGATGCAGAGGACCGCGCGCTGACCAGGGTCCGCCTGCGGTCCGCTGCACAAGGGTGGTTGTGGACCGAGTGCCTATGTTCCCCTGTGCACGACGACAACGGACAGACTCAGGGCGCACTGATCATCGCCCGCGATATTTCCGCGCAGGTGCGGGCGGAGCAGTCTGCGGCCGCCGCGCAGGCTGACCTCGCCTACAGCGCGTCGTATGACTTGTTGACCGGATTGCGCAATCGCCACGCGGTGTTGACAGCACTCGCAGACAGCCTCGCTGAGTGTGAGCCCGATCGATTCGTAGCTGTGTTGGTGATCGACGTGGACAATTTCAAAATCATCAACGACGGGATTTCGCACGCCGCTGGGGACCAGTTGTTGATGGGCGTGTCGCGACGGATTGCCCTGAAGGTGCGGCCAAGTGACGTGGTGGGCCGTTTGGGCGGCGACGAGTTCGCTGCCGTCCTCACCGGCCTGCGCAAACCGACGGAATCCACAATCGTCGCGCAGCGGATTCGGGACGCGGTGGCAGAATCATCGATCTCTGCGTTGGACCGCCAGTTGACCACGAGTGTCAGCATCGGGATTGGCGTGTCGGGCCGAGGTGGCGATGCTTCGGAATTGCTCAGCGAGGCGGACAGTGCGCTGTACATGGCGAAGGCCGGGGGTAAGAACCGCTGGGAGTTGTCTGATGGGGCAATGCGTGCGGCCGCCGCCCGGCGCTTGGACATGGGCGCTCGGATTCGCGAAGGTTTGGCAGCCGGACAGTTCCATGCTTGGTTTCAACCTGTGGTGGACCTGACTGCCAGCACGGTTGTTGGATACGAAGCTTTGGCCCGGTGGGTGACGCCGCAAGGAGTGATTCCAGCAGCTGAGTTCATTGGAACTGCCGACGAACTCGGCCTGACCCGAGAACTTGGCTGGGCAGTGATCTCCGCAGCTATCCACACGCTGCCCAATCTGCCCGAGGGCCGCACGATGTCCGTAAATATGTCGCCCTCGGAGCTTTCGCAGGCTGGCATCGGGGATCGCATCATCGCACTGCTCCGGGAGGCCGACGCCGACCCTGCCCGGTTGATCATCGAGGTCACCGAGCAGGAACTGATGCACTTGAGCTCTGCCGGTGTGCGAGATGTCAACCGGTTGCGGGAGTTGGGTGTGGGACTGCATGTTGATGATTTCGGCACCGGATTCGCCTCTTTCGCCACATTGCGGGACTATCCGGTGACTGGGGTCAAACTCGATCGCACCTTCACCCAGCGGTTGTCTGGGCCAGGCGGCGAGTGGACGCAACGACTGGTTGCTGGGATCAGCGATCTCGCCCAGAGGTTGGGGCTGCTGCGGATCGCGGAAGGTGTGGAGGACCAGGCGCAGGTTGTGGCGCTGCGAGATCTCGGCTGGGGTCTCGGGCAAGGTTACCTTTTTGGGCGGGCAGAACCTTGGCCGCCGTCCGAGGACATTCAGCAGATTCCCTAACCGGATATTGGTCCAAGTGTCATGATGGCAGCCATGACCAGCCAACCTCCGTCCGCGGGTGCCCCGGATCCTACTCCCACGCCATCCAAGCGCCCCGCGCGCTGGACTCCGCTGCGAGTGTTTGGACTGGTCGTGGTCGTCTTCCTACTTGGACTCGTGGGCTACGGCGTGGTGAAGTTGTTTACTGCCGACGTTGCTGTGGATCGCGCCCAAGCCGCGTT
>CAZVKB010000151.1:0-5982 GCA_964627505.1 uncultured Actinomycetes bacterium | reverse complement strand
CGGATACCCTCGGCACCAAAGTCCGCACGAACTCGGAAGCATTTGCCGCCACGCTGGCGCCCGCGGGTTCCGATGTCAGTGGCGGTGCCACGATTTCCAGTCACTTTTACGTGGATGCACGCACCCATGTGACCAATAATCGGTTTCCGAAGTCATATTCATTTATGAAGTACTACCTCAGTCCGGCCGTGAGCGAGCAAGAGCCGCAAGCGCGTCGGCGCGCCACGTTGGCGGCGATCGCACGGCACCCGTGGCGCGCGACCGAAAACCTCCGGGCGAGGGACTGGCACCGGCGGATCACTGTGCTCACCGTGATGCAGCACGTCGATAACGAAATGACTCTGGTGTATCGGCGTCGGCCGTGGGGATGGACGCTGGGTTCCGCCGCAGCCGCCGACCGGTCGCCGATACCTTCGCATCTTCCCCAAGCTGATGCCGCCGGGGTCGCGGTGGCGCAAGCCAGCGGTGGCGCCGCCTACGGCACGCTATTGGACAGTGTGTTCGGAGTCGGTGCGACCGCCCACATCTTGGGCGGGGCGGTGATCGGAGATTCCCCAGAAGCGGGGGTGATCGACACCGACCATCGAGTATTCGGTTACCCGAGCCTGCGGGTTCTGGACGGGGCGGCGGTGCCAGCCAACGTCGGGGTCAACCCGTCATTGACGATCACCGCGATGGCCGAGCGCGCGATGAGTCGCTGGTTGTAACGCGCGCCTGGGCAACTAACGGGAGGTCCTCGCACTTCCGGGAGAGGGCAAGCAGGGGGTGCGCTCAGAAATCTAGCCAGGTGCGATCTCGCCAAGGACTGGCGTTGCGTTCCGCGCGCCCAAATTCGGCCAATCGTTCCTGGGCTGGGGTGGCCGAGGCCGTTGCGATGAAACCCGCGGCTTCTACCCGAAACGCCTTTGGTGAGCCCACGGCCGCAGCAATCGAGCGCTTGGCGGCGGCGATAGCTGCCGGGTTCCACTGCGCGACTCGGTCAGCGAGGTCCTGGGCCTGCGCCAGCACCTCGTCGGCTGCCACCACGTCATCGACCAGCCCGGCGGTCAGAGCATCTTTCGGGTTCAGCGGTCGGGCGCGCATCATCATCGCGGTCGCCCGGGAGCGGCCCACTGTGCGCACCAAGCGGACACTGCCGCCCGCCCCCGGTGGAATCCCAGCCGAAATCTCCGGCAACCCGATCAAGTACGGCCCATCGGCCATGATCCGCACATCGCAGGCCAACGCCACCTCGCAGCCCCCGCCCAGCGCGTCGCCGGTGATCGCCGCGATCACCACTTGCGGCAGTCGTTCGAGCTGTGCCAACGCGCGATGTGTGGTGAGCATCGCCACCACCCCGGCCAGCGGGGTTCGACGCAAACCAGCCTGCGCCCCCGGTATGCGCAAGGCTCCAGCCACCACGCTCAACGTTGCCCGGGCTAGCGGATAGGGCGTGTGCAGGCCCAATTCCTGGGCGCCAGCAAGGATTTCTGCGAGGTCGTAATGCGGAGCAAAGATGCCGGGCCGCGGTCCGGTGATGATCACCGCTCGGATGCTGCGGTCCCGCGCGAGTCTGGCCCCTAGTTGATCGAGATCCGTGAATACCTGGCCGTTGAGCAGATCGGCGTCCAGATTGTGGAAACGCACAGTAAGCGTCGTGCCGTTCGTCGTAAGGCGCAGCGTTGAGTACACATGGAGATTCAAGCACTAATGTCGGAGTATGGCCCCGGATGAACACATCAGAAGGCCCCCGGCGGGTTCCTCAGACGTGCTCGGCGAGATCTATGAGATCGTCGAGCGTCGCGATCCGGAACAACCGAAGCAGGTTGGACCGCAGTTTCGGGCGGAAGCTCTTCGGCAACTCGATGTGCCATCCACTTTGGACAACCTGTTGCTACTCACGTCTCGCCGGATCTGGCTGGCAATCGCGGGGATCGCCATCGCCCTGGTGGCCGGTGTCGTCTACGCCGGAAACACGGTGCGGGTGCAAGGTGTGGCGGCACATGGGCGGGCAGTCGCGCCTCCCGGCATCATCAACGCGGCCAGCCCCACCACGGGGGTCATCACCAGTGTGCTGGTGACGGAGGGAGATCTCATGTCGGCCGGCCAGGTGGTGGCCGGTGGAAAGGCGGCGAACGGAACCGACCTGGTGATCGTCTCGCCCTTGCCGGGCACCGCTTGGCAGCAACTTGCCGCCGCCGGCGCAGTCGTAGACACCGGTACGGTGGTGACCCAGTTGTTGCCACCGGAGAGCGGCACGAAGTTGCTGGTACAGGTGCCCGAGGCCACTGCCGGCCCGGTCGAAATCGGCCAGCGCGTGGATCTGAGCTATGGCTCGGGTATGAGCGCCACCGGCAGTGTCACCGAAATCGACCGTGCCCCGGTGCCCGCCGCGGTGGCCGATGCCGCGTTGGCCATGTCCACCGAAGAGTCCCCTGAACCGGTGGTCCTGGTCACGGTGACCGCCAACACCCAACTACCGCCGGGGACGGCTGTGACAGCCACCATCATCCAGTCGGAGCGCACCCTGCTGGCCGCTTTGTGGGGCCTGTAATGGCCCGACCAACTGTCAGCAGTTCCACCCCACGACGAATCCGGGTGCGCGTGCCCGGCGTGCTGCAGACTGAACGAGCCGAATGCGGTGCCGCGTGTCTGGGGATGGTGTTGGCACATCACGGGCGCTTCGTCTCGCTCGACGAGTTGCGGATTGCCACCGGGGTCTCCCGCGACGGGGCGACGGCGCGCACTCTCATCACCGGGGCCCAGGCATACGGATTGGTGGCCACCCAGACCTTCTGTGAACTCGCGGAATTGCGTGAGATGTCGGCGGAATTGCCATTAATCCTGCACTGGCGCTTCACACATTTCGTGGTTTTGGAAGGCTGGGAACCCGCCGGGTGGCGCATCAACGACCCGGAAATCGGCGATTTTCGAATCTCTGACGAGGCATTCAGCGATGCATTCACCGGGCAGGTGATCACGCTACGCCCAGGGGTGGACTTTGTCCCCGGTGGCAAGCGGGCGTCCCTGGTGAGCCGGTTGGCGCGCGCCGCCGGCCGGATCGGTCCGTCGGTGGCGGCCGCCGCGGCGGTAGCCACGCTGCTGCTGATCCCGATGATGCTCGTGCCGCAGTTGATGCAGCAGTACGGCAACGAGTTGTCAGGTCTGCTTGGGATCGCGGCTCTCGGCATAGTCTTCGGGCTGGTGGTTGCGCTCGTGGTGCAAACCCTGCTGTTGTCGATCCAGGGGGTGTTGGGCACCCGGCTGACGTCGAAGATCTCGATCCGGGTACAAGCCAGTGTGGTGCAACGACTACTGGATCTCCCGGCTTCTTTCCACGCCCAACGCGGCGCCGCCGCGATCTCTCAGCGAGCGCTGCTGATCGATTTCCTCAGCCAGGGGGTCGCGCAGCTCACGATCACCACCACCACCGGTCTGCTCACAGCTGGGGTGGCACTGGTGATTCTGCTGATCATCGACCCGCTGACCGGCCTGGTCGCCCTGGTGATCGTGGTGTTAATCGCGCTGCGGATGCGCCGGACCATTAGAGCGTGGCGAGAGCTGTCGGCCACGCTCGTGCTGGCCATCGTGCAGGCCGGGATCGTGGCCACCACGTCGCTCTCGCAGATCGAGTCGATCAAAGCTGCCGGCTCCGAAGAAGGCATCATCACGCGTGGGATCGCCGCGCAGAACCGGCTGATGGCCGCCCAGCAGACGGCCGGTTTGCGCCATCTCTCCTTGAACCTGATCGCGACGCTGATGCGAGGGGTCGGGTTCATCATCATCGTCGGCGTGGCCATGGCGCAGATCGCCGCCGGTCGACTGGACCCAGGTGTGCTACTGGCAGTCCTCGCGCTCTCCGGGGTGCTACTCGGGCCGGTGGGCAGCTTGGTGATTGCGTTGGATAGCGCACAGGTGCTACGTGCCAGTCTCGACCAGGTAGACGACATCCTGGCTGCCGATATCGAGCCGGAATGGCCTCCAGAACCTGCCGCAGGCGATGCGCCTGCGCCCTGCGCCCCGGGCAGCATCCACGGCGCATTGACGTTGCGCGATATCACGTTCGGGTACTCCCGATTGGGTGATCCGGTGGTCCGTGGCATCAGCCTAGACATCGCTCCCGGCCATCGTGTGGCGCTGGTGGGACCGTCTGGCTGCGGGAAATCCACGATCTCCCGGATGGTCGTCGGGCTCTACCAGCCGTGGTCCGGGTTGGTGCTCATTGATGGTCGGCCGCGACGCGAACACTCCCCTGCCGTGTTGGCCGACGCGGTGGCCATGGTGAGCCAGGAGGTGATGATCTTTGCCGCCACCATCCGCGACAACATCACACTCTGGGATCCCAGCATCCCAGACGACGAGGTGTGGCGCGCCGCCACCGACGCCCAGTTGACCGATCTGGTCACCGACCGCCCGGGTGGTCTGGACGCCGTGCTCACCGAGGGCGGCTGGGACCTGTCCGGCGGCCAGCGGCAGCGGATGGAAATCGCTCGCGCCCTCGTCCGTCAGCCCCGCCTGCTCGTGCTCGATGAAGCCACGAGTGCCCTGGACCCCACCACCGAGCAACGCATCGACGAGGCGGTGCGCCGACGCGGGATCACGTCGCTGGTGGTGGCCCACCGACTTTCCACAGTCCGGGACAGCGACGAGATAATCGTGCTGGACCACGGCGTGATCGTGGAGCGCGGCACGCACGAGCAACTCCTGGCCCTCGATGGCACCTACGCCAGGCTGGTGATGACCGAATGACCGGCGTTTCTCTCTCGGGCGCACACGGCCTTCATCCCCAGCGCGGTGAAGTGGTGTGGGTGGAAGTGGGGTCGATGCTGGTATTTGTGGAACATCCCGACGGCCTACGCCTGCCGTTCGCCACCCTGGCCGCCGGCACCGTTGCGGTCGGTTGCGCAGCGACCCCGGACGGTCGTCGCCTGTTTCTCACCGGGATGCCCGGAACCAAGGTGCGGACTTTAGATGTGGCTGAGGTGTTGGCCACGCGCGGACAGTCCGACGTGGAGGGCTGGATCAGCGCCGTCGGTGATGCCGCCCGTGGTGAGACCTGGGTGGAACGAGTGATCGCCCCCGCCGAGCAGCCGCTGCGGTTAGCCCCAGGTGAGCATGTGGTGGCGACTACCGAGCCCGCCTCCCCCGAGGACCGCAGTGTGCTCGGTTGGTTACGGGTGGTGGCCGGTGGAGCGCGTTGGTGCGGCTGGTCACAGGCCACGATCGGCACACGTGACGGGGCGATCCCCATTACCCGTGGCGCCTGGCTCACCAGCGGTCTGCACACTCGGATCGCTGCCGTCCCAGCCCCACCTGTGGAGGATGTGGACACGTGGATCGATGCCCTTGACGTGATCGGTCAGCTGGGTATCGCGGCCATCGGTCAGCGGCAGACGACCGATGACAAAGCGCGCGCGGCGCGGCTGGCCGACGGTGCTGATGCCGCCGCACGGGAGATGACCGCCGGTGTGGTGGCGCTCTCCGGTGCGTTCGAGCATGCCGGTTCGACCAGCGCGGCTCCTCCGGCGGAACTCGGCGCAATCTGGTGGGTGGCCCATGAGGTGGGTCTCGACACCGATGATGCTGCGTTGCAGCGCGCAGAATCCCTGTGTGCTCGTGGGGTAGCGCCCTTACAGGCTGTAGCGCAGGCGTGTGGGGCTCGCGTCCGGACGGTCCGACTCCCCAGCCGATGGTGGCGTCAGGAAGGCCCACCGCTGGTGGGTTGTCACGATCAACATGGGATGGTCGCCCTGCATTGGCATCGCGGCGATTGGCTGATGGCGTGGCCAGCGGTGCAGACAAGCGAGCGGCGTACGACCCCCGAGGTGGCGAAGGTGGACGCTGCTTCAGCCGCGGCCATCAGCGAGGAGGCCACGCAACTCGTGGCGCTGTTGCCCAGTTCGCCAACAAGCACCAGTCGGCTACTGCGGCTGGCCATCACGAAAGTGTGGTCGGACGCGGCCGGTGCATTGCTGATGTCTGCGCTGATCGCGATCGCCGCCT
>CAZVKB010000150.1:0-6059 GCA_964627505.1 uncultured Actinomycetes bacterium | reverse complement strand
CGTCGTCGTGCTCCAGGAACGGGATCATGGCCGTGGCCACAGACACCATCTGGCGGGGCGAGACGTCCATGTAGTCCACGTCGCGCGGCACCACGTAGTCGACCTTGCCACCCTTGCGCCGCACCAGCACCCGCTCTTCGGAGAAGGCGTTGTCGGGGCCGAGCAAGGCGTTGGCCTGGGCGATGATGTGGCGGTCTTCTTCATCGGCGGTGAGGTAATGGATCTCGTCGGTCACCACCCCGTCCACCACGCGGCGGTAGGGCGTCTCGATGAAGCCGAACTCGTTGACCCGACCGAAGGTGCTCAAGCTCCCGATCAGACCGATGTTCGGGCCTTCTGGAGTTTCGATCGGACACATCCGGCCGTAGTGGCTGGGGTGCACGTCGCGTACTTCGAAGCCCGCCCGCTCCCGGCTGAGTCCACCTGGGCCCAAGGCCGAGAGGCGGCGCTTGTGGGTGAGACCGGTTAGCGGGTTGGTCTGGTCCATGAACTGGCTGAGTTGGCTGGTGCCGAAGAATTCCTTCAGCGCAGCGGTGACCGGGCGGATGTTGATCAGGCTCTGGGGCGTGATCGCCTCCACGTCCTGGGTGCTCATCCGCTCCTTGACCTGACGCTCCATGCGGTTGAGGCCGGTGCGGATCTGGTTTTGGATCAGTTCGCCGACTGTCCGCAGCCGCCGATTGCCGAAGTGGTCGATGTCGTCGGTCTCCACCGGCACCGGGCCGGTGGGGCTGAGCATCTCGGTCTGACCTTCGTGCAGCAGCACGAGGTACTCGATGGTGGCGGCGATGTCGTCGAGGGTGAGCACCGACTGCTCAAGCGGCAGGTGCAGACCGAGCTTCTTGTTTACCTTGTAGCGACCGACCTTGGCCAGGTCGTAGCGCTTCGGTCGGAAGTACAGGTTGTTCAGCAGGTTCTCGCCGGCCTCCGCGCTCTGCGGTTCACCTGGCCGCAGCCGCTTGAAGATGTCGACCAGCGCCTCTTCGCGGGTGATGCCGGCGCCGGACTTGCTGGCGGCAATTTCTTTCTCCAACGTGTCCATCATGGCGGGGTAGCGCCCGTAGCGTTCGCGGATGTCCTCGACGGTCATGCCGAGGGCGATCAGCAGCGCGGTGGCCAGTTGCTTGCGCTTGCGGTCGATCCGCACCTGCACCAGCCCGGCCTTGTCGACGTCGAACTCCAGCCAGGCACCGCGGCTGGGGATGACCTTCGACGTGGGCAGTTCGAGGTCGGAGGTCTTGTCGTGGGCTCGCTCGAAATACACCCCGGGGCTGCGCACGAGTTGGCTGACCACCACGCGCTCAGTGCCGTTGATGATGAACGTGGCCCGGTCGGTCATGATCGGGAAGTCGCCCATGAACACGGTCTGCGACTTGATTTCGCCGGTTTCCTTGTTCATGAATTCCGCGGTGACGAACAGCGGTTTGCAGTAGGTGAGGTCCTTCTCACGGCACTGCTCTTCGGTGTATTTGGGGTCGTCGAAGCGGTGATCGCGGAACGACAGACTCATGGAGTCGCGGTTGTCCGGGATCGCACCGATCTCTTCGAAGATCTCCTCCAGACCGGAGGTGGTGGGAACGTCGTCGATGCCTTCGTCTAATGCCAGCGCGACGCGGTCCTGCCAGCGCTCGTTGCCGAGCAGCCAGTCAAATGACTGTCGTTGCAACTCCAGCAGGTCAGGCACCTCAAGGGGCTCACGAATTTTCGCGAAGGAGACGCGGGGGAAAGCGGAAACAGGGCGGGAGGCCAAGACGGATCCTTCCAAGGGCCGGAACTCTCGTCAGCACCCCCGGGAGCGCACCAAGGTCCTCTCACCCGGAACAGGGCAGGAAAAATCCTTGGAACAGGATGGGGGCGCAAGGACCAACAATATCCCACGCTACCGCGCCCGTCCACCCGGGGGGTGATCGGCGAATGCAGGCTGGCATGACAATACGACCCAACCCCCCACTTTCGTCAAGCCTGGCGCTCCGAAGATTGTGGAAAAAGCCCAACTCGCTGCCGGGTCGCGAGCCTGGCGATCGGCCGCGGACATGCAAAACGAGCCCGCCACCGAAGTGGTCGGGCTCGTTTTGCAGCGTGCGCCGAGGCGCACGATATGGCTGCGCGGTCTACTTCAGGGTGACGGTGGCGCCAGCGCCTTCGAGAGCTTCCTTGGCCTTGTCCGCGGCGTCCTTGTTGACCTTCTCGAGCACCGGCTTGGGGGCGCTTTCCACAAGGTCCTTGGCTTCCTTCAGGCCGAGGCTGGTGAGCGCCCGCACCTCTTTGATGACCTGGATCTTCTTCTCGCCAGCGGACTCGAGCACGACGTCGAACTCGTCCTTCTCCTCAGCGGCGGCAGCTTCGGCCGGGGCGCCGGGGGCAGCAGCGGCGGCGACGGCCACCGGGGCCGCAGCCTTGACGTCGAAGGTTTCTTCAAACACCTTCACGAACTCGCTGAGCTCGATCAGGGTCATTTCTTTGAAAGCGTCGATCAGTTCTTCTTGGGAGAGCTTCGCCATGGTGGCGGGTCCTTTCTCTACGGTTGGCAGCGGCCCGGGCTTGGGCCACCTGTCGGTGGTGGGCCTCAGCCCTGGTCGGCGTCGGCGGGTGCCGCAGCCGTGGTCTCTTGCTTGGCTCGCAGCGCCTCAAAGAGCCGCGCAGAGCCGGTGAGGGGTGCGCTGAACAGCGCGGCGGCATTGCCCATGGACGCTTTCATCGCGCCGGCGAGCTTGGCCAGGAGCACCTCACGGGATTCCAGATCAGCCAGTTTGGACACATCGGCAGCGGTCATCAGGCGGCCGTCCATGAAGCCACCCTTGATCACCAGCGCCGGGTTCTCCTTGGCGAAGGTGCGCAGCGCCTTGGCCACCTCCACCGGGTCGCCCTCGATGAAAGCCAGCGCACTGGGCCCAACCAGCAACGGGTCCAGACCTTCCACTCCGGCATCCTTGGCCGCGATCTTGGTCAGGGTGTTCTTGACCACGGTGAACGTGACGGTGCTACCGAGGGTACGGCGCAATTCCGAGATTTGGGCCACGGTCAGACCGCGGTATTCGGTGAGGACCGTGGCAGACGACGAGCGGAATGCCTCGGCGAGTTCTGCGACGGCTTGTTCCTTGTCGGGACGAGCCATGGGACTCCTTCGATTCGGTGCGGCCGACGGATTCGGCCGAAGTTGGTGGACACGTGCGCGTGAGCACCCGTGTGGTTGACCGACGATGCGGGCGGTGGTGGCACGCAAAAAGCCCCGGCACAGGTGGCCGGGGCGCGCCGCTTGCCGGGCGCTGAACGGTTCACCTGCGCAGGCGCCCAGTGCGGGCTTTCACACACGACTCGTGTGACCGGCGGTCTTTGGTGGGTTGAGCATACCCGCGGCGCTTTCAGCCCCCCACGGGCGGGGTGGGGCGGGTCCCCGAGCCGAACTCTGTGACGTCCGGGGACCCGTCGCGGTCAGTCCTCAGAGGTGAGCCGACTCGGGTCCAACGGCACACCCGGGCCCATCGTCGTGCTCATGGTGGCCTTCTTGATGTACCGGCCCTTGGAACTCGACGGCTTGAGCCGTTGCACCTCGTCGAGGGCGGCCCGGTAGTTGTCCAGCAGGGCGTCGCTGCTGAACGACACCTTGCCGACGATGAAGTTCAGGTTGCCGTTTTTGTCTACCCGGAACTCGATCTTGCCGCCCTTGATTTCGGCGACGGCCTTGGCCGCGTCCATCGTGACGGTGCCGGTCTTGGGGTTGGGCATCAAGCCGCGCGGACCGAGTACGCGGCCGAGTTGCCCGACCTTGCCCATCTGGTCCGGGGTGGCCACGACGGCATCGAAGTCCAGCCAACCACCCTTGATGCGCTCGAGCAGGTCGTCGCTGCCGACGTAGTCGGCGCCGGCCTCGCGCGCTGCCTCGGCTTTGTCGCCGGTGGCGAACACCACCACGCGGGCAGTCTTACCGGTGCCGTGGGGCAGGTTGACGGTGCCGCGCACCATCTGGTCGGCCTTGCGCGGGTCCACCCCAAGGCGCAGGGCAACTTCGACCGTCTGGTCGAACTTCCCGGGTGGAAACGCCTTGATCTTGGCAATCGCCTCTTCGGCCGCGTAGGTCGTGCTGCGGTCGATCGCCGCGGCCGCCGTGCGGTAGTTCTTGCCATGTGTTGCCATGTTCATTACCTCTCCTCACCGGTGTGCCCCGGTGATGTGGTCGCTGGGCTCGGCTTGAGCCCTCCCACGAACCCGTTGCGCGGTTGCGCCCGGGGGCGACTGACGCTGCTGCGGCAGTCAAAACTTGCGGTGGCCGACCCGCGCAGTGCGCAAGTGTGGTCGGCCGGTCGGGGTCAGTCGACGACTGCGATCCCCATGGAACGCGCCGTACCTTCGATGATCTTCATCGCGGCTTCAACGTCGTTGGCGTTGAGGTCCGGCATCTTGGTTTCGGCGATCTCGCGCACCTGGCCGCGGTTGATCTTGCCCACGGGCTTGAGCGGGTTGGGCGCGCCCTTCTCGAGTCCGGCCGCCTTCAACACCAACTTGGCAGCCGGCGGCGTCTTGGTGACGAATGTGAAGGAACGATCTTCGTAGACGGTGATTTCCACCGGCACCACCTGGCCGCGTTGCGACTCGGTCGCGGCGTTGTAGGCCTTGCAGAACTCCATGATGTTCACGCCGTGTTGACCCAGCGCCGGACCCACCGGCGGTGCCGGGTTGGCGGCGCCGGCCTTGATCTGCAACTTGATGAGGCCGGTGACCTTCTTTTTCTTGGGGGCCATGAGTGTGCTGCTCCTAGTTCTTCTGGATCTGGCTGAAGCTGAGTTCGACTGGGGTTTCCCGACCGAAGATCTCCACCAAGCCGGTGACTTTGCCGGCGTCGAGGTTGATCTCGGAAATCGTGGCGTGCAGGGTGGCGAACGGGCCATCGATGACGGTCACCGAATCGCCGACCACCACATCGATTTCGGTGCTGGGCCGGGCGGGGAGGAAGGTTTGGGCCCCGGCTTCGGCGGCGGCCGCCTGGCTCGCGGTGGCCTCGGCTGCGCTGGGTTCCGGTGCCAGCATCCGCATGACCTCGTCCAACGACAACGGCACGGGCCGATCCGACTGCCCGACGAAACCGGTGACTGCCGGGGTGTCCCGCACTGCCGACCATGTGGTGTCCGTGAGATACATGCGGATCAGCACGTAGCCTGGGAATTTGCGGCGATCGACCTTCTTGCGCTGGCCCTGCTTGATCTCCCACACGGTTTCTTCAGGCACTTCGATCTGGAAGATGTCATCTTCGAGATCGTTTTGCTTGATCACGTTTTCCAGGTTCTGCTTCACCCGCTTCTCGTAACCGGAGTACGAGTGGATGAGATACCAGTCGCCGGGGGCGTCTTCGAGTTGGGCGCGAAACTCTGCCAGCGGGTCCTCGTCAACAAGTTCAGCCTCGCCCTCGGACGGGGCATCGTGTTCGGCCTCCAACTCAGCGGCGTGCGCCAACTCCGCTGCCAGCGCCTCGTCGGCGGCTGCGGCCTGCGCGACATCGTCGGCCAGCGCCACTTCCTCAGCCAGCACAACGTCATCGGCGAGCGCCGCTGCGGCGTCGTCGATCGTCTCTTCAGTGTCGGACACGGGGGACCTTCCTGCTCTCGGGGCGGACTAGCGACTAGCCGCCGAAAATCCAGAACACGAGCCGGGCAAAAGCAAAGTCATACAGCGAGAGGATCACGGCCATGATGACCACGAAGATCAACACCACGACGGTGTAGTTGATCAACTCGCTGCGGGTGGGCCAGATGACCTTGCGCAGCTCCGCCACAACTTGGCGCAGGAACAGCGCGAACCGCTTGAACGGACTCTGCTTCTTCGCCTTCTTGGCTTTCTTGGATTTCTTGTCGGTCACCACCGCTTTCGCGGCAGTGGCCTCGGTGGTGTCGTCAGGGGCGTCCTGATCAGCGTCCCGCGCTTCGTCGTTGGGGTCGCGAGCGTCGTCGCTCGTGCTCACGGGTCCTCCAAATCGGAACGAAACAGCCTCGGCGGATGCCGGGACTTACTACGGTACGCGTCGCAGGGCCGGAGGGACTTGAACCCCCAACCCCCGGTTTTGGAGA
>CAZVKB010000149.1:0-6263 GCA_964627505.1 uncultured Actinomycetes bacterium | reverse complement strand
CCTGGAGCGCAACCGGCAAAGCCACCTTCCGCAACACCACCATCAACTAACACCCCCACCCCCCCAACGGCGGCGCCACCACTTCCCACGGTGGCGCCGCCGTGTGGCGTTTATCAGCAATGAGTTTGTGCAGGGGAGCCGATCATCGGATCGTGGTGACGCTAGTCAGCTCCGCGGCGCTGAGCGGCTCGTCAGCAGCAACTTGCGCGGCCAAGACGTCCAACGTCGCCTCAGACGCATCACCTGAACGCTCCCGGATGCGGTCCTGCAGCACCGATAGCGGCGCTGCACAATCGACAATGGCGAACCTGCACCCGGTGGTGGCGGCCAATTCTGCGAACCGCGCGCGATCGCCGGCCCGCAGGAACGCCGCATCGACCACGATCGACCAGCCATTACGCACACTTGTCACAGCGGCATCGAACAGGACGTCATAGGTTCGTCGATGTGCGTCGTCGGAGTAGATGCCAGCGTTCACGCCCGACGCACTGTTGGTCAGCGCAGAGAGCCCGTGTAGCCGTTTACGTTCGACGTCTGCGCGCACTCGTACCGTCCCCCCGTGTGGATCTGCCCGCACGAGCGCCGCGGCAGCCGTGGTCTTACCAGATCCGGACCAGCCGTGGGTGATGCTCAGGGTCGGCTGACGTGGGGATACGAGAGACCTCGCAGTGGCGACCTCGCGAGCCACCTGTGTCACCTTCCCCTGCAACGCAGCCACGAGTGCACGCACAACTGTGCGGTACACGCTGTAGAACCGAAACACCGAGAGGGCTGCATAGTCGCCACTGCTCTCCAGCCACGACGAGAGCAACCACCCAGCTAAGGCCGGCTGCCGGTGGTCCAGCAAATCGATATAGGGGAACGCCACTTCGCTAGCGACATCGAGCCAGCGGTACTCGGGGTTGAACTCGATGCAATCGAATGCTGTGACATGACCGTCAACCAGTACCAAATTGCTCAGATGGAGATCGCCATGTCCTTCCCGGACGCAGCCCTGAAGTTGGCGAATCGACAACTGCGCGTTCACCTGTTGCGCCAGCTCACTGAAGTCCACCCGCAACGTCCCCACCTCAGCCATGAGCGCGCCTAGCTCGGACTGCGAGGCGAACTCAGGGGCGCATGCATCCGGGTGCGCGGGGACGGTCGAGGTAACTACTTGCAGCAGTTCCCGCATCGTTTCCCGAGCTTGGCCGATCACATGTTCCGGACTTCCATATCGTGCGCCGGAATCGGGCGTGGCAGCTCGTCGAAAATGCGCAGTAATCTCCTCGGCAAGTTCTGTCATATGCGCAACAGTCAATTCCCCGCGGTCACACACATGGTCCAGCCGCTGGGACTCGGGGAATCGCCGCATCACCACCGCTGGCTCCCGCTCAGTCCCCAGGGCCACTACGCCCAGATACAGCTCTGGTGCGTAGCGGCGATTCAGCTGAACTTCCGCTCGGCAACATTCCCACCGTTGCGCCCTCGTGGAATAGTCGAGGAAAGGAAATCGCACAGGTTGCTTGAGTTTGAAGACATACTCCGAAGTGAGCAGGAGCCACGAAATATGTGTGGTGATCACCTCAGCGGCCAACTCGGTCTGCATGGCTATGAGCCAATCGGGCAGTGGATCGGCGGCGATCTGTCCCCGATGATGCATACCAATCACCCTTCGCACTCAATCGACACACCCACGGAGCGCGATGTGTCATCACTCACCGTATCGCTGGGGTGCCCCGCTGCGGGCCAGTGCGCGCAGTAACGTCGAGTTGATAGGAAGGATTCTTTCGTGGATGTCGGCTTCATTACCCAGGCCATCGCAGAGGCTGCAGAAAAGAACCCGGTACTGCTGATTGCAGTGCTGCTCGGGATCGGATCGCTGTTCGGTGAGATCAAGATCAAAGGCCTCAGCCTGGGCCCCGCCGCAGTGCTTTTCACGGCACTGGCGGTGTCAGCAGCGGATCCAGACTTGGTCCTACCAGCGGTGGTCGGGAACCTGGGTCTCGCCCTGTTCGCCTACATGGTGGGATTGGCAGCAGGGCCATCGTTCTTCGGCTTGCTCAGACGCGGCAGTCGGGTGATCGGTTACACGGTGGTGGTGCTGGTATTGGCCGGCGCACTGACCGCGGGTCTAGCTCATGTGGCTGGTTTGGATGCTGGCACTGCTGCTGGAATCTATTCCGGAGCACTCACCAACACCCCGGCGTTGGCGGCTGCCAGCGAACAGATCCCGGGTGAAGGCCCGATCGTCGGCTACTCGCTCACCTACCTCTACGGCGTGTTGGGCATGCTCGCAGTGGCCACGATCGCGCTGCGCGGCAGGCAGGCTGAGGGCACCGATACCGAAGACATCATGTCGCGCAATGTGCGGGTGGAACGCGGTGATTTGCCCGATTTGGGGGCGTTGGCAGAGATGTACGGCGAACGCGTGACGTTCTCCCGGATCATGCGTGGTGATGCGCCCGGGCATGCGGGTGATCTCGATGTAGCTACGCCAGTCACGTTGCCGCGCAAAGGGGACATTCTCACGGTCGTGGGTGATCCGGACACGGTTGCGCGGGTCACGCTGGATATCGGGCACGCCTCGACAGTGCAATTAAACCTGGATCGTCGCGATCTGGACTTTCGGCGCTTCACGGTCTCCGACCCGAGCCTGGCCGGCCGTCGGGTGGGGGATTTGAAACTGGGTCGGCATTACGGGGCCACTGCCACACGGGTTCGTCGCGGTGACATCGATCTGTTGGCGACGGAAGATCTGCCGCTGCTGCTGGGCGACCGGGTGCGCGTAGTGGCACCCCGGGAGGGGATGAAAGACGTCGCGGCGTTCTTTGGTGATTCTGAGACCAGAGCAGCGCATGTCAACGCGGCCGGATTGGGCCTCGGGCTTTCGCTGGGAGTACTCCTCGGTCTGCTGCGCTGGCCGCTACCGGGTGGGCAGACGTTTGCGCTCGGCGTTGCTGGCGGTTCGCTGCTGATGGGTCTCATCCTGGGGCGACAGATGCGGACCGGACCGATCGTGTGGACCCTGCCGACCGCGGTCTCAGGCGCACTCGGGCAGATGGGCATGCTGCTCTTTCTCGCGTACGCCGGTTCCACCGCAGGCCCGGCCTTGGTGACGGCTCTCGGCGACAACGAAGTGTGGTTGGTGCTGGTTGTGGGTGTGGTGGTGACCACTGTGACAGGCGCGGCCCTCCTGGTTTTGGGTCGAACGACTGGGAAGCTCGACGGGCCGATGTGTGCGGGAACGATCGCCGGTGCTGCCACGCAACCCGCAGTATTGGCGCAGGCCAACTCTGCTTCGGGCAGTCCCAGAGTCAACCTCGGCTACGCTCTTGTGTACCCGGCGGCGATGATCGCTAAAGTGATTGTGGCGCCGATAGTAGGCACGCTGTTCTTCTAGCGTGGCTGTCTGCAGATCGCTGGTCGCCTCAGCGCTGATTCCACCCAAACTCGGGATATCCCAGTGGCACCGCCGAGACGTCGTCGAGCGCAGCCAAGATTTCGGCCGGAAGTTCGATTTCTTCGCTGGCGAACGCCACTTCGGCCTGCCACGGGGTACGCGCTCCAACGATCGGAGCCACGACACCCGGTCGGTCCCGCACCCAGGAGAGCGCCACTTCCACCGGCGTCACACCGAGACCATCGGCGGCGGTGACCACCGCGTCGACGATGCCGCGACTGCGTTCCGAGAAGTACGGCTGCACGAAGGTGGAAAAGGCTTTGTTGCTGGCGCGGGAGTCATTGGGCACACCTGAGCGGTACTTGCCGGTGAGTACGCCGCGCCCCAACGGTGACCACGCGAGAATCCCCAATCCCAGGTTGTGCGCCGCGGGTACCACTTCCCGTTCAATCCCGCGGGCAAGCAGCGAGTACTCCACTTGGGTGCTGGCCAATGCCACTCGGCCTGGGAGGGCACGCTGCCACATGGCCGCGGCTGCGGTCTGCCAACCGCAGTAGTTCGAAACTCCGATGTAGCGCACCTTGCCGGCGCGCACCGCGTCATCGGCGGCGGCCAGGGTTTCGTCAAGCGGGGTACGAGGATCCCAGGCGTGCAGTTGCCACAGATCGATGTGGTCGGTGCCCAGCCGTCGCAGTGAGCGCTCCAACGACGTCAGCAAATGACCGCGAGAGGCATCGAAACGACGCTGCGTGCCCGGTCGGGACACTGCCTTGCTGGCCAGCACCACGCGATCGCGCACGTCGAGGTCGCTGATGATCCGCCCGAGCACCTTTTCGGCTTCCCCATCCGAATAGACATCGGCGCAATCCACGAGGGTGCCACCGGCTTCGATGAAGGCGGTGAAAATGTCGCGGGCGTCCAGGTCATCGGTGCCCCGGCCCCACGTCATGGTGCCAAGAGCAAGCCGACTCACCCGCAGGCCGGTATCTCCCAAAGAGCGCTGTTCCACGACTCGCAATCTACCTGTTGTCACCGCCTGCTGGGTGATCCGGATCGCGGGAGAAAAACGTCGATGGGCCAAGTGGGTCGTGTCGCGGGCATCGAAGTGCTACGGCGTAGGCTCGGCGACCATGGAACTCGGTATCAACCTCGGCTACTGGGGTGCGGGCAATGACGCAGACAATCTGGAGTTGGCCAGGGTGGCAGATCGGCTCGGGTACTCGGTGGCCTGGGCGGCTGAAGCGTACGGGTCGGATGCGGCCACAGTGCTGGCATGGGTCGCGGCACAGACCGAGCACATCGATGTCGGCAGTGCGGTCTTCCAGATTCCGGGACGCACGCCGGCGAACACGGCCATGACTGCCGCCACTTTGGACACCCTCTCCGGGGGGCGGTTTCGGCTTGGGTTGGGAGTTTCTGGTCCGCAGGTGTCTGAAGGGTGGCACGGCGTCGCTTTCGGCAAGCCGTTGGCCCGTACCCGCGAGTACATCACCATCGTGCGCAAGGCGCTGGCGCGCGAGAAAGTCATGTTTGACGGTGAGTTCTTTACGCTGCCGCTACCTGACGGTCCGGGAAAGGCGCTCACGCTGACGGTGCATCCGGTGCGGGAGCATATTCCGGCATATCTGGCGGCTATCGGCCCAAAGAACCTTGAACTCGCCGGGGAACTCTTTGATGGATGGTTGGCGATCTTTTTCAGCCCCGAATATGCATCCGAGCAATTAACCTCCCTGGCCATCGGTCGGGCGAAAGTTGGCTTGGATTTGACTGGCTTCGACATAGTGCCGACCGTGCCGGTGGTGATCGGTGAGGATTTGGCCGCCTGTGCCGCACCTTTGCGGGCCTATGCCGCGCTCTACATCGGCGGGATGGGGTCGCGGGAGCAGAACTTCTACAACCGGCTCGCCTGCAGCATGGGTTATGAGGAGGAGGCGCGCGAAGTGCAAGACCGCTACTTGGCGCGCGATCACGCCGGCGCGATGGCTGCCGTTCCGATGGAGTTCATCGACCGCACGTCACTGATCGGGCCGCGTGAACGCATCCGCGAACGCTTGCACGCCTACGCGGATGCGGGCGTGACAACCCTGACCGTCGCCACCTACGCCGCGACCTTGCAAGAGCGGATCGACACGGTGACAGCAATGAGTGAACTCGTGTCGGAGGCTGGTCTGGCATGACTTGGTTCGAAGCCATTGTGCTGGGGATCGTGCAGGGGCTGACCGAGTTTCTCCCGGTTTCCTCGAGCGCCCATGTGCTGTTGCTGAGCGAAATCTTCGGCTGGGGCGATCCCGGGGCGGCATTCACTGCGGTGATGCAGATCGGAACCGAAACGGCGGTGCTGATCTATTTCCGGCACGACATCGCGCGAATTATCTCCACCTGGGCCCGATCCTTGGTGAAACCGGAGTTGCGAGGACAACTGGATGCCCGCATGGGCTGGTATGTAATCGTGGGGACCATTCCGATCGCCATATTGGGGTTCACTTTCGCCGACCAAATCGAGACAGTCGCACGCAACCTATGGTTGGTGTCGGTTGTGCTGATCGTGTTCGGCGTGATTTTGGGTCTTGCAGACCACTACGGGAAAAAGACCCGCGGCATCGAGACCCTGTCGATGCGTTCCGGGCTGCTGTTCGGTCTGGGCCAAGCGCTGGCTCTGATCCCCGGTGTCTCGCGGTCAGGGGCGACGATCACCACCGGTTTGCTCATGGGATTCAACCGTGAGGCAGCCACCCGCTACGCGTTCCTCTTGGCGATTCCCGCGGTGTTGGCCTCCGGATTCTACGAAGCCACCAAAATCGGGGATGACGCGAATGTGCAGTGGGGCCCGACCATCGTGGCGACGCTGATCGCCTTCGTCATCGGGTATGCCGTGATTGCG
>CAZVKB010000148.1:0-6271 GCA_964627505.1 uncultured Actinomycetes bacterium | reverse complement strand
GGTAGCGCTCGAAAGTGTTGCCCACCAGCGTCCAGCCCTCGGCCTCCAACTGCTCGCGAGTACGGAACAGGTGGGAGTCCGTGTTCATCATGAACATCAACTTGAATGACACACCCCAGGGGTTGCCATCAGGGTCGCCCGCAGCCACTTTCGCCTCGTTGATCAGCACCGGGACCCGGCGGTAGATACCAAGCGTGATTTCCGCGTCCCGCCGGGTGCGGAACACCGGGCACGTGCCCGTGTTCGGGTTGAGCAGCGTGATCTCCTCGGCGGTCATCGCAAAGCTCGAGGTCTCTATCTGCGCAGGGTCGTGCAGGAAGAACGCAAACGACGCGGCAGTCTCGTGTTCGGCTCGCCCAGCCATTGTGAGGATGCAGAACTTCATGCGTGAATCAACCGCTGGGAAAATACCGGCACGGTTCTCGAAGTCGTACAGCGTCGCGATCGAACGGGTTTTCACAAGGTCAGCGAAGAAGAACTGGTTGAACGAATCCGTCGCGATCCCCGTTGGCACGATGACACCAGCTCGACCATGCGGATTCGTGATGTTGCGGAATTCCTCAGTGAACAATGAGTACGTGTTCAATCGACCGAAACTGGTGAGGCGGTACATCCCCGATGCGTGACAAAAGAGTTTGATGCCATCGTTGAAACGCTGCGCCGCGATGAATGCCGCGTGCAGGGGTGGGTCGTCAATCGCGAGCTGTTTGATCAGTCGATCCTTCGCGGCCTTGGTTGGCGCTTGCGCAATGTGAGGAGCAGAGGACGTGAAGAACTCACCGGGATCAAGCTCAATGTGATCCCACGGCGGGTTTCCGAGCACACAGGAGAAACCACCCGGCCAGCCTGCTGGTCCCACTTCCGGCAGCGGTGCCTCGTCGCGACCGCCACCCACCCCGTGCCCGCCTGCAGCCATCGCGGCACCTTCCGCAGGCCCGAACACCTCCGGGAACTCCAAGTGCCAGTGGAAGAAGCGGTACTCCTCGGCCAACCGACGCACCTCGGCAACGGTGGCGGCCAACCCCGGATCGTCCGGGGACTCCGTGATTCGCGTGAGCACGTCTTGGGTCACCGGCGGCACTGCCCCCGCTCGCAGCGGCCACACGAAAGCAGCAGTCCAAGCGTCGGCGCGCAGTGTCGCGTGGCGCACCTCGGCGCTGGCTTCGTAACGTTCCCAGGCACGGGCTTGAGCGCGGGCACCGTCCACGTCATCTGCGGGCGCGATCAGCGCGGTGCGGGCGCGGGCGAGATCCACGGCGGCACCATCGGCGTCGGTGGCAAACAGAGTCGACTGCCCCGTGCGTTCGAGCTTGTTGCGTTTGCGCACTTCTGCGGCGTACTTCTTGTCGTCGCCCTCCAACTCCTTGAACGCCCCATCGGGGATGCCCTCGGCGAGCAGCGCCGGCGTGGTGCCGATCAGCGAGTTGCCCACCCGAATCCGGGCGTCCAAGAAACCCAGCGGCTTACCCGGTTCCAACGCCTCCAACCACAGCGAAACCTTCGCCAGTTCGGCAGCCAGATCGTTGAGATCCACCCCATACATGCATCGGCCCACCACGTCCCGCAACGCGTGTTGCACCTGATCCGGAGTGGGTTCGTCCTCCCCGGAGCGCACCTGCGCCAACCTCCGCGCGATCCGACGGGCCGCGGCCACCAGGAAGCCGCCCGACCCACACGCCGGGTCGCACACCGTCAGTGCGAGCAGGCGCTGTTCGGCGTGTTCGGCACTGTTGGCGTTCTTCACCGCCTCGTCCAGCACGGGGTCCAAAGCGGAGTCGAGCAGTGCGGCCACCAGAGCCGGCGGGGTGTAGTAGGAGCCGGTGGTTTTGCGGTCGTTTCCGGCAGCGGACTCCAGCCGGAACGTGCGTGCTTCGAGATCCACCCGCGGGATCAGCTCCAGCAGTGCCTCATACACCGAACCGAGTTCCTCGGCACCCAGGTGGCGGTAGTCCACCGGCTGGGTGCGTCCGCCCTTCACCTCCACCCAGGCCAATGCGCGGATAGTGGCCAGCAGGGAACGGTTGGCCAGGTCCGCACCCAGCAGCAGGTCGGCGGCCGGTTGCTCGGAGACACGGGCGGCGCGCGGGTCGGGGTCGAAAAGGCCACCGAGTGCGGGAACCGCAATCTGCGGCAGACCTTGATCGCCGAGAGCTTCGAGCACCAGACGCTGGGCCCGCCACAGGTCGGGGTGCGGACCGCCGACGCGCAGACGCGAAAGTCGGCGCAGGCGGGCGGTGGCGAAGTATTCGGTGTAGCGGGCGCGGGCGGCGGGTTCGGCGGCCGGGTTGAGCAGCGCGGCGCGATCCTCGGCGACAAACACGAACAGCAGCCGGTACACCAGCCGCAACAGAGCACGCAGATAGTCGCGGTCGGAGAGTTCGCCGGTGCGCAACGCGGCCACGAGCCAGGCGTTGCCGGGATGGTGCAGAAACCCGTCGCCGAGTTCGACCAGAGCCTTCTCTACCCCGACGCGCAGTTTGTCCAGAGCGCGGGTACCGGTGTCCACGGCTTCGGTGCGCCACGCCTCCAGCCAACAGTCGGCCGGGCCGGCCTCAGGGGTGCGGATCTCCAACCGGGACGAGTGCGCCAACTCGAACAGCAGCAGGAACTCGGCATACAACTCACCGTCGAAGATCGCCTCGAGGTCGAACTCCAGATAGGCCGAACCGGCCAGCGCGGTGGAGTCGCGTAGCAGCCGCAGCCGGGTGCCGTTGGCCAGGATCGCCCACAGGTGCTCGTCACTGCGATTGAGGAACTCCTGCAGCATCGCCTGCGGGGCGCGGGCGGCGCCGGCCACCCCAGGGTTGCGCCGGTCGAGGGCGATTCCCGGGGACAGCAGATGCATGGCGACATGGTCGCGGGCGTGACTGATCGGGTAGCGGGTGTCGTCGACATCCAGACCGTGCGGCAGAGCGGGGACGTTGCCGTAGCCGAGTTCGCGCAGCAGCGGCAGCAGCCACTTCTCGCGGGTCGCGCCGGTGGTGGGGGCGGGCAGAGCGCGCCAGGCCAGCCACGCGCCGCGCAGGTACGACCATGCACGGGCGGCGGCATCACGCAGGGTCTCATTACCTGCCAGGTGGTAGGAGCTCGGCGTGAGCGACGCGGCCGCCACCTCTCCTGCCTGCACCCTGGCCAGCAGCGACGGCGGCACGATGCCACCGACGATGCGCACCCCCTGCCACGTGGTCACGCGGGGCCTCCCTCCCACAGCCAGCGCGGGACTCTGGTGAGTTGCCCGGACGGGGCCCAGTGTAGCCAGCAACCTCTGCTGACGGAGCGAGATCAAGCGCTGGTGCGGGTGCGGATGCGCTGGTCAGAGCGCCAGGTGAAGTCGCAAAGCGTTATCAAGCGCCTGCATTTCTGCACTCGACATCGCACCCACCCGGACGCCGACGTACCGGATATCGATCGCGCGGACCTGCTCGGCTTGAGCTTTCGAATCAACGTCCAACCCGGATGCCTCGGTCGCAGGCAGAAGAACTTGAAACGGCAGAACTCGACTAACGTTGCTTGTGATCGGGCAGACCGTGACGACCCCCCGCCTGAGTCTGAGAGCGGCCCGGTTCGCCGCATCGTTGGACACGATTACTGCGGGTCGGATCTTGCTGGCTTCACTCCCCGCTCGCGCCGGCTCGAAATCGATGAGGTGAATGGCACCACGGCGGATCATTCGATTCCGTCCGGATTGTGCGAATCCCAAGCGCGCGCATTGCTGCTCTCGTGCCACTCCTTGAATGCTTCGGAGTAGTCCGCCTCCAGGGACTCCTGACGCGCCCGCACAATCGCTTGATGCACCGCTGCGGAACGACTAGGGGCATCGAGAGCGTCCAGGTACTCGACATCTTCATCGGGCAGACTGATGCTTAACTTCACGGTCATACCGAAATCTTACCACTAGTACGACCAATGCAGGCCGCGTCTTTCACCGCCCGCACGGCAACGTGCAGCGTTCACGGCATTCGGCAACGTGATGGGCCGAATCAGCCGATCGGCAAGTAGAGGTAGACGCCGAGGACGTCGACGGGCAGTTGGGGGGTGACATCCAGGCCGCGGATGCCCAGGGCTCCAGCGCGTTCCCCACGGGCGGCGGTGCGGACCGCGATGTGGTCAGCTCGCAGATCCTTGGCGACCGTGCGGGCGCGGGCATCAAGATGTCCAGCAAGCTGCGGCAGAGCGCGCAAAGTGGCGGTCATCGCATTGCGGGCCACATCCGCTGCAGTGTTGGCGGTCGCCGTTGCGGTGAGCAACGCATCCACGTCATCCTCGATGAGCCAAATCGGATCGTGGGGATTACCGGTGAAAGCCACCACACGCGCCTCCTCGGCCAGATGTGTAGTGATAATGCCGCCGCGGCCCGGCAGATGCAGATGCGTACGGAAGCGCACCAGCAGCGCCACCGTGGGTACGCGCACCGCGGCCGTTGTGATCACCCCGGCGCGGCGGGCCGGGCGAGCGTGCTCGGGCAGCGCCGGATCCAGCGCGGAGTCCAGGGTGTAGCGGGCGATGGTAGCCACGTGCGGGTCGGTGCGGGTGAGCACTGCCGCACCGCGTGGCGCGGGCAGGTCGGCTGCGAAGGTGAGCTGCCCGCGCGGCGCGTCCAGGGCATCGCGCAGCCCAATCGGGGCGTTGGAGACGTCGGCGGTGAAGCTCCCACCCCGGGGCTCGTGTGTGGTGTCGTTGATGATGGTGGCGCCGGCTTCGGCCAACACAGTCCGCGTGAAATCAGCTACATCATCGAGCTCGCCAAGACTGGAGCGGGCAGCATCCACAGCGGCACGCACGTCGTCGATCTGAATGCGTCCCTGCGCGAAGCGGCTGCGACTGACCTTCTCCTGCTCGGCGGTGGAGCGCCATTGTTCATCGAGCCGCAACGCTGCGGTGTCGGTGCCGAAATCCAGCGCCAACTGGTCGGCGTCCTGCCCGCGCATCAGCACGCCTTCGAGTAGTGCAGCCAACACTGTGTCTGACTGTGGCGGGACCGGCACACTGATGCCGAGGTCGCGACGGATCTTCTCGTGTTTGCGCAACAGCACGTCAAGCACGATGCCGTCGATCCCGTTGTCCTCCCCGTAGAGCAGCAGGGCTTTGACCACAGGCGCCGGTTGGCCGAAGCGGTCCACGCGTCCTTCGCGCTGTTCGTGGCGCGTGGGGTTCCAGGCGAGGTCGTAATGCACCACTGCTTGGAAGGCGTCTTGCAGGTTGACACCTTCACTGAGACAGTCGGTGGCCACCAATACCTTCGGCCGCCCGGCAGCCTCCTCTGCCAAAGCCGCTACCCGGGCGGCGCGCTCCTCGCTCGGCAATTCTCCGGTGACCACCTCCACGGGGGTGTTGCGCAGTGCGGTGCGCAGATGCTCGGCGACATAGTGTGCTGTGGGAATGAACCGTGCGAACACGATCGGGTGAAAGCCCGCTTTGAGCAGTGCCTTCACCTGCGTGGTGAGTAGAGCGAGTTTGGCATCGCGGGCTGGGTCGTCGGCCAAGGCCACTGCCCTGGACCGCAGCCGCCGCAAAGTCCGCAACTCGGTGGAACCCCCGGCATCATCATCGGCAGGGATCGCACCGGGTACGGCGTCCGCCGAGTCCAGGCTGTCGTCCTCCACCTGGTCGAGGATCTCCGCGGCACCTAGAGTGTCGGCGGCGTCTGGCGAGTCGGCTTCCGCCGAAGCCGCGCGGGTACCCAGCGTGGCCGCAGCCGCGGCTGGCGAAGAGGCCATCGCGCGCAGTAGCGACAGCGCCGACCACCAGCGCACGCGTTGCGCGAGTTTGGTTCCCGAGGTGTCTTGCACCTGACCGCGGACGTAGGCCAACACATCGTCAAAGAGTTCCCGATGGGCAGGCGAGAGGCGGTAGGCCAGTTCCAGAGTTTCGCGGTCGGCAGGGAACTGGGTGTCGGCGCCAAGATAGGAGCGAATGTCCGCACGACGCCGTTGCACCATGTGCTCGGCGAGCAAGATGCGTCCGGCTTCCCCTGTCAGATCGATGTCGGTGAGGGCCGGGTTACACAGCCCGATGAGGTTCCGGAAAGCGGTGTCGTTCCCAGAGTGCGGAGTGGCTGTCACCAGGATCAGGTGGCGCTCGGGATCGGCGGCGAGGTCGCGCATCAGCCGGTAGCGCTGGGTGCGTCCGCTGTTGCCGCGCCCGGAATCGTCGCTGGCCACGGTGTGGGCTTCGTCGACGATCACCAGATCGGGGGCGGCGCGCAGGAAGTCGTTGCGTCGGTGCTCGGCTTTGATGAAGTCCATCGAGACGATCGTCACCCGATGCCGGT
>CAZVKB010000147.1:0-6435 GCA_964627505.1 uncultured Actinomycetes bacterium | reverse complement strand
CCTTCGATGCGCCGCTGCAGCCCATGGGCTTTGCCTTCCTTGCGCACGACGAAAGCGTCAAGGGTCTGTCCGCGCGTGGCCGCCGCGTGCAGCATCGCCGTGGCTACGGGGTCCGCGCCGAGGGTGAGACCGCCGACGGCGTCGTAGTCGAGGTCGGCGGTGAGATCGAGCATGACTTCCCCCACCAGCGGCGCCGATGCACCTGAGAGGGTGACACGTCGCAAATCGACGTAATAGTCGGCCTCGCGACCGGAGGACAGGACCACCCGCCCGTGAACGACGGCATCGCGGGTGATGTTGGTGAGTAAAGTGTCGCGGGCAGAGGTCATGTGGCCACTGTAGTAGGGCAGGCTTGGGGTATGGCAGTGGCTAATGTGGTGGTGATTCCGGATGGATCCTGGCCAGCAGCGGATGCGGTTGCTGAGGTGGCCGGGCGGGGTGTGCCGGTGTTCAGCCCGGAACTTGCTGACGTGCCAGCCGATCTCCCGCCCAATCTGGCGGACTCGCGGCGGGTGGCGTTGCTTGCACAGTGGGTGAAGCGCAATCTGCCCACCGGAGCCGTGGTGTGGGTGACGCATGGAGATACTGCCCGGTTGCTGCCCGGGCTGTCGTTCGCACAGCGGGCCGCGCATCGGACCGTCGTGGGTTACGTATTGGTGGATGCCGTCTCACCTGCGCCATCCTTGGAGTGGCCGGATGCACCCGTGACGTGGATCAGAACCTCGCAGGCAGCAGATGAGGTTGGCCAGGGCGCGTTGTCTGCTGAGCTGCGAGGATTTCGGGTTGTGGCCACTGATGATCTCGCTGGGGTGATCCAGACGGTGGCGACGATTGGGTGAGTACCGAACCCCACCCACACCACCGGAACCCGCTTTCGGGTCCGACTGGACCTACGCGCCATTGCCGCCCCGCACACAACAACTACGCTGAAGCCTGTGCGAACAAGCGAGCAAGTGTCAGAAGAATCGATAGGCCGCTGGGCGGATCTCTCCGAAGCGCGCATGCACGTGGTTTCCGGCAAGGGCGGCACCGGAAAGACCACCGTCGCCGCCGCCCTTGCACTGGCGTTAGCAGCTCGCGGAAAACGCACACTACTGCTGGAAGTCGAGGGGCGACAGGGAATCTCCCGACTTTTCGATGTCCCACCGTTGCCCTACGAAGAACGCAAAGTGGCGATCGCCCCCGATGGCGGTGACGTTATCGCCCTGGCCGTCGACCCCGAAGCGGCGCTCCTGGAATACCTCGAAATGTTCTACAACATGCGCCGTGCCGGCAGCGCACTTCGCCGTCTCGGGGCCATCGACTTCGCCACCACAATCGCCCCCGGCGTGCGCGATGTTCTGCTCACCGGCAAAGCGATGGAAGCCACGCGCCGCCGGGCAAAGGACGGTTCATTCGTCTACGACGCGGTCGTCATGGATGCCCCGCCAACCGGCCGCATCGTGCAGTTCCTCAACGTCAACAGCGAGGTAGCCGGCCTGGCCAAAGTCGGCCCGATCCGCACCCAAGCAGACACCGTCATGAGTGTGATCAAATCCCGCACCACGACGGTGCACCTGGTCACCCTGTTGGAAGAAATGCCGGTGCAGGAAACCGTCGATGGTTTCGCCGATCTCCGCGCCGCTGGCTTACCCCTGGGCGGGGTATTCGTCAATATGGTACGCGAGCCAATGTTGCCCCCCGAGGCTTTGACAGCAGCCGCCACCGGCACGCTAGACGAAGCAACTATCCGCGCCGGTCTCGTCACAGCCGGCTTGGCACCATCCGGTGGCACCCGCGAACCTCGACTATCGGCGTGGGCCGCCGCCCTGTCTACAGAGGCCTCTGAGCACGCCGCACGGGTGGCCCTGGAAGCCCAGGAGCGACTCGAATTGCGCGCCACCCGCCGACCCGTGATCGAGCTGCCCTATCTGTCGGATGGCATCGATCTCGGTGCCCTGTACACGCTGGCCGCCCGCCTGCACGAGAACGGAGTAGGTGAATGAGTCTGGACACCGTGGCGCATGTGGTTGCAGGCGCCCCACAACTCGACATCGACGCTTTGATCAGTGATCCGTCAGTGCGGGTCATCGTGTGCTGCGGCGCCGGCGGGGTGGGAAAGACCACCACCGCAGCCGCACTGGCCCTGCGGGCTGCCGAACAAGGTCGATCCGTGTGCGTGCTCACCATCGACCCCGCGCGCCGCCTGGCGCAGTCGATGGGACTGACGGAATTGGACAACACTCCCCGACCGATCGCCGATGTCGGTCCCGGTGACCTCAGCGCCATGATGCTGGACATGAAGCGCACGTTTGACGAAATCGTCATTGCGCACGCTGACGCCGAGCGCGCCCAGGCGATCCTGGAGAACCCCTTCTATCAAGCGCTGTCTAGTTCGTTCGCCGGTACTCAGGAGTACATGGCGATGGAGAAGCTAGGCCAACTGCGGGCTAAGGCCGACGCCGAACAGCGCTGGGATTTGATCGTGGTAGACACCCCGCCCTCGCGTTCGGCCCTGGACTTCTTGGACGCACCAAAGCGGCTGGGGTCGTTCCTCGATGGCCGATTGATCCGAATTCTGGCCGCTCCAGCTCGCGGCGCCGGCCGTTTCACCACCCGGATGGTGAGTGCTTCGTTTGGCGTTTTCACCAACGTGTTGAGCAAAATCATCGGAGCGCAGGTGCTACGCGACCTGCAGGTGTTTGTCGCCAGTTTCGATGCCCTCTTCGGCGGATTTCGGGAGCGGGCAGAGGCCACATACGCGCAACTCAAGGCGCCCGATACGCGATTCGTAGTGGTGGCTATCCCGGAACAGGACGCCCTCCGCGAGGCTAGCTACTTCGTGGAGAGACTGGAGGCCGAGCAGATGCCACTGGCTGGACTGGTGCTCAACCGGGTGATACCGGTGCTGGCGGAAGATCTCAACGTGGAGGTCGCTGAGGCCGGAGCCGAAGCCCTCGATGACCTCGGGGTGGATCCCGTCACAGCCGGGCTGCTCCACCTGCATGCGGAACGGATGCGAGCGGCGCGCCGTCAGGAACACCTCGCCATCAGTTTCACCGCCGCCCACCCGCGCGTCAAAATCGCCCCGGTACCAGCGTTTGGCGACGATGTGCACGACCTCACGGGGTTGCGCAATGTCGGTTCGACAGCCGCTGGAATCCGATATCCAGCAGCCGACAAGCTCGACGCAGCGGGCGACGCGAACTAACTAGGCGGAAACGCGACCCCGCCGCGGCAGGGCCTGCTCGTCACCGCGGGAGAAGTCGTCACGGGCGGCAGCCAAGAGATTGCGCCACGAAGTCACCTCTGGGCGCCGACGTAGCAAAGCCCGTCGCTCCCGCTCGGTCATGCCACCCCAGACGCCGAATTCCGTGCGATTATCGAGCGCATCCGCGAGGCATTCCACGCGCACGATACAACTAGCGCATACCTGCTTGGCGCGATTCTGTGCCGCACCTTGCACAAACAACGAGTCGGGATCCTTCTCCCGACACGCGGCCTGCGAAATCCAGTCGCTGACCCAGATCACGTTTCACTGCCTCCCAACCCCGCTCACGACGGTGGCGTCGACGGGGAATATCGACGTCTTTCACACCGTTCGTGCGGGCGAATGAGGCTGACGTTAGCAGTCCACCGCACCTCGTCGAGGTCGTGTTGAACTATTATCCTTAGTTCTTTTGGATCATTTTGTGTGACAAGGGTCATGCAAAGGAGTCAATAAGGTAAGAACTTCGTGGACTTCAGTGGCACATGCGCGCGGCTTTGGTAAGCACCGCTGGGAGCGATCTACTGGCTCGCGAACCTGCGGCCCCCTCTCAGCTGGCCAGTGTGACGCATACCACCAGTTCCGCGAACGCGGAATGTGGCGACGATGAGAAACCTGAAGGCTTAGTCTTGCGTCTTATGACCATGTCATCAGATCGGTCGGCTGGGCGCTCGAAAGCCGAAACTGCGGGCTTATTCATCGGCACGAGCGCGCTGGCCGGGGTAGTGGTGGCGGCGATGATCCTGCCAGCGGCCGCATCAGCCGGAGTCAGCGCCAAGTCCGCCGTGACTGCCTACGACAGTTTGCCCGCTGAAATCACCGCGCCACCGCTGCCCTTGAAGTCAGTCGTGCGCGCGGCTGACGGCACCGACATCGCAACGTTGTATTCCCAGAATCGGGTGGAAGTTCCGCTCAACCTGATCGCGACCGACATGCAGCACGCCATCATCGCCATTGAGGACAGCCGCTTTTACGACCACAATGGCGTGGACCTCAAAGGCACCCTGCGCGCAGCGGCTAACAACGTCGCTGGCGAGGAAGTCCAAGGTGCGTCCACGCTCACCATGCAGTACGTGAAGAACTTGCTTGTCGTGCTCGCTGACACCCCCGAACAGCAGCAAGCTGCCACTGCTCGCAGTGCCGGTCGGAAACTGCAGGAAATCCGCTACGCAGTGGCCCTGGAACAAGAACTCAGTAAGCCCCAGATCCTCAACAACTATCTGAACATCAGCTACTTCGGTGCTGGCGCGTATGGCGTGGAAACGGCCTCCCAACGCTACTTCTCCAAGCCCGCGAGCCAGCTCACGCTGGTGGAAGCGGCCACCCTGGCCGGGATCGTGCAGTCACCGACTGAAAACGATCCGACGCTTAACCCCGACGCGGCCACCAAACGCCGCAACCTCGTGCTGAAGCGGATGCTGGAACTCGGCTACATCTCGCAAGCCGAATATGACGAAGCCAAGGCCACACCGCTGGCTGACTACTTGAATCCCACCGCCCCCGAGAACGGGTGCGCTGTCAGCGAATACCCGTTCTTCTGCGACTACGCCATCCGCGAGATCAAATCTAACCCCATTTTCGGTGCGACCCCGGAAGCCCGCGAGCAATACCTCGCCACTGGCGGGCTCGTGATCAACACCACACTCAACATCGAAGCGCAGGATGCGGCCGAGGAGGCCGTCGTCGATGCCATCCCGATCGACGATCCTTCCGGGAAAGCGGCATCCATTGCCATGGTGCAACCTGGCACCGGCAACATCGAAGCGATGGGTCAGAACCGACTATGGGGCACCGAGGGGGACGGATACACCACCTTCAACTATGCCGTCGATCAGGTCGACGGCGGCACCATCGGCATGCAGGCGGGCTCGACCTTCAAAATCTTCACCATCGCCAACGCTCTGGAAAAGGGCATCAACCCCTACCAGAGCATCAATGCCACCGACAACCTCTATTTCCCAGCCGGTGACTGGGGCTGCCCCGACAAGGACTTTGCGAGTTTCGTCGGTGAGAACTCCACCCAATCCGGCAAATTCGACATGTGGCAGGCCACCGCCTACTCCACCAACACCTACTTCCTGCAGCGGGAGAAGGATTCCGGCCTGTGTGATGTGGTGAAGATGGCCGAGCGGGCCGGAATCCATACTGCTACCGGTGACCCGCTCGAGCCCAACATCTCGTTCACCCTCGGCACCACCGAGGTATCACCGCTGACTGTTGCCAACTCATACGCCACCTTCGCCGCGCACGGTCTGGCCTGCGAGCCGCGCTCGATCACCACTGTGGTGGACCGCAATCAAAACACTCTGGAAGTGCCGCCGGTGTGCACCCAGACGATCCCGGCAGATGTCGCTGATGCCACAACAGCCATTCTCACGGGTGTGGTCGATGGCGACATTTCCGGCCGCACCGGTCAAGCGATGTCCATTGGCCGTGAAACCACCGGCAAGACCGGCACGACCGACTCTTCCGCAGCTGTCTGGTACGCCGGCTACACCCCCAACCTGGCCGCGGCAGTCTGGGTGGGCGACCCGCGCGGCGGGTTCGAATATCCCATGCGCAACGTCACCATCAACGGTCGCTACTACAGTTCGGTGTTCGGCTCCTCGATTCCCGGCCCGATCTGGCGTCAGGCGATGCGCGGTGCGCTCGCAAACGTGGACGAAGAGACTTTCAAACTCAACAGCAAATACGACCTCAAGCCCGTGACTCAGGGTGGTGGCCCGAACCCGTCGTTGGCCCCTGTGGTGGACGCCTATAACGAGTACTTGGCCACGGGCCAGTACGTGTTGAAGAGTTCGTCCTCGACGTCGGACAACAACAATACGTCGTCAGGGCGGATCATTCGGCCCGACTTCGGTGGCGACGCCCCCACTTTTACGGAGTTCACGGCCTACTACTACAGCAACGGCGGCTCCAGACAGTCTGCAACGGCTCGTCCGTCAGCCAGCCCGTTCACCCAAGACTTCACGAATCCCAATGACGGCGGATTCCAAACCGATCAGAACTTCACCGATCCGAATGGCACCGGTTGAGCCGCAATCGCGGCCAGGGCATGGGCCATGCCACACTGCAGGACGTGCGTTCACTCTCCACACCGCTCGCTGTTGGTGCTGCGGCGGTTGCCGCTGCCGGCGTAGGTTCACTGGCATATGCCCGCTGGGAAGCCGACCGGTATCTGCTTCGGC
>CAZVKB010000146.1:2472-6476 GCA_964627505.1 uncultured Actinomycetes bacterium | reverse complement strand
TGTTCGCGCTCGTCATGGCCGCCGCCGAGACCCGCGCCGCGATGCCGACCGACGGCATCGATTTCGTCAATGAAAATGATGGCGGGCGCGTTGTTTTTCGCTTGTTCAAAGAGGTCGCGCACGCGGCTGGCGCCAACACCGACGAACATCTCCACAAAGTCCGATCCGGAGATGGAGTAGAAGGGCACGCCGGCTTCTCCCGCTACGGCCCGGGCCAGCAGCGTCTTTCCAGTGCCGGGCGGCCCGTAGAGCAGCACGCCCTTGGGGATCTTGGCCCCCAGCGCCTGGAACCGCGCGGGCTCGGCGAGGAACTCCTTGATTTCTTGTAGTTCTTCGACAGCTTCCTCGGCCCCGGCCACGTCGGCGAACGTGGTTTGCGGCATGTCCTTGTTGAGGGCTTTGGCCTTGGACTTGCCGAAATTCATGATTCGGGAGCCGCCGCCTTGCATCTGACTCATGAAGAAGAACAGCAACCCACCGATGAGGAGCACGGGCAGCAGAATGCCGAGCAGAGTCAGGAATGGATTGTCCTTGGGGACCTCAACGTTGTACCCCTCGGGCAGTTTCCCGGCATCCTGCTTTTCCTGCAGGAGTTCCTGCAGGGTGAGGCCCTGACCGGTGATGTAGTCCGAACTCACTTTGGAGTCGTCGGTGAGGGTGAGCAGCACCCGTTGCTCCCGGTCGATCAGGGTGGCTTTTTTGGTCTGATCGGTCTTGATGTAGTCCACAACCTGGGACGTGTTCACGGGTTTGGGCCCGTTGAGACCGGCCACCAGATTGCTGCCGAGCAGCACCAGCAGCACGGCAACAAGAATCCAGAAGACTGGACCGCGGAAGAACCTCTTGGCATTCATCGCGCTAACGGTATAACGAACCTCCGACGCTTGCTGTGGGCAACCACCTTCCTACGCCGGATCGCCGGTGCAACGTTCGCCAGCAGCGCAACGAATGTCGGAGGTCGTTCGGGCCCAACGCCGAGCAAGCGACTAATTGATCATGCGCGGATGCAGCGTGGCGATGCAGCGCAGATTGCGGTAGCGCTCGTCATAGTCCAGCCCGTAGCCGATGACGAATTCCTCCCCGATGTCGAAGCCCAAGTAGTCCACCTCGATGCCGTTATCCACCGCCTCGGGCTTGCGCAACAGGGACATCACACGCAGCGAAGCTGCCCCCCGGGCGCCCAGCGTGCGGCGCAGCCAATCAAGCGTGAGGCCGGAGTCGAGCACATCTTCGACCACCAGCACGTCGCGACCGGAGACGTCGGTATCGAGGTCCTTGAGGATCCGCACGATGCCAGACGATTTGGTCCCAGCGCCATAACTGGAGATGGCCATCCAGTCGATCTGAGCGGGCGTGTGGATTTTTCGGGCCAGGTCGGCCATCACCATGGTGGCGCCTTTGAGCACTCCGACCAGGAGCACCTCGCGACCCTGATAGTCCGCATCGATCATGGCGGCGATGTGGGTGAGCCGTTCGTCGATGGCGTCCGCGCTGAGCAGGACACTCTCGATCTCATCAGGGATATCCGACGGTTCCACGACGCTCCTCACGTAGCCAAAACAAGCGACCGAAGTCAACGGACACCGCCAGTAACCGTAGGGCTACTTCCGGCGCAGCACCACTCTGCCAGAAATCCGACTGGCACTCACGCTGCCGGGTAGCGCTACGGTTCCCTGACCGTGCCAACGCAGAATGATTGCGGTGAGTGCGGACAGATGCGTAGCAGT
This sequence comes from uncultured Actinomycetes bacterium, assembly GCA_964627505.1. Taxonomy (GTDB): domain Bacteria; phylum Actinomycetota; class Actinomycetes; order S36-B12; family UBA10799; genus JACJWR01. Next base: position 4,749 of record CAZVKB010000146.1, on the reverse strand, counting down.
CAACGCAGCCGGCGGGCTGCCGGCCGCTTCGGCTGACTGGCGCACCACGCGAGTCACCACCGCTTCGGGATAGTCCGCCAGGGCGGGAGCGTCGATCACGACCTCCGCCACCGTGCTGGTGACGCATTCCGGGAGCACCCGCCGCGCCCATTCGTCCACCGCGTCAACTTCTGCGCGGCACTGGGCGGCGGAGCGAGCCAGCGCCCGCACGACCCCGGCACCCACCTGTTCGGTCAACATCGGCAGGACGTGGTCGCGCACCCGCACGCGTAGGAATCGTTGGTCGCTGTTGTGGGGATCGTGCCAGGTCGGCAGATCGGGGAAGGCATCACGAACCACGGCTCGCGGGAGATCGAGCAACGGACGCAGATAGAGGCCACGCCGCGCGGGCATGCCAGCCAGAGTCCGGGCGCCACTGCCGCGGGCCAGTCCCAACAGCACCGTTTCGGCTTGGTCATCCTGGGTGTGGCCGAGCAACACGGCACTCGCTCCGTGTTCGGAGGCAATGGCTGCAAGGGCGTCATACCGGGTGCGACGGGCCGCCGCTTCCAGCCCACCCGAGCCGGAAACCGACGCTCGGCGTACGATCACCGGGGCTGCTCCCAGATCCGCACACAGTTGCGCGGCCCGGGTTGCGACTGCCTCGGAGTCCGACTGCAGGCCGTGGTCGATGATCGCCGCCGCCACCGGCATCCCCAGACGCGCGCCGACTCGGACCGCCGCGGCGGTCAAGGCCACCGAATCCGGGCCACCCGAACAGGCCACCAGCACCGGCTGATCGGTGGGCAGCCCAACCATCGCGGTGCGCACTGCAGCCAGGACGGCGACGCGCGGGTGTGTCACGCCGCCGCAACCCGGCGCACCCAGGCGCCAGGGTCGTTGATTTCCGTCATGCTGGGGAGCGTCTCGGCACTCTCCCACACGCGGTTGAGGCCCGACACCCCTACGGCTGCGACCACTGCCCGCACGAAGGCCGCGCCTTCTCGGTACTGCGCCATTTTGGCTTCCAACCCAAGTGCGCGCCGCAGCACGAGATCGAGCAAGCCGGCGGGACGGCGACGTCGGTCGAAAGCCACCCGCAGTTCCCGCGCGGAGGCGACAACCTGTTCGGACTGGTCCATCACCCAGTCGGCGTGACCTTCGAGCAGGCTCATCAACGCCAACACCTTGAGCATGAGCGCGCGGACCTCCGGGGATTGCACCCAGCCCATCGGCGAGCCTCGATCCGGGCTGCGGATCGCCGTGGTGATCCGGGCACTGAGTTCGCCCGGGCCCACGTCGAGATCTGCCACCAAGGTCGTCATGGCGTCGCGCAGAAATTCCGTGAGCCAGGGGAAGGCCGTGAACTGCACGCGGTGGGTTTCTTCATGCAGGCAGACCCACAGAAAGAAGTCGCGCTGGTCGGTGAGTCCGAGTGCACGGCCGGCGGACACCAGGTTGGGCGCCACCAGCAGCAGGCGTTGCGGACTGTCCGCCAAGGTGAGCACCTCGTATTGACCCAGCACCTTGCCCGACATCCAGCCGAGCACCAAGCCAAGTTGAATGGCGTTGGCCTTGCTGGTGAGGTTGTGGACGGTGCTGGGGGAAGCCGGGTGTGGGGCAACTGCCAGTACGCTGCGCAGGCTCTGGGTGTTCGAGCGCACCCATTCGGGCCGATCCACGATCACCGCCGGGTCTGTCTCGGCAACTGACAACCTGGTGATATCCGCAACTGGGGCTCGGGCAGCGGCTGCCGATTGCGCGAGCGCAGAAACGGTATGAGCCGCTTGCACCGGGGAGATGTGCGGCCCACTCGGCGCCGTACGCACACCGGTGGCTTGCGCGAGCGCCCAATCCACCGGCTCGGTCATGCCCCCAGCCTACGCGGTCAGACGGCAAACCACCGCTCGGTGCGCGTGCCGCCCGCGCTGCCTACACCCGTACCATCCACCATCCGCACCACCCACACCACTTGCCATCCGCGGCCCGCCATCCGCAGCTCGCCACCCGCACCACGCACCACCCGCGGCCCGCCATCCGCCATCCGCCACCCGCACCACGCACCACGCACCACCCGCCGCTCGCCACCCGCACCACGCACCACGCACCATCCGCAGAATCGCCCGTAAACCGGAGAATCGCCCACTGGCCTTTGGGCGATTCTGCGGTTAACGGGCGATTGTGGTCGGGGGTCAACGACCGATGAGTCGACGGGGCTTGCGGCCGCGACGGGTGGGAGGCCGCGGCGGGGCTGGCGGCCGCCGCGAGCGGGCCGGGATCGACGGGCGATGCGTCGAA
>CAZVKB010000146.1:0-2372 GCA_964627505.1 uncultured Actinomycetes bacterium | reverse complement strand
CGGCGGGGCTGGCGGCCGCCGCGAGCGGGCCGGGATCGACGGGCGATGCGTCGAAGGCTCACCAACCTGCGGGTGGGTCGGGTGGCCGCCGCGGGTCAGCCGGCCGCTGGGATGTTGAATACCCCCGCGGGGTTGACGAAGTCACCGCCACGCAGCACCTCGAAGTGCAAGTGCGGCCCACTGCTGTTACCGGTGTTGCCGAGATAGCCGATCACCTGACCACCGCTGACCGACTGCCCCACGCTGACCCGGGGGGCGGACTGCAAGTGCGCGTAGCGGGTGGAATATCCATCACCGTGATCGATCACCAAGGTGTTTCCGTAAGCGCCTTGGTAGCCGGCCTCAGTCACTCGACCAGACTTGGCAGCGCGCACGTCCTGACCACTGGGACCAGCAAAATCCAGCCCCGTGTGCCAGCCGCGGGCCCACGGGCCCTTCTGGCCGAAGCGGGCGGTGAGGTTGTAGCTCGACACCGGCACCTGCCAGCTGGCAGCCGCCTCCGCCGCCGCCGCAGCTTCCGCCGCTGCCGCTGCTGCCGCTTGTGCGGCTTCTTCCTGTGCCACGACGTTCAGCGCGACTGCACGTGATGCGGAGACGAAACTGGGTTCAGCCGACGCTGGCAGGGCGACTCCACTGCCGCCGGCAGCGCCTGGCGTGAAGAGCAGGTCGGCAGTGGTCGCAGTAGCGGGCGCTGCGGCTGGCTGCGCAGCTTGGGTTGCACTTGCGGAAGCAGACATGAGGCCGACGGCAACGGCAACACTGGCGACAACGCGGGTGGAGCGGGAGCGGTGGAGCGACATGAGCGGTAATCCTTGACAACTCGGGGGCGGGCACTATCCCGCATTCGGGTGCCGCCGGTGTTCGGCGTGCATACCTACTGTGACCAAAATCGAGATAGTCCACACTTCAATTAGGGCGCAAATCGGACATTTCGCGCGTGTCCCAGGTCACACTTGAGGATTGCTTGAGCGTTTCTTGGCCAGCAATGTGGCCGCGGTCACTTACTGTGACAGTTTCTCGACCGGCGCGTACCGCAACAGCAACCGCTTGGTACCGGCACTTCCAAAGTCGATGCTGGCCTCAGCGCGCTCCCCTACTCCGCGCACGGTCACCACCGACCCCAGCCCGAAAGACGGGTGCAGCACCTTGTCGCCGGGGGTCAACGCGACCACCTCATATGTCCCTGGTGCCCGCCGTTGCGCTGGAGTTGCGAACCCGTCGGCACCCGAGCCCGCGGCTGCCCCGGTGCTCGCGGAATACTCGCCCGACTCGTCGCCCCCGCGGTGTTCGAGCACCGATTCGGGCAACTCGGCCAAGAAACGACTAGGCGGATTGGCCGTGGGGGCACCCCATGCGAATCTCGTGTGCGCGCGGCTGAGATACAGCCGCTCCCGGGCCCGCGTGATCCCGACATAGGCGAGGCGTCGTTCCTCGGCCAACTCGGCCGGATCGGATAGCGACCGAACGTGCGGAAACACCGAGTCTTCCATCCCGGTGAGAAACACCACGGGGAACTCCAGTCCCTTGGCCGTATGCAACGTCATCAGGGTGATCACACCACCCTCGGCGTCAGGTACCTCGTCAGAATCCGACACCAGCGCCACCCGTTCCAAGAAATCGTCGAGCGTGCCTTCGGGAAAGTCCTGCGCGAACTCGCTGGCAACCGACTCCAACTCGGAGAGATTTTCTGCACGGGTGGCATCTTGCGGATCGTCCGAGTGCTGAAACGTCTCCAGCATGCCGGTGAGTTCAATCACCGCACGCACTGTGGCGGCGACCCCGCCTGCACCTTCGTGAACCGTCTGCAACTGCCCGATCAAGTCGTGGAAATCGGCCACCGCATGCACGGATCGGGTGGCCATCCCCGGCACCTCCGCCACCCGGGTGATCGCCTCGAAAAAGGAACAGCGCTCGCGCTGGGCGAAGGCATCGAGCATGGCTTCAGCGCGATCGCCAATCCCCCGGCGGGGAGTGTTGAGGATGCGTCGCACGGACACGTCATCCGCCGGATTGACAACCACTTTGAGGTAGGCCAGCGCGTCTTTGATTTCCTTGCGCTCGTAGAAGCGCACGCCGCCCACGACCTTGTAGGGCAGCCCAACCCGAATCAGCACCTCTTCGAGCGCGCGAGACTGGGCGTTGGTGCGATAGAAAACCGCCACATCCCCCGGGCGCACATCGTGGGCGTCGCCGAGCGCGTCAATCTCCGCGGCCACGAAAGCCGCTTCGGCGCGGTCGTCCTCCCCGGCGAACAGCACCAGCGGCGCCCCCGCTCCGGCAGCCGTCCAAAGGTTCTTCGCCCGTCGACCCTGATTGCGCCCGATCACCGCATTCGCGGCCGTGAGGATGTTCTGCGTGGAGCGGTAGTTCTG
>CAZVKB010000145.1:0-6506 GCA_964627505.1 uncultured Actinomycetes bacterium | reverse complement strand
CGCGCAACCGCGTTCACCCAGGCCATCGTCATGAACACCAGCACCAACCCACCTGAGGCACTCGGGTCGATCAAGGCCGCGATGTAGGAATACAGCAGCGCGAAGTTTGCCACCGTCACGGCGCTCCCGAAAGACAGGCTCGCAATCCAGCGATCACGCAGTGGATGCTCTGGCAACATGCGTCGCCACGTGAGGGCCACGACACTTGCGACTATTCCGATGCACAGCACGACGGCTCCGACTTTGGCAAGGTCGATTGCGACGCGCGAGATCTCTGCACCGAGGATGGTGTTGATGGCTCGGGTGCGCACCACTGTGGCCAACGTCAGCAGCCACGTGACGAGCAAGACCGCGATCACGACGGCGGCCACAGCCAGGTTGACCGGATCGTGCCAACCCGGTCGGGACCGCGGATCTCGGTGTGCCACCCGGTGCAGCCCGTATCGAAGCGATCTAGCCGTGGCGATGGCTGAGAAAACTAACGTGAATAGACCCGCGACATCGAATAGCGCATTGCGCTGGCGTGCCACCGTGTCGGACACGATGGCCCCGACGTCCACCTCGGCTGGCACGGACAGCAGCGGGACCACGATTTCGTTGATGCCGGGCATTCGACTCGTCACATACGACAGCACGAACAGCAGCACCACCATGACTGACACGGCCAGGAAGAGACCCCGGTTGACGACCCGCAGGACCAAGGCTTCGACATCCCCGTGGTGGTAGTCCAAGACCGACCGGGCGAGACGGTCCAGGTGCGAGTGGCGCATTCGCGCGTGGTGCGTTCGGACCAGCACTGCCGATCGCCAACGGCGGCTTCGGCTAGGAAACTGCGGGTTGCTACTGGGAGGCTGCGGTGTACGACTGGGAGGCAAATTGGACTGCGGTGTCGGTGTCTGGTTGTCCATCATGGACCGCCCCAGCTGATGGGGCGACGCACATCGGTGGAAATTCGGCTGTGACCCAGGAACGCCACATGATCCACATCGGACATGGCTAGCTTCGCCGTGTCGCGCCGGCGCGTTCGCATAGGCAACAGGATGACTGAGAAGCCAGCGCTGTTCCACGCGGGAGCCCGATTAGCCCCTTCGGCAAAGCCCTGCACCAACCCGGCACGCTCGAGGGCAATTGGTCCGCACGCCGCGGCGCTGCAGTTGATTCTTCGCCGCCGCGTTTTGCTATCGGTCGTGTCAGACTTGCCCGGAGCATCCCCCGCCACACTCGCCCGGGCCTCAGCAACCACTCGCCCGTACAACTGAGGAGCACGATGAACCGATCAGGATTCACCGCTTTGGACGCTGGCGGACTGAACTGGGATTCCCTACCCCTGCGGCTATGGCGCAAAGGCAACGCAATGTTCTGGAACGCCGAAGACATCGATTTGAGCGCCGAGGCCGAGGGCTGGGCCACGCTCGGCGGCGACGATCTGGCCGCGGCCGCGCGCCTGAGCGCGATGTTCCTCGCCGGTGAGGAAGCAGTCACGCACGACATCCAGCCATTCATGGCCGCGATGTCTGCCGAAGGCCGACTGGGTGACGAGATGTATCTGACCCAATTTTGCTACGAGGAAGCCCGTCACACCGAGGCATTTCGCCGCTGGTTCGACGCCGTGGGTGCCTTCGACGATCTCAACGCCTTGGTGGCCGACAACCCCGGCTACCAAGCGATCTTCCTCGAAGCTCTACCCGCTTCCCTGGGAGCTCTACACGATGATCCCTCCCCAGCCAACCAAGTCCGCGCATCAGTCACCTACAACCACATTGTGGAGGGCGTGCTCGCGCTCACCGGTTATCACGCGTGGAACGAGGCCTGCCGCAACCGGGGGATTCTGCCGGGCATGCAGTCAATCGTGCGCCACATCGGACAGGACGAACGCCGACACATGGCCTGGGGAACTTTCACCTGCCGCCGACACATTGCCGCCGACCCCGCACTGTACGACGTGGTCGAAGAAACCATGGGTGAACTCATGCCGCATGCCCTATCCGCGATTGCTTTCCTCGATCAATACGACCAACCGCTGGGATTGGACATCACTGAATTCGTGACCTACGCCGCCACACGAGCACAGCGCCGGATGGCGGCCATCGCAGCCGCGAAGGGTGCCGACGCCGCCGTAGTGGAGGCCGACCAATCACCCGTGACTCTGGAAGACGAATTGGCCACCACCTAGCGCTTTGCGGGCAAAGTCATTAGCGTGGTTGAAATGGCCGACCACAACGTGGCGCAAACCACAGACATCACATACGCGCTGACCCGCAGCGATTACCCCCAGGTGATCGCCCTCGTGCGGCAGGCGATGACCGAAGATCCAATGTCGGCGTTGGCCGATCCTGTGATCCAGGAATGGCTCGGCAAGCGCTACCGCAATATTTTCATCACCGAAGCCCTCGCCAATCACGCCGCCGTGATGCACTCGCAGGCGCCATTCCCGCTGAACCTCGTGGATCCGCGCAGTGACCGTGAAAAAGTCGCCAAGCGCATGATCACCAATATCACCGACGATGAGCTCAACGAGGACATGCCGGCCGCTGACCCGGGCGCATTTGCCGACACCACCTTGGTATTCGCACCGGGTCTCCTGACCGGCCTGCTCCCCAGCCTGGCCTTTCAGAGCGTCTGGCCTTCGTTGATCAACAGGTTCCGGGTCAAGATCGCTATCACTGACTCCCATCCGATGCGATCGTCCGCCGCCAACGTTGCGGACCTCGAGAACGTGCTGGAGCGCGGCATCGGAGTGTCGCCGATTGACGCTTCCTTCATCACTGCGGCCGAGAACCCTTCGCCTCCAGGCGATGTGATCTTGATGGGCTATTCGAAAGGTTCCCCAGACATTCAGGAGTTGCTGGTGGCGCGGCCCGACTTGGCGCCACGCGTGAAGGCCATCATCGGCTGGGCTGGGGCCACCGGCGGGTCCTATATCGCCAACGGCATCTACGAGAAGATCAAAGATGTCCCCGCTTTCGACACCGTGCAGGCACTCAGCGGTGACATCGGCAAACTCATGCTGCGACTCGCCCCGGTGATCCAAGTGGGCAACGTCAACAGACGGCTCGACGAATACGACATCAAGGGCGCGCTGCACTCCCTCACCACGGAATATCGGGGCCAGTTCCTGGCTGAACACGCTGAAGAAATCAACTCACTGGGCATTCCGATGTTCAATTTCACCGGTTCGACGCACCTGATGGAGGTGCCGTATTACCAGCGTCAGGGCACTCTCGAGTTGCTCAAGTACGACAAGTACAACGACATGCAGCTCACCCAAGAGCAAGCACATCTCCCGCTGCCCACTGCGCCGCTGCTGTCGATGTTCCACGCCAATCATTGGGATCTCTCCTACGACACTTTCCCGTGGTACACGACCCTGGGCTCCTCGAAACTCAAAGATCCGTTCGCCCGGGAAGCCGCTATGTCGGCAATTCTGCTGTTCATGGCCGAGTTGGGGCTCATGACGTGACCAGCAATCGGCCTGCTGGGTCAGCAACGGCAGCAGTGGCAGGCCGATCCCGAATGTGTCGGAGGTTTGCGTAGATTCGTGCACATGACTCACCCCGGCCCACCCAGCGAACGGCAACGACCTCGTGTAAAACCGCCGTCTGTCGTCGGCTTGTTGGTGGCCGCCCTGGCCTGGATGGTCGGCTGGTTACCGTCCTTGCTGCCAGGAGGTCCCTTGATCGAGGGGGTCACCTTGGGGATTGTGACCGTCCTGGGATACGCCTTCGGCGCGGCTGTGGGTGCCAGCGTCGCGACGCTCTGGCACAGACGCGCGCCACCAAGGTGGCTCCGGGTCACGGCCTGGCTGGCCATCGTGCTCGCTGTGATCAGTGGGGTTGGGTTGTCGGCCGGAGTTGCTGCCCAGGCTGACCAAATGAATTCGCCCCAATTGGCCGCTGGTTGGTTGGTCACGTCGCTGATCGGCGCTTCGGTGGCGATCGCGTTGCTGGCAGCAGGTCGAGGGATTCGTCATCTCACCGGCACCATTGCGCGCCGACTGACCGACGTCATGCCAGACCGCCCGCGTGCTGTGGCTTACGCCTTAGCTGTCAGCGGTGTGGTGGTGGGAGTAGTTCTCACAGTGGGGCTTTCATTCGTAGGGACGCAAGCGGCGTTTAATCGCATTGATGCCAGCACTTCAGACCAATCCCCGCCAGCTGTAGCAACTCGCTCCGGGAGTTCCGAGTCGCTGATTTCGTGGAATTCGCTGGGCCGGCAAGGCCGGGACTTCGTGAGTCAAGGGACAAATTCGGCCACCATCCGCTCATTCGCAGGTCTCAAGTCCGGTGCGACACCCGAGCAGCGCGCACAGCTCGCTGTTGCGGACATGTTGCGCGCCGGCGGCGCCAGCGCAGATGTCTGGATCGGCATCACCACAACGGGCAATGGCTTCGTGGATCCGGTTGCTGCCCAAGCAGCCGAAACTGTGGCCAATAACCGATCCGCACTAGTGGCGATCCAATACTCGACCTTGCCGAGTTGGTTATCGTTCCTGGTCAATCAGGAAGCCGCACGGGAAGCCGGGATTGCCACCTACAACGCCCTGGTCGCAGCTCGGGAGACGCTGCCAGTTGAACAACGTCCAGCGCTTGTGCTGTACGGCGAAAGCCTGGGCGCATTCGGTTCGCCTGCGCCCTTCGCCGGGATGAGTCCGGAAGACGTTGCCGACCGCATCGACGGTGCACTCTGGGTGGGACCACCCTCGGCAACCGACCCGGTGACGCGGTGGACGGACAGCGGTACGCCACCGGCCTGGCAGCCAGTGGTAGACGATGGTGTGACGGCCCGCTACGCCGCAAGTGCCCCCGCGGTTGCGGACCCGCCAGGAGGTAATTCCTGGCCCACACCCCGCATCCTCGTGCTGCAGAACCCGACTGATCCCGTGGTGTGGTTCGCACCTGCTCTGGTCTGGCAAAAGCCCTCCTGGCTGCGCGGCCAACTCGGTCCCGGCGTGCAACAAGACACGCGCTGGACACCGGTGCTCTTCTTCTTCCAAGTGGCTCTGGATCTGCCGCCGGCGGTGGGTATGCCTTCGGGATATGGCCACAACTACAGCGATGCGCTACTGGCTGCCTGGCAACAAGTGCTGCCACCCCAGTGAATTCCCCACCCAATCCATGTGACATCAGCCTGCTTACGGCATAATCGGCTCCGTTGCGCTGACGGGTCGGAGCACGACCATCATCACAACTGCTCGGCGGGTGTAGTTCAATGGCAGAACATCAGCTTCCCAAGCTGACAGTGCGAGTTCGATTCTCGTCACCCGCTCCACCGAGTGGCCTCTCACGGCCCTGAAATGCGCCAAAACCCCCACCGTAGTTCCACGCGAGTTCCACGGTGATGCTCAAATCGACCGCACGGGAGTCGACGGGCACCCTCAACGCAGAGTAGTAATCCATGAGCAAGCCGTAGGGACAAACTGGGGCAGACTGCTCGCGCCGCGTCTCGGCGGCAAGGATCAGAGGAAGCCGCCGAGCGGCTCGGTGCTACGCCGCGCATGATCTATCGACTCATCACGAGCCGTCGGTTACCGTTCGTCAAGGTCGGGCACCTGGTGCGCTTCCGCGCGAACGACCTAGTCAAGTGCGTGGACGATTGGACTGCGTCGGCCGTGGAGCGATCGTGGTCGGCGTGATCCATCGAGTGCGGACGGCTCGCCGCTCCGGGGTTGGGGCACTACCCCCAAAACGCGCAGATGGGAACCGCCAAGAGTCGTTCACCAAGCTTGAAAGCATCCGGGCCCGTATGCAGGACCGCCCCGCCGATGAACCGATCGCCAATCCTGTCCCGCAGCCAGGCCAGGTGGCCAGCATCCGCTGTCGTGGGTGCGGATGTGGCCTTGACCTCCAGGGCGAGCACGCGCCCGTCTGCTTGCTCAAGGACGATGTCGACTTCTTCGCGTCCGTTCTTGGTGCGCAGGTGCCGCCGGGCGGTGCGCCCCGACGAAATGGCCACTTCGGGCCGAAGCTGCGCCATCACGAAAGTGTCGATGATTCCACCCAGGAGTTTGCCGTTTGCCACGATGCCCGCCGTCGTAGCTCCGATCGCCGAGGCCATCACGGCCGGGTCGATGAGGTAGCGCTTTGGTGTGGCGGTCAGGCGCTTGAGTTGGTTGTCATCCCATGACTGCACCTGCTCAACGACGAAGAGGGCATCGAGAAGCGCGTCGTAGGCGGTCGCCGTGCGGCGGTCAATGCCGGCAGCGTCATACAAGCTCTTGTGATCGATCTCGGTCGCCGAGTGAGCCGCGATGGCCTGGAGGTAGCGGCCAAGCTTGAGAGCATCCCTACCCGGATCCACTTCCCGTGCATCGCGGGTCAACAACTGCGAGACGTATCCGTCGAGCCAGTCGATTCGCATGTCAGCAGGCATGTCACTGAGCGCGATGGTCGGGAAGCCACCACGCAGTGCGAGGTCGACGTACTCGACGAGGTCGGGGCGCCGCACCGGCAACAGAACGGCCGGGAAGGCGCCGAGGTATCGGCGCAGGCGTGCGTCGATGAGGCGGG
>CAZVKB010000144.1:0-6518 GCA_964627505.1 uncultured Actinomycetes bacterium | reverse complement strand
GTACCAGCAATGATGCGACAAGCGGTGCAGCAGCCAGCGCGAGTGCCGCACCAACCAGCAACACGGCTCCCAGCGCTGATGTCACCGCTGTCAACACGGTCAACGCCTGCGACGCCCTCACGCCTGCCCAGGTTGCAGCCGTACTCGGAAGACCGGCCACCGGCGAAGGTTTCAACTCCGGCTCCACCGAGGATGCCTATCAACTCGACGCCTGTGTGTGGGGACAGGTGACCGACGGAACCGTATTGTCTCTGCAGTTGTTCACGCCCGGGGCGCTGGCAGATCCGCTGAGCATTCTGCTTACCGCAGCCGGCACCACCCCTACACCCGTGCCAAGCCTGCCGAGTGGCAAGTATTACGACACGCTCGGTTTGCTTCCTGGCGGTGGCGGCGTGGGGGCCACGATCACCTGGCAGCAAGGAAACCAGCAAGCAGCCCTGAGTCTCGCGGGTGGCACCCCTGGCCCAGACGCCCAAGCGACTCTCACCACAGCGGCCCAACAAGCCAACCAAGCCCTGTAGCAGCGCACCAGTCGCAACGCTAAGTGTTTCTCCTTCGCCGGCCGAGTCCGTCGGTCCCGGAGAGCGACTTATCGCAACCGACCCACTGAACAGCCTCCACTGAATCTCTCACTCAGGCTGCCCAGCGGGGATATGGTGGGCCGATGACCACTGCCGATGCGCGCGAGTTTCTGGCCCGTCTAGCAGTCAGCCAAATCGAAACGGACATCTTCTCCGGCACCTGTTCCCCGGCCTGGCCCGGCCGAGCCTTCGGCGGGCAACTCGCGGCGCAGAGCCTGCAAGCCGCCGCAGCCACTCGCGGTGACTCGAACATGCACCCCTGGTCCTTGCACATGTATTTCCACGCGCCCGTGCGAGCCAATGAACCTGCGCAGTACACCGTTGATCGAATCCGAGACGGGCGTACCACCGCCACCCGCGGGGTGCGCGTGATTCAAGATGGCAAACACCGGGCTACGGCCATGGCTCTTTTCGGTACCTCAGCCGCCGGGCCAACGCACCAATACGCGCCTCCGGAAACTCTGCCGCCACACCTGATAGCTCCTGAAGAACGTCTCGTTCATCCCACGATCGTGCCGCCGGACGCCGATTTCGCAGCCTTGGGCTACCCCGTGGAATCCCTCGTGGAGCTGCGCATCGTGGAATCCTCGATCACCGACGCAGCCCCAGACGCTGACCCTCACAGCGACACCGACCCAAGTGCCCGTCCAAACACAGCCGCCGAAGATCACCACGATGCCACGACGGCGCGCAAGATTGACTTCTCCCGCCAGGTCTGGCTCCGGGTACTGCCGGATTTGCCCGATGATCCGATCACCTCAGCCACGACCATGACGTATCTGGCAGATGTCACGTTGGGTACTACCGCACTCACACCGCATGGCGGGCGTTGGGCCACTACGGATCTGCAGTTGGGAGCAGTGGAGTTAGCCCTGTGGTTTACCGGTCCTGCGCGACTAAGCGACTGGACCCTCTTCACCCAAGACACAGCCTTCACTGGCCGGGGGCACGGTCTGGCGCACGGTGTCTTCTACAACTCAGAAGGCGAACTCTGCGGATTGGCAATTCAAAACGCGCTCATGCGCCGGCGCTAGCCACTTTCTCCCGCAATCGCCGCACGTACTTGTCCAGTTCAATCAGCACTAGTGGGATCAACGCCAGTATCAGCACCAGCGCCCACGTCGCACCACCAATCGACACTGTGTCCAACGTCGGTTGCAACAGTTCCGACTCCACGGCCAACCACGTCAACCCGAACGGCACGGCCAACCACAACATGTACGGCGCGAATGGTCCGTGCCAACTCGGCGTGACGTCCCGCCGGAGTCCTGCCGCCATCAGCACTGTCGACCAACCCATCACGGCGAACACCATGGACTGCGCAACCTGGATACTCTCCCCGTTGCGCGCGGCCAACCAGTAGGCAAATATGCCGATGCCTCCTTGCACCACCCCAAACAGCAGCCACCGCGGAAACGTTGACGAGTTCAAAATCGGCACGCTGGAATCCCGTGGTGGCCGATCCATCGTCCCCGCCTCAGGTGTGTCCGCGGAAATCGCCAATGCGGGAAAAATCCCGATCAGAAACGTAACGAACAGCAACTGCGTGGCACTGAGCGCATTGCCGCCATTGATGTTCAGCACACTGGCCAGCAGCATGAGCGTCAGCACGCCAAACAAACCTGCCAAGACATACCGGATCTGGGCGGTGATCTTTGTGTAGATGTCCCGTCCCAGTTCCACCGCGCGCACAAGCGTGGCGAAGTTGTTGTCGGTCAGAATCATGTTGGCCGATTGTTTGGAGACCTCCGAGCCGCTGCCCATCGCCACCCCGATATCAGCCTTCTTCAGCGCTGCGGCGTCGTTCACAGCATCACCTGTCATCGCCACAATCTGACCCGACTCCTGCATCACTTCCACTAGGCGCAACTTGTCCTGGGGGGAAACCCGGCCAAACACATGCAGACGCGGCAATTGCTCCACGATTTCGGCATCAGATAGTGCGGCGAAATCCGGACCGGTGATGACACCTGGACCGAGACCCAGGTCGTCGGCGATTGCTTTTGCCGTTACGGCGTGGTCTCCGGTGATCATCCGCACATCAATTCCCGCGTGCAGCGCGACCCCAATCGCGTCTTTGGCACTCGGGCGCAATGGGTCGATGATGCCCACCAGCGCCACGAACACCAAATCGGTCACCGCAGCCATCGGGTCTGCCTGCACCTCCTCCACCTGATCCAGCGGCAGATCTCGATAGGCGAACGACATCACTCGCAATCCACGCGCCGCGAGATCGGTGTTAGCCAGACGCAACTGTTCACGCACCTGCTCAATCGGTGTTTCCGCACCGTTCCACAACACGCGCGAGCAGCGCTGGAGGACTACATCCGGCGCACCCTTGACCAGACACACCAACGACTCAGCTGCACCTTCAGTCATCGGGACCACATGGAACGTGGCCATGAACTTGTAAGCCGAGTCGAAGGGCACCAGCGCCACCCGGGGGTACTCGCGTCGACTAGTTGTGGCGTCGACGCCCATCTTGGCCGCTAACACCACTAGTGCGAGTTCGGTGGGATCGCCGACCACCGAACCATCCGGATTCACACTTGCATCGCTACTTAAAGCCAAGCCGTACCCGAGTGCCGTGAAGTCCGGCAACCCACGCCCAGCGGCGTGCAGAATCTGACCCTGCGTGGAGTACCCCTCGCCCTCCACTGAAAACCATTGGCCATCCCCATACATGGCGACCGCCGTCATCATGTCCATCGTCAACGTACCGGTCTTGTCTGTGTTGATGGCGCTGACCGATCCCAGCGTCTCGACATCCGTGAGGTTGCGCACCAACGCCTTAGCTTGCGCCAAACGCTGCGCCCCCAACGAGAGCATGGCCGTGAGAAAGGTGGGCAACCCAGCCGGGATCGAGGCTATCGCTGTGGTCATGGCCACCACGGCGATAGCCTGAGCGTCCAAACCCCGCCACACGCCAATCGCAATGATGATCGCCACTGCCACCAAACACACGATTGCCAGCCGCACGGTGAGTTGTCGCAACTCCACTTGCAGAGGTGACTGCGAGGTTCCAACCTCCGCCAGCATCGTGGCAATACGACCCATTTCGGTGTCGCTGCCGGTGGCGACCACTACCGCTTCGGCACTGCCCCGAGTGATCGACGTGTTTTGAAAAACCATGCTTGATCGATCCCCCAGCGGCGCATCCGCATTGGCAACCGGCGCCGATCCCTTATCGACAGTGGTGCTTTCCCCAGTCAGCGAACTCTCGATCGCCTCCAGACTGGCGGATGTCAGCACCCGCGCGTCTGCCGGCACCAGATCGCCAGCCTCCAGCAACACAATGTCGCCCACCACCAGATCAGCTGCCGAGATGTCACTTGCGCGACCGTCTCGACGGACCCTTGCGGTCGGAGCGTTGAGGGACTGCAAGGCCGCCGCACTGCTGCGGGCTTTGAGTTCCTGGCGCGCACCCATGCCAACGTTGAGCAGAACCAACAGGGCCACCAGCACTGCCGTGTCGGGTTGGCCTGCCACAATCCCCACGACGATCAGAATGGTCAGCAGCACGGTCATCGGGTCTCGCCACTGGCTGAGCACCACCTGCCATGCGGTGGGCTCGGGCGGTGTGGGCAACGTGTTGGGGCCAGCAACTGCCAGGCGCGAGGCCGCCGTCGCACTGCTCAGACCATTCTCGGCATCGGTCTCAAAAGCAGCGACAGCTTCCACGGCAGGCACGTGGAACCATGCCTGGGGCGGGCTCTTGGTGATCTCGGGAACAGTCATGACTCGAAACTACCCCGCACCCTCGACACAAACCGGCGCCGCGATCACATTCTGTCCGTACCGACGAGATGACCGGGAGCATCAAGCTGCTGACAATGCTGCGCACTCATCTTCCTGCAAGCGACGCGAACATGTGAATACCACTGCCAATTCCGCAATTTTCAGCACGGCCACCGGATGAAGTGGCAACGATACTTACACCGGTGTTACGTTCCTGAGTGTCTGGTCTTTACGTTCGGTGAGCGACGCGGGAAAACGCATGGCACCTAGGAAGAAACGGGAGATGGCATGAGCGATGACATCGATTGGGACGCCCTACACCGGGAGGCGGTGGCGGCCCTGGCCCACTCGTACTCCCCCTACTCGAAGTTCCCGGTCGGAGTGGCCGGATTCGCCGATGACGGGCGGCTGGTTTCTGGTGCCAATGTGGAGAATGCCTCCTACGGCCTCACGCTGTGCGCGGAATGCTCCATGGTGTCGCAACTCATGGCTACTGGTGGCGGGCGACTCATTGCCGCCTGGTGCGTCGACGGTCAGGGCGAATCTCTGATGCCATGCGGGCGCTGTCGGCAGTTGCTCTATGAACACGGTGGACCGCAGATGCTGCTCATGACCCCCGAGGGCATCCTGACGATGAACGACATTTTGCCGCAGGCTTTCGGCCCGATCGACTTGGAAACGCGAGGTTCCGACCAATGAGCGACAACACTGCTGGTCCGGCAGTAACAGACGAAAAAGTCTCCTCACGCGCCTGGGCGATCCTGGGCGCCATGGGGCTGGGTGCCTTCATCGCCCAGATGTTCAGCACGGTGATCGGCCCGGCACTACCCACCATCAAGGACGACCTCGGGTTGTCGCTGTCCATGCAGACGTGGACCATCACCTCATACTCGCTGGCGTTCGGTACCGCCCTGGTGGCCGGTGGCCGGATGGGCGACCTGGTCGGTGAAGTCAAAATGATCATCTCCGGCTACATCATCTTCGGCGTTGGTCTGGTGATGTCGGCGATGGCCGTCGGCGGTGGTCTGCTGGTGGCTGGCCGCACGATCCAGGGCATCGGTATTGGTCTATCCGCACCAGCCACGCTGTCAATCGTGGTCAACTCGTTCCCGCTGTTCAAACGCGGCTTCGCCGTCGGGGTCTGGGGTTTCGCCCACGGCTTCGGCATTCTACTCGGGCCGATCATGGCCGGCTATCTCCTGGATTTCCTCAACTGGCGCTGGATCTTCTGGGTGGCCGTGCCGCTCACTGTCGTCATCATCTTTGTCACGCTGGCCGCTACCCGTGGCTACAAGAGCGTGCTGGCCTCCGGTAAATACGACTGGATAGGTTTGATAATCGGTGGCTCCGGGATCACGCTCGTAACCTATGGACTGCAGAACTCCGCATCCGGTTGGGAGATGCCTGCCACCTGGGGCACGATCCTCGTCGGCATCATTTTGCTGGCTGTCTTCGGCTTCATCGAGACGCGCATCACTTACCCCCTGGTCGACTTCGGACTGTGGAAAGAACGCCTCTTCTCCGGTGGCTTCTTCGCCGAAAGTGCCGTGGGTTTCGTCTACATCCCCTTCCTGACCTTTTTCGGCTCGCTGTTCTTCATCAACGTGCTGAACTACTCGCCCGTCAAGGCCAGTTGGGTGATCGTGATTACCACTGGTATCTGCATGATTTTCGAACCACCAGCCGGACGTTGGGTGGACAAGATCGGGCCCGGTATCCCCATCACCGTCGCCCTGATTCTGCAGTCCATCGCCCTGTTCTGGTTCGGCACAATGGGCCCCACAACCACACTGATGGAAATGGTGATTCCACTGGCCATCATGGGTATCGGCGTAGGTATCTCGCTGCCCGCCTGCAACACCGCGGGCATGTCCGCAGTGGACGCCGAACGCGCTGGTATGGGCTCCGGGCTGATGCAGATGACCTTCAATATCCCAGCTGCGCTGGGAGCCGCCATGGTGACCAGCATCATCGGAACAGTGGCGGTCTCGCAGGTCACGAGCAAGGCCGAAAACACACCCTTCCTGGAACAGGCACAGCAATATGTGCAGTTCGTTGAGGACGGCAACTCCGAAGCGGCAAAGGCGATCATCAATGATCCGTCGCTGCCCGCTGGTGTCGGCGCCCAGATTCAGGAAGCGGCGATTGCGGCGCAATCCAGTGGCATCACGTTGTCCATGACAGTGCTCGCCGTCGTGG
>CAZVKB010000143.1:4817-6687 GCA_964627505.1 uncultured Actinomycetes bacterium | reverse complement strand
GGGGGCGGGGGGCGGCCGGGGGGGGGGGGGGGTGGGCGGTGGGGGGGGGGGGGGGGCGTGGGGGGGGGGGGGGGGGGGGGCTGGGGGTTCGGCGGCGCGATTTCGCGGTGCGTCGGCGGACTGTGCGCGCTACCGACACAAAGTACCCAATGCAACAGTGCCGGCCAAGCTGGCACACACAAGTTGAAACATGGCGGGCACGACCGCTTACCGAACGGTCCGCACCCTTGTGTTATCTCACGGTGCGTACCCTCGTGCCCATGTCCATCCAGCGCATCGCCACGCCCGCAGTCGTCGCCCAACGGCTCATCGAGCTGCTCGCAGACCGTGTCAGCATGAACGTCGATGACGTTCTGCCTACTTTGCGCGCCGAAGGTCTG
Organism: uncultured Actinomycetes bacterium; assembly: GCA_964627505.1. GTDB lineage: Bacteria > Actinomycetota > Actinomycetes > S36-B12 > UBA10799 > JACJWR01. Next base: position 6,307 of record CAZVKB010000143.1, on the reverse strand, counting down.
CGTCTACCCGAGGACGAGAAACTCCTGCTCGATGACCTGCTCGACGCCGAAGTGGGTCTGGACATCATGGAAGTTGACGATCTGCTGATCCATCAGCCAGCCCTGTTCGACAACCGCGTCTTCACCCACCGAGTCACCGCCGATGACCTCAGCGGCGAGATGTTCGAGATTCACGAGGACCTTGCGCCCCTGATGTGGTGGCTGGCGGATGAGGTTCTGGTGACGACCTCGACCGAATTGTGGTCAACCGGGAACTCTCGGGATCCGGAGGTCGCTGACTCCACCACCCGGCACGACCACGCCACGGCTACCACCCGGCACGACCACACCACGGCTACCACCCCCTCCACCGCCCCACACAACCGCTCCGCCGACTCGCACGACTACGCCTCCACCTCCTCCCGACCCGCGGAAATCGTCCGCGTCGGCGGTGGTTCCGCGGCAATGATCCTGCCCGAACCCACCCTCACAGACATGGGTCTCACACCTGGAGATCTCGTGGCCATCACTGTTCATGGCCGCACTATGCATCTATGCCCCACCACCCCCGCGGCAGCCGAACCAGAACTCCTCGAGGCACTATCGGACCTTGTCGACGAACGCCCTCAGCTCACGGAATTACCGGACTTCTGTCTGCGATTTCTCGCCCAACAACCCGAGTCGTTCACCAGTCCGGTGGCCCCGTTGAGTGAGCTGTTAACTGCCGCCGGGGTCACCTCCCGACTGCGATCCACTACCCACTTCCTTGCAGCGGCCACCGACGCCACCCAGGCCGACGACGAGGAGTTCATCCGTAGCCTGAGTGATCTGTACAGCATCTCCACAACCCATGCCACGATCGTCTTTCAGATCGCCGACACCGTGCGCGCATTGCAAATCGCCGTATCTCACGTGGCGAGTTTGGCCGCGAAAGAGCTTGCCGAGAGACTTGAGAGCGGCGGCGAGGACCCAGAAGTTGACGGCCTCAACCTGGTCGATGCCGACGACTTGCGAGATGGCCCCAAGCTGCTTGGCCTCGACGCTGAGGCGCTCATGCCGGAGCTCCCTGGTTCCTTGGCCGAACAGATCAGCGACCTGCTCGACGCGGTGGATCCGATCGCCGCGGATTGGCCGAAGTTCGTCACCGACTCGTGGCTGGTGCACGCCCTGGCCGAGGAATGCGTACGTCATGCCCAAGCCCCGCAGGCTCTGGGCTTGGTGCTCGAACGCATGCCCGCGGTGACGGATCGCGCAGGTCGCGCCAACCGCGCCTACTTGGACGGCCGAATCAGTGAAGCCGTCGGTCACCCGCTTGCCGCCGCCACTCAGTACCGACACTCCGCTGAGCTCACCGACAACCCGTCGGCCCTGGCCCAGTTGGCGGGCATCGAGTTCGACAAGGGCAACCTCGCCGCAGCCGCCAGCCTGCTTGATCGCAGTGGCGCGGGTGATGACTATCCGCTTCGGTCGTTCCTCGCCAAGGAGCTCGCGGGGGCCGGTCGGTCCGGAGC
>CAZVKB010000143.1:0-4717 GCA_964627505.1 uncultured Actinomycetes bacterium | reverse complement strand
TCGGGTCGCAAGTACAAGGTGTGTCACGGCCGACCAGGCGGCGGCGAGAAATCGCTGATCGACCGCGCGCGCCTGCTCAACGACAAGATGGTCTGGTGGCTGCTGGACAACCATCCGCATCGGGTGCAGGAACTCTTCAACATCGCCGACGATGTGGCGGGCCGGGCGATTCCGGAGGATGTCTTCGGCCACGTGATCTTCGATACGTTGCTGATCGAGGATGGGCTGATTGCGGACTACCTCGCCATGCGGGGCGAACTGCTGCCGCCCGACGAGGCGATGTTGGTGGCGCAGTGGCAGTTCAGCGAACGTTCGGTGTTCGACATCGAATCCGTGGACCGGGGTGAGGCACTCCACCTGCGTGACCTGCGCACAGGTACCCGGATGGTGGTGCCCGAACGCCGCGGCAGCGAGGTGGTCGATGGTGGCGAATACATCTGCACGCGGGTGGTGGATGTGGATAGCCGTCCGATGATTTTCGGTGGCATCGAGTTGGTGGCCCTCAACCAGAGGGATGGTCTGATCGCGCTACTCGATTCGGAACCGTCGGCTGTCGAGGTGGTCCGACGGCTGGCCGGACGCTATGCGCCGCCGATGATGCTCAACCCGAATGGGGAACCGCTTGTGATTGTGGCTGGGACGTTCGCGGTTGCATTCCTCGACGAACTCGTCGAGTGGCTCGATGGCCGCGACGACATGCTGGCCGAGTGGGAGCGCAGGGGTGATGGTGCCGACGCCGGTGGCACCGACGGTGAGCCCGAGCGCACATCGTGGGATTGGATAGAGCCAGTGGTGGGCGGGCTCGAAGGTGAGGTCCGGCCATTGGCGACGCTGACCCTCATCGATGGACTGCTCGGCGTCACGGCCTTGTCCGAGCAGCGCTACGAGAAGTTGGTGGCGATCCTGGAGTCGTCTGGAATTCCGATGATCGAGCGCGAGGTGACCCGGACGGGTGCCAGCGAGATTCTGGCCCAACGTGCGGCTTCGCATGAAGCGGATGCTGGAGTTCCGGGTCAGGTTGCCACTACGAGTGGAGGTCGCGGAATTGGGCTCACGAGTGGCGCGGTGGCGGCAGGCGGCGGACCCGGAACTGGACCCGGTGGTGCACTGGGTGGCGGACCCGGCAGCGCGCTGGGGGGTGGACGCGGAGCCGGGCCCGGTGGCGCGATGGGTGGCGGTTTCATTTCCGCGGATGAGGCCCTCGAAAACCCTGAGCTCGCGGCGATCATCGGTGCGAAAGTGGCGCAGTACGAACGCGAATGGCTTGATGAACCGATCCCGGCCCTGCAGGGATTCACGCCGCGGGAGGCAGCGGCCGATCCCACGCGCCGAGACGACCTGATTCGGCTGCTTGAGACGTTCCCCTCCGACGGACAACCCCACGTGATGGATGGCGGTCGCCTGCGCGCAGCGCTCGGGTTGTAGCCAGCGTCACGGCCTGATAAGACCTCACAGCCACCGCCAACGGCGCAGTCGCACCCACGCCCACACGCGGGCCGATGCCAACGTCGGGTGGGGGGTGGTTTTGCGCGTTTCTGCACACGATTTTTTCCCATGCCTCCGGACAACCCTCATTTCCGCGCGCTTCTGCACACGATCCCACCTCTCTGCGACCCTGTGAGTGTGCAGAAGTGCGCAAAATCGACTCTGCTCGAAAGGCACCCATGTGATCGTGTGCAGAAACGCGCACTTTTGAACCAGCAGCGCCGTGTCATTCCAGATTTCCCGTCAGGCAGCGGACTCTGACATGATCAACCCCGACCTCACCACGATCCCGGCCACCGGGGTATTTCTTCTATTGGCGTGGCCATAGACCGGGTGCAGCAACGAATCGATGTCCGCGAAACAACGCTCCTCGATTCCGGGCAGACACCCGGTCCGCTGGATCATTAACCCTGACTTGGCGCTGAGCCTCAAACAGATACGTGACCGCGGGTCAGCTTGCGGAATAGGTGCAGGAGGGGGCAGGTGGTCAGCATTTGGGAGACGGGCTCAGCGACAGCATCCGTCGCGCAACTACGAGGCGGTCAGAAGTAGTCCTATGACACCCTGAAAGCGGACTTGAGTGCTCGCGGTTGCGCCGGGATGGACTACCGCATGTCCGGCGACCGAACTCCCGCAACGCCAGCGACAACATCTACGACCCCCTCGCCGCCGTGGCCGGCAGCGAGGGGGAGCCTCCAACGAGGCGCCTCAAACCCCAAGCTGTGAAGAAAGAGGCGACCCTCCAGAGTTGCAGCTGGAGTCCGTCGAATCCATCATTGAAGGCCAGCCTGTCAATGCGGGTCCGCCAGCGCAGAAGCTGGCCACTCTCAAGCGAGACTGAGCTGGAACGTCCCCCATGTGGCATCAATGCAGAGTCCGTATTGGGACCATAAGGGTCATGCTCCTGTCCACGGCGGAAGCCGCCGCGCACCTGGGCGTGTGTCAGCCGCCAGGTGCGTCGCTCGGCAGTCTCAGGGCAGCTCACGGCAGGGCGTTTGCCCTTTCAGCGCTGGAGGTGAGGGCCCTGGGCAGGACGGAGACCCGTGGCCCACGGCCCTCGAGTTGGCCTCTCTGCTATCTGCGGCATCCTGGGCCTTGGTGGTCCTGCCGAGGAGCGCTGTGGATAACGGTCGCTGGTTGCCGCCACCGTCGATTACCATTGCCGTCATGGCAATCACCGTCAACCAGGACACCGTTACCGTGCCCGACGCTGATGAGGCGTTCATCCGCGAGCACCGCGACGAGATTCTTGAGCTGGCCGCCAAGTTCGGCATCCACGACGTCAAGTACGCGGGGCTCAACAGGCTGGTCGGCACCGTCGTCAGGATCGGAATCAGATTGCCCACCTACGCCTTCATGGAGGCGGCACAAGAGACCCTTGGACGGGGAATCCGCCTGTTCTCACAGAAGCACGCGGACTTGCAGCCCGAAGGTTCCGACTTCCGCAAGGCGCGGCCGCTGTGACTCGGGACGAACTACTCGATGAAGCCGAGTCCGTCTGGCTTGAGGTGGAGGACTTCCACCACAGATGTAGCGACGCGCGGCTGCGCTCCGATACGTGGTACCGGTGGGCCTATGCCTTCTTGTGGCTGCGGCTGACCGAGCCGATCTCACAGCTGAGCACGAATCGGCTCGTGGGACGTAGCGCCCGATCTCGGTGGAGCGACCTTGTATGGCTCCGCAACGAGCTGGCTCATAGCCGCCTGGTCGAGATCGACTATTTGCAGCTGTGGGACGACTTCGCAGACGTTCAGGCCACACTGCCGGTGGAACTTGCCAGTCTGCGCTGACCGTGGCGATACCCCTCGGCATCACGGTCCATTGCGCGGCTCGCGGCGGCGGCTGCGACGGTCCGATGCCGCTCAGCCGGCCACGTCTCGCGGACGGCGGTGCGGATCTCCTGCCGCACGATCGACCGCAGGTCGGTGCCTGCGTCGGCGCTGTTCCCGTCAAGGATCCAAGTGCGCACGAAGGTGGAGGCGGGCAGTCCGGCCGTGGCGGAGACGCGCTGGAGGGCTTCAATCTCGTCGTTGTGCAGGCGCACGGAGAGCGCTTCGCGGGCAACTTTCGTGAGTCTCGTCGAGGCATTGCCAGGGTCAGTGCTACATGTAACACTTAGACATGACCAACACACGCGATCGCGTGCGACAGCACCGCGCGAGGCTGCGGCAGCAGGGATTGCGTCCAATTCAGATCTGGGTCCCCGATGTGCGTTCCGCCGAATTCGCCAACCAGGCCCACGCGCAATCCGCGGTGGCGGCGAACAGCCCCACTGCCGTTGAGGACCAAGACTATGTCGATGCCATCAGCGAGTTCAACGAGTGAAACGGGGCGAACTTTGGACGGTTGCAGGCGGGTCGCACTACACCGGTAAGCCACGCCCAGTCCTGATCATCCAGGACGACCGTTACGACGCCACCGACTCCGTGACCGTTATCCCGTTGACGACCACCGAAGTGTCGGCCCCGCTTTTCCGAGTCGCGATACCTGCTCGCGAACCCTCTGCCCTTGCCGCGGACTCCTTTGTGATGGTCGACAAGATCACGACCGTCAGCCGCGCGAAGCTCGGCTCACCTGTGGGACGCGTGAGTGATCGGCAACTCGTCGCCGTCGATCGTTCCATGATCGTGTTTCTAGGCCTGGCGGACTAGGACTGCGTGACTTAGCGTGCAGCGCGCGACGTCCACGACGTCGTTCCGGCTGCCGCGGCCTCGTACCGGCTGGCGGGGACGTCGAACCGGCTGCCCAGGACGTCAATCAGGCTGCCGGGGGCCTCGTTTTGCGCGTTTCTGGGAACGCTCAAACCCGTGGCGACGCAAGACCCCCGTTTTTGCGCGTTTCTGCGTACACCCAGTGTCCAAAACACGACGGATCGTACGCAGAAGCGCGCGAAACCCTCCCGAAAAACCACTCGCAGGATCGTACGCAGAAACACGCATTTCCGACCCAGAGCCGCCCACTGCTGCCCCATAGGGCACGCCGCTTTCCTCCCAGCAGTTTCGCTGGCACCCACGCTCCAGTCCCGCGCGCGACCCGCGCTTCAGCACGACCCACTGCGGTGCGACCTGTTGCAGTCCAATGCCCAAAATCCCCGGCGGTCAAGGCAACGTGCGCCACCGCCAGTTGACTTGACCACCGCGGACCCATTCGAGTGACGCCCGGCGCCTACCTCGCCACATCGCTCGCCTCGGAAAGACTCCCGCTACCACCGCGAAGGGTGAACTGATCATGA
>CAZVKB010000142.1:4419-6695 GCA_964627505.1 uncultured Actinomycetes bacterium | reverse complement strand
GAACCCGACGGTGTCGCAACCGGGCTAGTCGCTGCTGGTGAGGTCGACGGGGACCCACACCCAGCCGGACTTGTCGAGGGCACCGGTTTGGTCAGGTTCGCTTCCGCTTGTTCCGCGCTGGCGACCCCACCGAATTGCGCTTGCAGAATCAACTCCACTGCGTTTCCGGCCAAATCCGGCGCGGGCTCCAACACAGATTCGCCCAGAATGTATGCCTGCAATGTCTGTGCCGCTAGCAGTCCGGCCGCCGGGCCGTGGCGGATCACCGCACCTTGGGTGGGGTTGGTAGTGGTCCCGTTGCCAACCGTGACGATCGTGAAGCCAAACGCTTCCAGCGCAGACCCGGTGTTCTTCGCTGCACCTGTGGGGGCATTTGCGTTCAGCACTTTCACGGATACGTCGGCTGGCGGCAGGTACGCCGGCACAACACTCACTGTGGCGCACGGCACCGGCTTGGCGGCATCCCCCGATTCCCCCGAACGCAGCATTTGTCCGATCGCATAACCAAACCCGAACACCACCACCATGCCCACCAAGGTGAGCACAATGGCCCGACCGATGTTTCCTGAGCGCTTGCCCGGTGGCACGGGATGTTCTCCTGGGATCACCGGCGCTGCGGACCCACCACCGGCCGCATGCCGCGGACCCTGTCCGCCCGACGGCATTGGTGGCAGCGGGACGCCTTGCGGTGGCGTACCTGGATCGTCCGTCTCAGCCATGGCACCAACCTAACCGTCCGGTAGCGCCTACCCGCGCGCCATGCCCACGTCACTGGCAACCTCACTTGACTGTTGGCGGAGGATGCGGGATTCGAACCCGCGAGGGGTTGCCCCCAACCCGCTTTCCAAGCGAGCGCCATAGGCCTCTAGGCGAATCCTCCGGGGGAGAGATTACCCAAGCGTCACCCCATGCGCATACACTGGTCCTCGATCCCCCGCGTGGCGACGTCCCGCCAACCCCCCCAGGGCCGGAAGGCAGCAAGGGTAACCGGGCTCCGTCGGGTGCGCGGGGGGTCCTTTAGTTATCCCGCCGGGTCTGAAATCTCGGGTAGTGAGGGTGGTCGCGTGTCGCTCGCGCTGTATCGCAAATACCGTCCAGGCCGGTTCGTGGATGTCGTCGGCCAGGAACAAGTCACCGGTCCGCTCATGCGTGCACTGGCCAACGATCGGGTGCACCACGCGTACCTGTTTTCCGGCCCCCGCGGCTGCGGCAAAACCTCCAGCGCCCGGATCCTTGCCCGCAGCCTGAATTGCGCCGAAGGCCCCACTCCGGAGCCATGCGGAGTGTGTCAAGCCTGCATCGATTTGGCGCCCAACGGCCCCGGCTCCATCGACGTGGTCGAAATTGACGCCGCCACGCATCGTTCGGTGGAGAACGCCCGCGAGTTGCGCGAGAGCGCGGCGTTTGCCCCGGTCAACAGCCGGTACACCGTTTACATCATCGATGAAGCCCACCAGCTCACCAAAGATGCCGGGAACGCCCTGCTCAAGCTCATCGAGGAACCCCCCGCGCATCTCCGATTCGTGTTCGCCACCACGGAACCGGAAAAGATCCTGGGGACCATCAAGTCCCGCACGCATCACTACGCATTCCGGCTCGTACCGGCTGGCGTCCTGCGCTCGCACATGGCCGGAATCTGCGAATCCGAAGGAGTCGCCGCCGACCCCGCAGCACTCGCATTGGTCGCACGAGCCGCCGAAGGTAGCGTGCGCGACGCCTTGTCGCTGCTCGGGCAACTCGTCGCGAGCGCCGGCGATGTCGGCATCACATACGCAGATGCGGTGGAACTCATCGGTGTCACCGATTCCCGCACGCTCGATGAAGTGGTATCCGCCTTGGCGGCCGCCGATGCCGCCCGCTTGTTCGAGGTCGTGAACCGAGTCATCGAATCGGGTCAGGAGCCGCGCCGATTCGCCACCGATGTCCTGGACCGATTGCGCGACATCCTGGTGCTGCAGTCGATTCCCGACGCCGCGGACCGTGGCATGGTCGATATTCCTGCGGAACAACTGCCCGAAGTTGTTGCCCAGGCGGAAACACTCGGCCATGCCGAAGCTACCCGAGCGGCCGAGCTAGTCAACGCAGGGCTGTCGTCGCTACGGGGGGCGACCGCGCCGCGCCTGACGCTGGAAATCTTGTGCGCCCGACTAGTGTTGCCGCAGGTCGGTGCCACCAACCTGGACCTGCTCGCCCGGATCGATCGCCTGGAACGACAAGCTGCCGAAGTCTCCGCGCTTGGCGTTGGCGCGATGGCGGTCGCCAGTCCTGCCGCTCGC
>CAZVKB010000142.1:0-4319 GCA_964627505.1 uncultured Actinomycetes bacterium | reverse complement strand
CAGTCCGAAGCTGCAGCAGCCCCGACCACTCCGGCGCAGCCCTCTGCGAGCACCCCGGCCCAGCACGCGACCACTCCGGCGCAACCCACAGCTACGGTGGCGACCACCCCCGCGGGAACCACCGAAGCAACCGGTCCGACGCTCGCCCAAGTCACCGCGCTGTGGCCCGCAGTCATCGACAATGTGAAGACCCGCAGCCGAGTGGCGTGGCTGTCCATCGCTGCCACCTCACCCGTGTCGTGCACCGATGGCACAGTGGTGGCGGCGTCCGCGGATGCCGGTGCTGTGGCGCACTTCCAGCGGTCGGCGTACCCGGAGCTCGTGCGCGAAGCCATGCTCGCGGTGTTGCAGGCCGATCTCAACTTCGACTTGGTGCTCGACCCCAGCCGCGCAACGGACAAACGCAGTGCGGTCAGCCAGAGTTCGGCCCCGCCTGCGGCCACGTCGGGCGCAGCCGCAACTGAACCCCGCAGCCATCACCCGTCGGCGACCAACTCCCGACACTCGCCAGTACCCGCACCAGCCGCCGAAGCGGGCGCCACCCAGGTGGCCCCGCCCACTTCCTCGGCGCACAATCCGCCGACCGTCACGCACCCCCCAGTTGATCTGGAGCAGGAAGAAAACGAGCGGGACTCGCAAGACATCGCGACCCCCCTCACCGGCGTCGCTCTGATTGAGGCCGAACTCGGTGGCGAGAAAATCGATGAATTTGAGGTCTGAGATCCATGTATGAGGGCGTTCTGCAAGACCTGATTGAAGAACTCGGTCGCCTGCCCGGGATCGGTCCGAAAAGTGCGCAGCGGATCGCCTTCCACCTGCTGTCGGCCGACCCGGTGGATGTGGAGCGACTCGCCCGCACGATGAGCGATGTCAGCCGCCTGGTGAAGTTCTGCGACATCTGCGGCAATGTCAGCGAATCCGACATCTGCCGAATGTGCACGGATCCGCGCCGCGAGGACTCTGTGATCTGCGTGGTGGAGGAGCCCAAAGACGTGGTGGCCATCGAACGCACGCGAGAATTCCGCGGCCGGTACCACATTCTGGGCGGTGCGATCAGTCCCATCGACGGCATCGGTCCGGACGATCTGCGGATCGCGGGGCTGCTGTCCCGACTCTCCGACGGGCGGGTCACTGAAGTGATCTTGGCCACCGACCCCAACTTGGAAGGCGAAGCCACCGCCACCTACTTGGCTCGACTGCTGGGCCCGCTGGGATTGACGGTCACCCGCCTGGCCTCAGGTCTGCCGGTGGGCGGCGATCTGGAGTATGCCGACGAGGTCACGCTGGGTCGGGCATTCGCGGGTCGGCGCACGCTCTGATCACCGAGGCGAGAGGCTAGACTTACGCCCTGACCGCTGTCAGGCACTATCGATCACGGAGAAAGTTGTGACCTTAATCGTGCAGAAGTACGGCGGTTCCTCCGTCGCTGACGCCGAAAGCATCAAACGAGTGGCTAGTCGGATCGTGGCCACCAAAGCATCCGGCGCCCAAGTGGCCGTGGTGGTGTCCGCTATGGGTGATACGACGGATGAGCTCCTCGACCTCGCTGAGCAGGTGTCCGACCGGCCTGCTGAACGCGAACTCGACATGCTGCTCACCGCTGGGGAACGGATCTCGATGGCGCTGCTCGCGATGGCTATCCACGATCAAGGGGAAGTGGCCCAGTCGTACACCGGGTCGCAGGCGGGCATGCTCACAACTGCCTCCCACGGTCGCGCCCAGATCATCGACGTCACCCCCGGCCGACTGCTCCGCGCGCTGCGGGAAGGTGCCATCCCGGTGCTCGCGGGTTTCCAGGGGGTATCCCCGGACACCAAGGACGTCACCACGCTGGGCCGAGGCGGTTCGGACACTACCGCGGTGGCGCTCGCCGCCGCGATGGGAGCGGATGTTTGCGAGATCTATACCGATGTCGACGGCATCTTCAGTGCCGACCCGCGGATTGTTGCGCGGGCCCGACCGTTGCCTGCGATCACGTTCGAGGAGATGCTGGAGTTGGCCGCCAACGGGGCCAAAGTGCTGCACCTGCGAGCTGTCGAGTACGGCCGCCGACATGACATGCCGATCCACGTGCGCTCGTCGTTCAGCGACCAAGCAGGCACCTGGGTGATTTCACACGAAGAATTCGCCGCCCGAGTAGAAAGAGGCGACATGGAAGAACCGATCATTGCCGGAGTGGCCCACGATCTCTCCGAGGGCAAACTCACCATCCGCGGGGTTCCCGACCGGCCCGGCGAGGCAGCAGCAATTTTTGCCGCCGTCTCCAACGCCGGGGCCAACCTCGACATGATCGTGCAGAACATTGCGCATGACGGTCGTACCGACATCACCTTGACGCTGCCCGCTGCGGACGCGGAAGCTGCCATGGCCGCACTCGAGGACGTGCGCAGCACAATTGACTTCGCCGACATCTTGTTCGATCCAGAAGTCGCAAAAGTGTCGCTGGTGGGCGCGGGCATGCGTCGCCATCCAGGCGTTTCGGCCACCTTCTTCCATGCCTTGGCCGAAGCGGGAGTGAATGTCGAGATGATCTCTACCTCGGAGATTCGGATTTCGGTGGTGTGCCAAGCCGACGATGCGGAACGCGCGGTGGTCGCGCTGCACACCGCATTCGGCCTTGACGCCGATTCTGAGGCCGTGGTCTACGCCGGAACGGGGCGATGATGGCGCGCGCGAACAAACCAACGTTGGCGGTAGTAGGTGCCACCGGTGCGGTGGGCACCGTGATGCTGGAGTTGCTCAGCACCCGGGAGGACGTGTGGGGCGAGATTAAGCTGGTCGCCTCAGCCCGTTCCGCCGGCAAGGTTCTGACGGTGCGGGGCGAAGACGTAGTGGTGCAAGCCTTATCGCCGGAAGTCTTCGACGGTGTGGACGTCGCGATGTTCGATGTCCCGGACGAGATCAGCGCCGAGTGGGCGCCGGTAGCAGCCGCCCGCGGTGCGGTCGCGGTGGACAATTCCGGGGCGTTCCGGATGGACGACGATGTGCCGTTGGTGGTGCCCGAGGTGAACCCGGAGATGGCACGTGAGCGTCCCCGCGGCATCATCTCCAACCCCAATTGCACGACGTTGTCGATGATCGTCGTCATGGGCGTGCTGCACCGGGAATATGGTTTGGAAAGTCTGGTGGTGTCCAGCTACCAGGCGGCCAGTGGGGCTGGGCAAGCGGGAATCGACACGCTCCGCGCCCAGACTGCCGTGGTTGCAGGCACGGGGGTGGGTACGCGCCCGGGCGACCTCCGGGAAGCAATCGACGACCTCGGCCCGTTCCCTGCTCCCCTGGCGCTGAATGTGGTGCCGTGGGCGGGTTCTTTGAAGACTGCGGGGTACTCCTCGGAGGAACTCAAAGTACGCAACGAATCCCGCAAGATCCTCGGCCTGCCCGACCTACCGGTATTTGCCACATGCGTACGGGTGCCGGTGATCACTACCCACTCGTTGGCGGTGCACGCCAGATTCCGCTCCGAGGTGGACGCCGACCGGGCCCGGACCATCTTGACTGTTGCGCCAGGGGTCGTGGTGGTGGATGACCCCACTATTGGTGAGTTCCCCACACCCGCCGACGCCGTTGGGACGGACCCCACCCATGTAGGCCGTATCCGCAAGTCGCTGGACGACCCCTTCGCGCTCGACATGTTCATGTGCGGGGACAACCTGCGCAAGGGTGCGGCGCTCAATACTGCGCAAATCGCAGAACTGTTGGCTGCGGAGTTCACCGACTGAGGTATTGGTCTGAGACTGTCGTAGTTGGGCCCGTGCGAGCCCACTCAGGTCGGTTGGCACGGACCCGCTAGGATTACCAGGCACGCTGCGCCGACTTCAGCCCACAGAGGTGTGGGAGGTGTTGCGGGCACCGGGGTGTGGCGCAGCTTGGTAGCGCGCTTCGTTCGGGACGAAGAGGCCGTGGGTTCAAATCCCGCCACCCCGACCCAGTGATTGCGGACAATGTGGGTCGGTGCCAGCGTTTTTCTGGCACCGACAGCTGTGGGGCATTGCTTAGGTTCAGTTTCCACCGCTCACGTCGGGTCTTCCTCGCGTAGAGTGAGGTGGCTCTTCTGACTCGCTGGAACAGGACCTCGACATGCTGCCCGAACCGCCACGCAGGCAACGCCTGGGTGACGTATTGGTGGATTGGGGCGCCATCAAGCCCGAGGTCCTCGAGCAAGCCCTGCAAGTGCAGCGGAACAGCCCCAACAAGATGCGTTTGGGCGCCATCCTGCTCAATAACCACCTCATCGACGAACTCACGCTGGCCTCAGCGTTGGCCGAGGTGCATCACCTGCGCCTGCTGAATCTCGATGGCGTCGCGATCGATCCTGG
>CAZVKB010000141.1:4430-6702 GCA_964627505.1 uncultured Actinomycetes bacterium | reverse complement strand
AAACAATTCCCGCGCGGCATTGATGAACAAATTTCCACCTCTCGGTCGAATTTTGCCCCATCGATGGATGGCGTAGGTGGCATTAGAGTTCACTTTGGTAAGCATTACCTTTTTCGCAATGCCTTCACCCAGTACGAGTCGACAATAGACATCTGCTCCCGAGACTGCTAGCGCATATCGCATGCCGATCCGGGGACCGGGCCAGGGACTCCCCGGTTGGAGAGAGCTTGGGGCTGATGACGTGAGCAAGCCGCGAGGTCCTACGCAATTCAAACTGCCTGAGTACTCGCCAACTCTCCAGATTGCCCCGTCGTAATTGACGAGGACTCGTCCCCACTCGTTGATCATGAACTTTCCCTCATACGGAGCTCCAACGCGGATGCGGCCCCGGCCAACGATGCGGTTGAGTTCAGGGCTTGGCGGTTCCAGTCGATACTTTTCCGCGACACCGTTTTCAACGTGCGTGATGAAGATCTCGCGAGAACTTGAAAACCGATAACCGTTGTGCTTCCCCCGAAAAATCGGTGGATTCCATGGCTCTTTCTCAACATCCACGGGCTGGATAATATCGCTTCGCTCTCGCAGTAGCGTGCTCAACAAGTTCCACATCATACTGCCGCGGCGCGACGCAACCGGCGAACTCAGGCGAACTGTTCTGCCTCCTGGAAAACCACGTTTGCCGGACAGCCGACCTGGTCATTTACTGTCAGTTCGGCACCTCAAGAGACGCAGCCATAGCAGCGACATCGGGCATCCCCCCGAGCCATACGAACCGATTCAACAACGAGTGCCTCATTCGGTTCTACTTCTTGGGGGTGCAACTAAACGACGCGGCGTGCGAATTTCTCGATATTCCTCGCAAGCAGCTGCTCGGAGTGCGCATGGCCGAGTTCGTCAGCGATGAATCTCGGCGCCCGAGAGTAGCCAGGTATGCCCGAGTCATTGACAATGGTGAGAGCCTCGTTGCGGAATCCTTCCCTGGCTCAAAGTCCGATGGTGAAGCCCAGCGCCGCTTCGACTTGAAAGCCGTGAAGTAAGCCGACGGGGTCTCGATGACCTGGCCCGATGTGACGCAGACCTACGAGATGCCGCAGGCACTGGTCATCGGCATCAGCATGTCTAGGCGGGTGAGTCAGTAGCGCTGTTTTGCTGCACAGCGGTTACGCACAGTCGGAGTCGGCCTTCTACGGCCGTGACATCGCAGCGCGTAACCGCCGCTCGCGACGAACGCATCACTGACCCAGCAACACCTGCCTGCGGCCCGACGTGCGCCCGCGCCTCATCGTTAGCCCGACGTGGGCCGACCCCGGGCTGGCCGATCGGGATGTCGATCGCGACCACCTCCACGACGCCGACCGTGTTGGCGGCGTCGACCAGTCCGATGATGGTGATGCCGTCCCCATGATCCCGGCCCAACTGCCGCGGCAGACATCGGCACCGAGAACCCACTGGGCGCCTCTGGCGGTGGTCATGGCGTGCCGTCCGAGGTCTTCCAGGGGGAGGCCACACCCGAGGGTCCGACCGTCGGATTGCTTGGCGTGAGGGCCTTGCCGCCGCTCTCGTCCATGTTGTTAGGGCGAGTGGCCTGCAGCGGGCGAACGGGATGGGGCCGGTGCTGGGGCTGTGGATATCCCGAAGGGTCTCGATGCGGATTCGTCGTGCCGTCTTGTCATGCCTGCCGACTGTGTCTCGTACGACGACCTTCCCTGGGCCGATGAGCAAGTGATCCGCGCGCACGCCGCCCAATTGAGTGCTATGGCCGAGAGTTTGGGCTTGCCCGATCTGCGTTATACCTCGAGCAATCGGATCGTGGTCAGGCGTACTGACCATGTGGAACCGATGGGTGAACACCGGTTCTCGGAGCGGGCCAGCTTCATGCTTGGCCGTCTGATTCGCGCCTATTCGGACACCGTGCTCCAGAACCCTGGGGTGAGCCCGGACCTCGTCGCTGCGACGCCGTTGTAGGGGCACGAATATGGGGCGGGCATACACGCGCGACGAGCCGCGCCTTCTCTACCGGTGGAAGCTTGCGACCCTGGCCCCCGAGGGCGACCCGAGTCCCACGATCTTCAATTCCATTCGGCAGGCTTGAGTATCGGCCCGTGAGGGCTGCTGATGTGCTCGGGCAACTGGCTTCTGCGAATCCGCGACTTGCCCAGCGCGAGGTAGCCGTCGGCCTCCCGACGGAGAGAATCACTGACCCGGTTGGGAGGAAACACCGAGATGATCCTGATTCCCGAGTTGACTCGTCTTGCCGATCGGAAGGCGGGGA
>CAZVKB010000141.1:3495-4420 GCA_964627505.1 uncultured Actinomycetes bacterium | reverse complement strand
ACGAGCGCCAAGTCGAACGCATGCTTGGCCGCGCCCTCCACAAGTGCAACGCCAAGGCTTACATCAGATTGCTTCTCTTCGTAGGACGCTGTTCGGGCACCGCAGGCGATGCATCGTCGCGATGCTGCCTGGAAATGGCCCCGTTCAATCTTCACCTTCGGGCAGTGGCTCGTGAGGGCTTGATGGTAGAGGTCCTGGCGCCGTAGTCCGTCGGGATCATTGCGCACCATGGCGGTGAAGTACGTGACTGAGACCAGCACTTGCCGCGGCTTGAGCAAGTCTTCGGACATGGCCTGAAGATCGAGCCAAAGGTGCTCTCGACCGGACCACTGGCGTAACCCAAAGTAGAGGTTTTATGCCGATCTTCCGGTTATGCCGATGTGTGGTGCATGGTCGCTGGCGGTGGCGTAGTCGGTTGCCGACTATATCGGCATAACTGTCGGGGGTGGGAACCTGCGAATACTTGTCTATTCGGAGGTTTTAATCATGAAGAGAGTGATGCCCGCGACGACTCGAGGGCCGTTCGCGGGAACTGTGATGGAACGCCTCTCGGCGTGGCTGGCGGTCGAGGGGTATTCGGACGTGATGGTTCCCCAGGTTCTGGGGGTCGCGCGTGGACTGATTGCGTGGATGGACGATCACGACGTCGCGCTTGATGCACTCAATGTGGCGGTAGTTGAGGCGTTCCAGGCCGGGTACGGTCCGGGCGTCGCAGGGCATGTGATCGTCGAGGTGCGGGTTCCGGCGGTGCGCCGGTTCCTGGCCGAGGCTGGTCTGCTGGCGGGTGCTCTGCCCGTCGGTAAGCGGACTCGACGCCCGGGGCCGGGGGCTTCGATCCGGGTCAGCGCGGTGGCTCGACATGAACTGGAGGAGTGGGCGCGGTGGCAGCGGGCCGGGGCGCGGTGGCGCAGCCGGCAAGCAGCAG
>CAZVKB010000141.1:0-3485 GCA_964627505.1 uncultured Actinomycetes bacterium | reverse complement strand
GGGAGACTCGCGGGATCAGCGAGGGCTGTATCGGTCACCGGGGGATTTGGGTCGCGCCGTTCGTGGAATCACTGGTGCGCGGTGACGTTGTGGACTGGAGCGGCTGCGATGTCGACGCGCTGAATGCTTTCGTCACCGAGCGCTCGGCAGGGTTGTCGGTGGCGTCGTGCGCGCTGCTTGTCGACGCGACACGGTCGCTGGTGCGGTGGGCTTTGGCTGCCGGCCGGGTGGATCGTGACCTGACCGGCGGGATTCTGCGCACCCGGGGCACGCGGGCCATGCTGCCGCGCGGTCTATCTCTAGCTGCGATCGAGGCGCTGGTGGCGGCGTGTAGTCCCGCGACGGTCGTCGGGGTTCGGGACCGGGCGGTGATCACCGTGTTGTGGCGCCTCGGGCTGCGCGCTGGGGAGGCCGCGGGCCTGAGTCTGGACGATGTCGATTGGGCGGCGGGTCGGCTGACGGTTATCGGTAAGGGGCCGCGACGGTTGACGCTGCCGATCCCGGCCGACGTTGGGCGTGCGTTGGTCGCATGGCTGCACGTACGTCCCCCAGACGCTGCCGGGAGGGCGTTGTTCGTGCGGCTGCGGGCACCGATCGGGGCTCTGAGCAGTGCGGGGATTTCCGATATCGTCAAACACCGCGCCGAGGCGGCCGGGCTCGGCGTGGTCCACGCCCACCGGCTGCGGCACACCGCAGCGATGAACGTTATCGCCGCCGGCGGGACACTGGTCGAGGCCCAGGAACTCCTCGGGCATCAGATCGCGGCCAGCACCGGTGTCTACGCGCGGACCGATCTGGCTTCGCTGCGCACCCTCACCGTGCCCTTTGGGCAGCTACCGCGATGAGCCTTCACGACGACGTCGACGTCTACCTGACCCAGCGACGCGCACGCGGTTTCAAGTTGAAGACGACTGAGCCCCTGCTGCGCCAGTTCTGCGGCTGGCTGCAAGCCCACGGCAAAACCGAGGCGTTCACCATCGATGACGCCGTGCAGTGGGCGTGCGACCGGCCCGGGGCTGCGCCCGTGTGGTGGTCCCAGCGCCTGACCGCCGTGCGCCCATTCGCCGCCTGGCTCAATGCCCGCGACGGCATCGTCCCAGTCATCCCCGCCGTACTGCTGCCGGCGCGCACCACCAGACGCGACCCGTTCATCTACTCCCAGTCCGATCTGAACCACCTGCTGGTTGCGTGCCCGTTGTTCTTCGCCAACGTCCGGGTGGCAGCCACGATGGGCACCCTCATCGGTCTGATCGCTGCCACCGGCCTGCGGATCGGAGAAGCGATCGGGCTGACGGTGGCGGACCTCGACATCACCGGCAACGTTCTGACCGTGCATGGGAGCAAGACTCAGCTGGACAGGCTCGTACCGTTGGACCCGAGCACCACGAATGCGCTCGTGGAATACCTCAACCTGCCGCAGCGGATGGCGCTGCAGCCGTCCCCAACTGGGCCGATCTTCGTGAACAGTCGAGGCCGAGGAATCACCGTCGGCTCGATCGAGCAGCACTTCCGGGCGCTCGTCGACGCCCTGGAGATGGCCCCGCCAGGACAGCGACGCCCGCGCCTACATGACCTTCGGCACACCTTCGCCACCGGGCACATGGTCGCCGCCTACACCCGCGAGGATACCGACCCCGCCCGCACCCTGACGCTGCTGGCGACCTGGCTCGGCCACACCGCCCCACCACACCTACTGGTACCTATCCGCCGTTCCCGAACTCCTCGCCGCCGCAGCCGGACGACTCGAACCCGCATCCTTGGAAGGACAATCCTGATGAATGCGCTGGCAGCACAGCTGCAGACCTACTTCACGGTGTTCGCCCACACCCAGCGAGACCTCTCAGGGCACACCATCGCCGCCTACCGGGACACCTGGCGCCTGCTGATCACGTTCCTCGCGGCCAGCACCAACACGCGGGCTGAGAACATCGACTTCAACAACATTCATGCCGAGGCCGTCACAGCGTTCCTCGACTATCTGGAACACGATCGCGGCAACAGCGTCGCCACCCGCAACGCCCGACTGTCGGCGATCCGTGCCGTGCTCGCCCACGCCATGATCGACCACCTCGACCATGCCGCGACGATCTCCCGCGTGCTCGCGATCCCACCCAAACGTCACCCCAAACCGATGCTGGAGTTCCTCACCACCAGCGAGGCCGACGCCCTGATCGCAGCACCGGACCGCAGCCGGTGGACCGGACGACGCGACCACGCCCTGCTCGTCCTGGCGATCCAGACCGGGCTACGCATCAGCGAGCTATGCTCCCTGACCTGCCCAGACCTACACACCGGCACCGGGGCGAACGTCACCTGCACCGGCAAGGGCCGCCGCACACGATCAACACCACTGACCTCGACCACCGTCGCCGTGATGACCGCCTACCTCGCCGAACGCAACACCCGGCCCGGCGACGCGCTGTTCTGCGGCCCCCACGGCCAGCAACTCTCCCGTGACGCCCTCGAGCATCGGCTCGCGGTCCACGTCCACTCGGCAGCAGCAGCCTGCGCGAGCCTGGCCGACAAGCACGTCACCATGCACACCCTGCGACACACCGCCGCCATGAACCTTCTCGCTGAAGGCGTCGACATCTCCGTCATCGCCCTCTGGCTCGGACATCAACGAACTCAGTCCACCGACGCCTACCTGCACGCAGACATGGCCATCAAACAGGCAGCGATCGATCGCACCCGCCCCCCGAACACCGAACCCGGGATATACCGCCCCGAGCCGGACATTCTTACCTGGCTCGCAAACCTCTGAATATGCCGATATCCAACCCCTGGATCAAGCCCCGACCAGTCACGATGCACCACACATCGGCATAACCGGAAGATCGGCATAAACACTGTTATGCCGACGTCGGCATAAGAGCGTGAAGCCGTCGACGAAAACGAAAACGCGGATCATTAGCGAGTCGCTCTTCCCCTCCAGGACGACTTCGGCGTATGGTGAACGTACCACGCTGGGGGGATGACCCTCAGCCCGACGGCCCCGACACTTGTTGGGGCCGTCTCTTTGCGGCTGGGTGCGATAGTGGGTGTACGCGGCGCCACCTTAGGGGGTTCAGCGGTGGGGTGAGAGTTGTCACGACGTGAACTGATCCTTGAGGCATCCGAGGCTATCGCCCCGTTGATCGCTGACGGTCTGCCTCACACCACACTCGATGAGGTTCGCACGTCGGAGGTACGCCGGGGCCGGCGAGAACTGTTGTTTCTGGTGTGTAGCGATCGTCAAGGCTGATGAGTGAATCGCGTCTGCACGAGGCGGCTTCGGATTCGATCACCACCGGCACTGCCGTGCCGGGTCCTGTGTGGCAGGGCCGATTGGTGCGCTTCGACGTTTCGGCGTCGGTACCAGCGGAGGCGCGTTGCTTGGACCCGCATGACCTCGTTTTGGTCAAGTTGGCGGCCCATCGGGAGAAGGGCTTCGACTTCTGTTGGGAATTGGCGCAGGCGGGTCTGGTGGATACAAGCGTGTTGCG
>CAZVKB010000140.1:0-6702 GCA_964627505.1 uncultured Actinomycetes bacterium | reverse complement strand
GGGGGATCCGGTTGGTGTCGCCGAACGTGAGGGTGAGGGTGCCGTCGACCCGCTCCTCGGGTGTTTGGGTGCCGATGGTGCGGGACAGCAGGTGTGCGGCGCGGGGCAGAATCCCCAAAACAATCGGTAACTTCTCCCAAGACGGGGAGATGTGCGGCAGCGCCGGGGCCAGCAGCGTGAGTGTTGTCACAAGGTCCGGTCGTTGCGCTGCCACGGTGGTGACCACCGCACCGCCCAGGGAATTTCCCACGAGGTTGACCGGGCCCGCCAAGGACTCCAGCAAAGCGATGACGGCTCGCGCGTGCCGATCCAACGAGTAGTCACCCTGCGGGTCGGCGCTGGTGCGGCCGAAACCGGGCAGATCCATCGCCAGGGAGGCGCGACCGCGGGCCGCCTGCAGATGCATGAGGTCGGTCCAGTTGGTGGACATTCCCCCGAGCCCGTGCACCAATACCAACGACACCTCGTCGGTGTTGGGGTCACTGCGTCGGATGAACATGTCGAGCCCGTCAACTGCCTCGAAGGACCCAGTTGGGGCGGGGTTGTGCAGAATCTGCGCAGTCACCATGCGCCCATACTAAACCCGAACCGTACCCCCGGATAGGGTCCGGACATGGCCCTGGTGACGTGGGATACCCACGAGGACATTGCGACGGTGACGCTGCGCCGCTCCGACAAACTCAATTCGCTCAACGCTGAGATGATTGCGGAGTTGGGGCACGCGCTCACAGCCGCCGCGGATGTGAGCCGCGTCGTCGTGTTGCGTGCCGAGCCGGGGGTGTCGGTGTTCTCGGCCGGCCACGATCTCGCGGATGTGCCGGTGGGGCAGGCCGATCCGCATACCTGGGACAACCCAGTGGAGGAACTCATCGCCGGGGTGGGGCATCTGCCGGTGCCGGTGATCGCCGCAGTCGAGGGCACTGTGTGGGGAGCGGCGTGCAACCTGGTGGTGGCGTGCGACCTGATCGTGGCGTGCGACAACGTGTCCTTCGCGATCACGCCGGCCAAATTGGGGGTGCCGTACTTCGGTGCCGGAGTCTCGATCATGGCGCGATCGTTGCCGCTGCATGTCGTGCGGGCGATGTTCTTCACCGCCGAGCCGCTCTCTGCGGTTGACGCCCACCGATTCGGCATGGTGACCGCGGTGGTTCCCGACGAGGCCACCTTGACCACGACTGTGCAGCGACTGGCGACGCGGATTTCCCGCTTGGCGCCTTTGACTATGCAAGCAGTGAAGTCTGAACTCGCGGCTCTGGATCCGCATACCCCGGACACTGCGGCCGAGCGGGAGGCTTTCCGGCGAGCTGCGTGGCTCAGCGCAGATGTGCAGGAGGGCGTGAGCGCGTTCCGGGAACGTCGCCATCCAGAGTTCCGCGGCCAGTGAGCTGACTCCCGCGTGCCGTGGTGCACCGGCGCATGGCTGCGCGAGACCGGCGAGGGTCAGCCACGCCGTAGGGCCGAGCCTGCTGCGCGCTGGGCGCTGCGATCGGGCAATCTTGGGCGATGCACTCTTTCTCCGATGGTCATGAGGATCTCGCCCGCGCGATTGTGGACTATGCCCTCATGCGGCTGCGGTTGGATCCGGTGCCGTTGGGGCGGCCGCGATCGGCGCCGGAGTTGGCCGCTGCGGTGGGGCAGACCATTACCCCGGAGGGGATCGGTGGGGCGCGTGCGCTCGAACTTTTCGATGACGTGCTCAGTGAAGCCTGCGTGAGCGTCGACCATCCCCGCTACTTGGCATTCATTCCGGCCGCGCCCACCGAAGCGGCCACGCTGTTTGATGTGGTGGTGGGGGCCAGCAGTCTGTATGGCGGCTCGTGGCTGGAGAGCAGCGGGGCGGTCTTCGCGGAAAACCAGGCGCTTGCGTGGTTGGCCGACTTGGCGGGGTTTCCGGCCACCAGCGTCGGGGTATTCGTGCCGGGCGGCACGATGGGCAACTTGTCCGCACTCGTGGCCGCACGCGAGTCGGCGCGCGGGCGACAGAACGGTGATCCACCCCGATGGTCGGTGGTGTGCAGCGAGCAAGCTCATTCCTCAATCGCCCACGCGGCTCGCGTGATGGACATCGACATCGTGCCCGCTCCGACGGACGCGGAGGGGCGGTTGACCGGCCCGGCTGTCCGGGAGGCACTGGCCCGAGCGGGCGAGCGAGTCTTCGCGGTGGTGGCCACAGCTGGCACGACCAATATGGGGATTGTCGATGACCTCGCCGGGATTGCGCACGCTGCCCAGGACGCCGGGGTGTGGTTTCACGTGGATGGGGCCTACGGCCTAGCCGCGCTAGCCGTCCCGGAGGCACGGGGACTATTTACCGGCCTGGAATTGGCCGACTCCTTCATCACCGACCCGCATAAATGGTTGTTCGCACCTTTTGACGCCTGCGCGCTGATTTACCGCGACGGTGCCGCGGCGAAGACCGCACACACGCAATCGGCCGGATATTTGGAATCGATGACGGATTTCGGCGGGTTCAACCCGTCCGACTATGCGATCCACCTGTCCCGGCGGGCGCGCGGATTGCCCTTCTGGTTTTCCCTGGCCACATATGGCACTGATGCCTACGCCGAAGCGGTGCGTGCGGGCATCGAGATGGCTGGGATGGCCGCCGGGATGATCACAGAGCGCGACTATTTGGAGTTGGTCAGCGATCCGCACTTGTCCATCGTGGTGTTTCGGCGGTTGGGCTGGGAGCGCGCGGACTACTTCGCGTGGTCGCAGTGGGCATTGCAGCAGCAATTGGCATTTGTCATGCCCACAACCCACCAGGAGGAAACGGTTCTGCGGTTTGCTTTTGTCAACCCGCGGACCGATACCGAAGATGTCGCCATGATCTTGGATGCGCTGGCATGAACCGAGCGTGGTCTGTGATCGGATTGTGGCGCAGGTACTGAGTGTGGTTCAGGAGTACACCTGCCGCCGGTTTTGGCCGGCGGAGGCATACGACCCCAGATCCAAAAAGAGGCCGAGCACCACGAATGCCCACCCGAAGCCACTGACTTCGCCGGTGAACCAGAACACCAGCACATATGTGAGCGTTGTGTAGGGCAGCAGAATCACCCCCAGCAGCGGCATGATCCAGTTGCCGTCGAACGCCCGGGCGATGATGTCCGAGAACAGCCAGATCAGCAGCACGGTGATGCGGGGGAACGCCGCGCCGAGCAGGATCGCAAAACATCCGCACATAGGTGTCTCCTTGTCTCGAGGGTCGACCCAGGGCCGACATCTGCAACGACGTTGTCATGACGGTAGCGCGCCGAGCGCAGAGTCGGCGCTCTGGGAGGATTCGAGGCAGCGGCTTCAGCCAGCCCGAGTGGGGGAATCTGTCGCCGGACGGGTTTCGGCAAGCACGGCAGTAACCCGCTCGCGGGCTTGGGTGAGGAACTCGTCACAACGTTGAGCAAGGCGCTCCCCACGCTCCCACAGATCGAGTGCCTCCTGTAAAGAGTCGGTGCCGGCTTGGAGGCGTTCAACGACCGCGGTGAGTTCGTCCCGGGCCTGTTCAAAAGTCAAGGTGGCGAATTCGCTCATGGGGTCTCCTCGGGTGCGGGTGCGGGTGCAGAAGGGGGGACGGCGTCCGGGGCTGGAGTGGGTGCAGATTCGGTTGCTGGGCCAGGTGTTGTGGCGGCGTCCGATGGCACGTCGGGTAGGCGTTGTCCGGTGATGGATCCGTGACACAGACGCGCGGTGAATTGCGTACCGGTGGGCACATCTTGGGGGCTGGTGGCGATCACGCCCTCGGCATTGTGCACGATCGCATACCCTCGCTCCAAGGTGGCTGCTGGCGACAGCGCGCGCAGTCGATGCGTCAGCGCGGTGACTTCGGTGCTGGCTGCTGTCAGTCGATCGGAGAGAGCTCGACGGGCGTCGAGCCGGGTGCGGGCAAGACGTTCGACCGCGAATTGCAGGTTGGTGATGGTTTCGTGCAAAGCGCCGCTGGCCCGCAGCGCGTCCAGCGCGTGTTGCTCCTGGCGGAGTCGAGTGGTGATGGCTGTCGCGAGCGCGGTGCGGGCAGCCGCGACGCGAGCTGATTCTTCGGCCCAGTCCGGCACGATGCGACGGGCGGCATCGGTGGGAGTGGACGCGCGGACATCAGCGGCGTCATCGAGGATCGGGCGGTCGCGTTCGTGACCGATGGCACTGACCACGGGGGTGGTGGCTGCAACCACGGTCCGGACCAAACCTTCGTCGCTGAACGGCAACAGGTCCTCCACCGATCCACCGCCGCGGGTGATCACAATGACATCAACGTCTGGGATCGCATCCAATTCGGTGACTGCGGCTCGGACTTCAGCGACCGCGTGGGTGCCTTGCACGGCTACCTCGCGCACTTCGAAATCCACTCCCGGCCAACGCTTGCGGGCATTGACCATGACGTCGCGCTGGGCATCGGAGTTGCGTCCGCAGATCAACCCGATGCGCCGCGGTAGGAACGGCAGGGGCTGCTTGCGCGCCGGCTCGAACACCCCCTCGGCAGCCAACAAAGCGCGCAGTTGCTCCAACCGGGCTAGTAGTTCGCCGAGGCCGACTGCCCGAATCTGGCGAGCTCGTAGGTGCACATCGCCGCGCTTACTCCAAAACTCCACGCTGGCCAACACCACCACGCGCGCACCTTCGGTCAGCGGCGGAACCACGCTGCGCACAGTCGCGGTCGCAGCCACCAAGGAGATTGAGGCGTCCGACGTCACATCGCGCAGCCGCATGAAAACGATCGATGACCCTGGTCGCACGGTGACTTGACTGAGTTGGCCCTCAACCCACACCGTGCCGAGTTTGCCGATCCAGTCGGCTACCGCCTTGTTGACCGCGACTACGGACAGCGGTGACTCTGCGCTGTGCGTGAGTGCCATGGCCGACACCCTACGAGAGAGATGCGCCCTCGCGGTGGAGCCGTACGATGTGCGCATGTCTGGAAAACGAGTCCTCTTGGCCGCACCTCGCGGTTACTGCGCCGGAGTTGATCGCGCCGTCATCACGGTGGAGAAAGCGCTCGACCTCTACGGTCCCCCGGTGTATGTGCGGAAAGAGATTGTGCACAACCGACATGTGGTGGACACGCTGGCCCGTCGGGGAGCGATTTTTGTGTCCGAAACCGACGAGGTGCCCGAAGGTGCAACCGTAGTTTTCAGCGCCCATGGTGTGGCGCCGTCTGTGCACGAGGAGGCGCAGCGGCGCTCACTGAAAACGATCGATGCCACCTGCCCGCTTGTGACAAAAGTGCATAACGAAGCCAAGCGCTTCGCGGCAGAGGGCTATCAGATTGTGCTGATCGGCCATGCCGGACATGAAGAGGTCGAGGGCACCATGGGCGAAGCTCCCGACGCCATCACGCTGGTGGAAAGCCCCGAGCAGGCCGCATCAGTGACTTTGGCAGACGACCAACCCACTGCCTGGCTATCCCAGACCACGCTGTCAGTGGACGAGACCATGGAGACAGTGTCGGCGTTACGTACTCGGCTGCCGCTGCTCATGGACCCGCCCAGCGATGACATTTGCTACGCCACCCAAAACCGGCAGCTGGCGGTCAAGCAGATTGCCCCGAAATGCGACGTGGTGGTGGTGGTGGGGTCGGGTAACTCTTCGAACTCAGTGCGACTCGTGGAGGTCGCGCTCGATGCGGGGGCCGATTCCGCGTACCGGGTGGATAACGCCCAGGAACTGCAACCTGCCTGGTTCCAGGGTGCGGAGACGGTCGGGATTACCTCTGGGGCATCCGTGCCGGAAGTCTTGGTGGATGAGGTGCTGGACTGGCTGGCCGCCGCTGGATTCGCGGATGTCAGTGTGGTGGAAGCTGTCGAGGAGCGACTTACTTTCGCCCTCCCGCCAGAGTTGCGCAAAGACTTGCGCGCGGCTGGAAAGAAATAGCGCGGCTGGAAAGAAGTATGGGGCTGAAGTATCCCCACTGGCGACGGCAGCATTGTTGTGCTGAGGAAATGTTTGTCGCGGTGCACGTCGGTGGCTATAGCCGGGACACGGATGCAACCAGCGACGCCGGATGCTGGCGGGGAGCTGTGCTCATTGGCCGCTAGGCCATGTGCCGTGCTCTATCCATGCGACGAAAACGCGCCCCCTTGATCAGGGTGATCACCAGGGCGAGGGCCGTGGCCGCAAACACCCAGGGGGCATTGAAGGCCACTGCCGTGACGATTGCGCTGGACTCCTGCAACAGCAGGTTGCCTTGAGCGCCGATCACAGCAGGCTGGGCGGAGATGGCCACTGCCAGCAGGAATGCCAGCGGTGGCGTGATGACAGCCGTCGGCAAATCACGGCGTCTCATCAGCAATGCCGATAACGCCGAGGTCAACACCAGTACCACACCTGTGATCCAGCCGACGGATCCGACCAAATACAACTCTGCGAAGGCGAAGAAGGTCGTGACACCGGTGACGAGGAAGAAACCGGACCACGTGCCCCAGCGGCCGTTCGCGCCGGCGGGGGGCGGTGGTGGAGGCTCGGGTGTTGCGGGCATCGGGGTGGGCGACATCGAGGCGGCACGTGGGGGTGAGGCGGCACCTAAAGCGATCGGGCTCACCCCGGAAGCGACGCCTGCTGGCATCTGCGCAACCGATCGGGTCCCGTTGCTGGGGGCTGCACCTAGGCCCTGGGCCGGCATAGGTCCTTGGGGTGCTGGAGTGTCGGCGGAGCCATTGCGGATGGGAGCACTGGCGGCACCAGCAGCAGGTGCCGGCTGGCTGATCTCAGTCT
>CAZVKB010000139.1:0-6731 GCA_964627505.1 uncultured Actinomycetes bacterium | reverse complement strand
GGAAACCGCCTGGGGTTGCCCAAGGAAACCGCTGGTCCGTCAGGTCGGCACCCCTGCCAATATGGTCCCCGTGACAGACCACTCTCCGCACCCTGACCGGCCATCGTTGT
This sequence comes from uncultured Actinomycetes bacterium, assembly GCA_964627505.1. GTDB lineage: Bacteria > Actinomycetota > Actinomycetes > S36-B12 > UBA10799 > JACJWR01. Next base: position 6,621 of record CAZVKB010000139.1, on the reverse strand, counting down.
GGGCGATCGGTCGGGACATGTTCATCCTTGGCCTGGTGAGTTTCGGCGGCAACAATGCCCTACTGGTGTCGCGGCTGGTGGTAGACAAGCGCGGGTGGCTCACCCAGGCCGAACTCGACCAAGGTGTTGCCTTGGCAACCATGTCCCCGGGTGGCAACTCCTCCAACTTGTCCTTCGAGGTGGGCCGACGACTACGCGGATTGCCAGGCGCATTGGTGGCCTATCTCGCGATGGCACTTCCGGGCATCATCTTTGTGCTCACACTGGGCTCGTTGCTCTTGCGCAACGGAGAAACGGACCTGGTCAACGGTCTGTTGCGGGGCGCGCAAGCCGGTGTGGTGGCAATGGTCGTGATGATCGGGGTGCGCTTGGCCAAGAGTTCCCTGCGCGGCTTCGCACCGTGGATGTTGGCGGTGGTGGCGTTCGCACCGGTGGCCTTGCTGGACGTCCCGATTTATCTCGTGGTGCCGCCGTTAGCTCTCGTCGGTTACATGCTTGCGCGGCGAGGTAACCGACAGGCGGTGGCTGCACCTGCCAGTGCTTCGGGTGACGCGGATTCGGAGCGCTGAATGAGCGCTTGGGAGACTTTGTTGTTGGCTCTGCAGATCGCTGCGTCGGCACTTTTCTCGTTCGGTGGCATCACTGTGGTGCTAGTGCAGTTGGAAGACACCTTCGTCGATCGACACGCGCTCATGAGCAATGACCAGTTCTGGCAGTCCTATGCACTCTCCTCGGTGGCCCCGGGACCCAACGGACCGATCTTCATGTCGTTCCTTGGTTGGGAGGCGAGCGGGGCGATCCTGTTGGGGGTCTGTCTGGTGGCGTGGGCCGTCCCGACGCTGACAGTGATGTATGCACTGGGCCGCTTGGGCGACTACGAGTCGCGGCCCGAGATCGGCCGCTTGCTTGCGGTGCTCAAGGCCATCGCAGTTGGACTGCTGAGCGCCGGCATCGTTTCGATGGTGACAGCCTTCGATTTCGAAGTGCGGTTCGTGGGGGTCGGCCAGGTGGTTTTGGCCGCTGCGGCAGCGGTGGTGCTCTGGCGCAAATGGCTGACGCCGCTGCCCACACTGGCTGTGTGCATGGCGATCGGGGCAATGTTGTTGCGGTGAGAGGGCCGACGGAATGGCATGGCGATGACCGAAGACTGCGGGCGTCACGGCCATGGTTGCCAGACCTGCTCAGGTCGGCACAAGTGCTGGATTGCTCGGCGGAGCAGTCAACAAATGGACGGAAGTCTGTCCGCTCCGTTCTCAATTGGCTATGCGCCTATACACGCTGGCGGAGTCCGTCTAGCCTGGAAATATCCGCAGGGGCTGGAAGGGGCCGATCGTGAACGAGCAGACTCCGGGTCCTGAGTGGCACTGGGACGGAACACAGTGGTTGTGGTGGAACGGCTCATCGTGGCAGCAGGCAGGTGTTCAGGCGTCCGACACGACGCCCCCGGTCCCTGAATCCGCAGCAGACTCCGGCCTACCGCCAACACCCGTCGCCACACAACCACCCACACCCGAACCCCCGGCAACAGCCTCCGAACCCACTGCAGCAGCTCCCACACCCCCACCCGTGCCCGCTCCCGCACCCCCGGAACCCGGACCCCCATCCGTACCTGCGGCTGCGGCACCAGAAGCCGGCCCTCCTCCAGCACCCGTAGCCACACCACCACCCCTGCCGCAACCAGGGGTGATCGCGGCTGCCGCTGCGCCGCCGACGGCCCCACGCCGCAGACTTGGTGGCGCCGCAATTGCGGCCATCATCGTGGGCGTCGTTCTGGTGTTGGTGATTGCCGGGGGTGGCGGATTCTTCGTCGTCTCAAAGGTCCTCAACGACGAAGGCGGCGGGAACTCCGAAACCGTCACCCTGCAGACGGAACCGTTGTCCACCGCAGTTGCCGCATTCACCCCACCGGCGGGCACCGACACCCCCGTGACTCCGCCCCCAGCGACCGGCGTTCAAGAAGCCCCGGCTGACACTGCCGGACTCTACGGCGGCACCTTGGACAACAGCTCGTGCGACAAAACCCAACTGGTGAACTTCCTGCAAGCCAATCCGGACATGGCAGCAGGTTGGGCACAAACCCTGGACATCACGGCCGATCAGATCCCCACGTATGTCGCCTCACTCACACCGGTGCTGTTGCGCAGCGACACAGCTGTCACCAACCATGGGTACGAAAACGGCAAGGTCACCTCGTTCCCCTCGTTGTTGCAGGCCGGCACCGCCGTGCTCGTCAACGAGTTCGGCCAACCGGTGGTGAAGTGCTACTGCGGCAACCCCCTCACAGCAGCACCGGCGAAACTCACCAATGTGAAGTACACCGGTCCAACCTGGCCGGACTTCAAACCCGATGTGTTCACTGTGGTGCAACCCAGCACGGTGGCTATCACCAACTTCGTCATGGTGGATGTAGTGAACAACACCACATTCGTCCGGCCCGCAAGCACCGATGGCTCCCAAGACTCCCCCGGCGACAGCATTCCGGCTACCTCGGCGCCCACGGCGACAACTGCCCCGGCACCGACCGCGGAGGCTGGCCGAGAGGCGCAGGCGAACGCCTTGGCCGAGCAACGATTCCTCACGTGTTTGAACACCGGAGGATTTGAGGGAGACTCCTCTGCGATCTACTCCGCGGCACCCACGGGAACCGGAATTGGAGTGTACAAAGTCAGCATTACCCCGAACGACGGCTCCGGCACGATCAACGTAGAGGTCAACGTGGATGCCAGTACCGTGAAACCGCTTGATTTCGCACCGGATGGATGTCCTGGCGTGTTCAACTGAGGGGGCTCACACGCGAGTAACCCGCAGTCGTCACACCCCCGGTTTCACGCCTTCGATGGTGGCCGACACCACGTAGTCAGTGATATTTCGCCCAGGCGCCCAGGCGGCCATGAAGTCCGCGCTTTCGAACTTCGGCTGCACGCGCACCCCGGTGAAACCCGCAGCCGTCAGCATCGTTTCGACATCCGCCACCCTGGCGGCCCCTGCGATGCACCCCGTTAGTAGGGCTGGGTCGTCGCGCAGTTCGTCTGGAATCTCCGCGAAGGCCACCACGTCGGAGACCGCGAGGCGACCACCGGGCGCCAACACTCGATAGGCTTCCGCGAACACCGCTGGCTTGTCCGGCGACAGATTGATTACGCAATTGCTGATGATGACGTCCACAGTGCCGTCCGCGACCGGCAGGTGTTCGATCTCCCCGAGGCGGAATTCCACATTGCTGTAGCCGCCCTGCGCGGCATTCACGCGTGCCCGCGACACCATGTCCGGGGTCATGTCCACGCCGATCACGCGGCCCGCCTCGCCCACCTGTGCCGCGGCCAAGAAGCAGTCGAAGCCCCCACCACTGCCGAGGTCCAGCACGGTCTCACCTGCGCGCAGGTTCGCGATTGCCTGCGGGTTGCCGCAGCCGAGCCCGAGGTCCGCGCCTTCCGGCACGGACGCTGTGTCACCCTCGGAGTACCCCAGCGCGAGTGACGCGGTGGTGGGCAGCTCCATCACCGCGCCCACTTCCGCCACGTCAACGGCGGGTGCGCAACACGACGGCCCGCAGCACGAGGATTCCGCGACCGCAATCCGTGCGTACTGCTCCCGCACCGTCTGTCGGACCTCGTCTTTGGCGACGTGATTCATCACTGGCCTGCTTTCCTGTTCGGCGTGTTCGGAGTGTGCGGCGTGTTCGGGCGAGTAGTCGCGCTCAGACTTGACGCGCCAACCAAGTCGTCATCACCATCGTCACTACCCAGGGCTGTCAGCGCCACCTCGCCCACCGGGTCGTCTGCCTGCCAGGGCACGACGGCCACGCGATCGCTCACACCCAGCACCCGCTTGATGTGCGCCGCCTCGTTGTCGGCCCGCTGCCGCAGAAACGCCGACTCCGGCGCCGCAGCCGCCAGCGAGTTGTTCACCACCCAACCCCATGGATGAATGTCGGCCCGCGCCAGATCGGCCGCCAACGCCTCGGCTTCCAGCACCGGAGTGGGTTCGGCCAAGGTCACGATCAGCACCTTGGTGAGGGTGGGATCTTGCAGGCGCATCAGCGGAGTGGTGAACGATCCGGCCTCGCCCATCTGGCGGGCGATCTCCCGGTGATAGGCCCCTGCTGCATCGAGCAGCAACAAAGTATGACCCGTGGGTGCGGTATCGAGCACCACAAATCGGCGCCGCGATTCGTGCACCACATGCGAAAACTGACCGAACACCGCCACTTCCTCGGTGCACGGCGACCGCAGGTCTTCGGCCAGCACGGCACGCCCGGCTTCGTCGAGATTCTTGCCTTTGGTGGCCATCACCCGCTCGCGATACGCGGTCGTCGCTGCCACTGGATCAATTCGGGACACCTCCAGACCCGGCACGTCACCGGCCAGAGTCTCGGTGAGGTGCGCGGCCGGGTCGGTGGTGGTGAGAAGCACGTCGTGACCTCGATGGGCCAGCGCCACGGCGATCGCGGCCGCCACGGTGGTCTTTCCCACCCCGCCTTTACCCATGCACATCACCAGGCCATTGCCGTCGCGCTCGATCTCGTCGATCAACCGAACCAACGGCAGGTCGACTCCCACAGGGTGGATTCCCTCTGGGGGCGCCGCCGCAACGCTGTCCGCGAATAATGCGCGCAGCGCCTCGGGACCCACCATGTTCACCGGCGCCAACGCCAGCGTCTCGCGCGGCAGCGCCGCCAGGTGCGCCGGTAGATTGGCCAACGCGGCCGTCTCTCGGCGTCGGATCGATGCCGCCAGCGGCTCGTTGCCAGCCGCGTCCGGCAGCACACCGTTGACCACCAGATAGGTGTTGGCGATACCGATCGCGTCGAGTTCCTCCTGCGTCCGGGCGGCCTCGGCCAAAGCGGACGCCTGGGCGCGAGCGACCAGCACCATGCGGGTGAGGTGTGGATCCTGCAGCGCGGCGACGGCCTCGGCGTACACCGCCCGCTGTTTCTCCAGGCCCGCCATCGGCCCGAGACACGAAGCGTCGCCTTGGCCAACGTTGAGGAAGTCAGTCCAGGCGCCAGGCAGTTGCAGCATCCGCAGCGTGTGGCCGGTGGGGGCGGTGTCGAAGATGATGTGGTCGTACTTGGTGCGCAACTCAGGCTGGGTGAGCAGGTCGGTGAATTCGTTGAAGGAGGCGATTTCGGTGGTGCAGGAGCCGGAAAGCTGTTCGGTGATCGAGGCGATCTCCGCCGCCGGCAGTAGCGCCCGGACTGGCCCCACGATCCGTTCCCGATAGGCGTCGGCAGCGGCTTCCGGGTCGATTTCCAAGGCGTCGAGGCCGTCGGCGATCAGGGTGACGGAGTTGCCGATCGCGGTACCGAAAACCTGGCCGATGTTTGCCGCTGGGTCGGTGCTCACGAGGAGTACGCGGCGGCCGGCGTCCGTCAAGGCCAACGCGGTGGCGCACGCGATCGACGTCTTGCCCACCCCGCCCTTGCCGGTGAAGAACAGGAATCGTGGAGCGTCGACGAGGAAGTGGGGAGTCGGCATGGCCTCAGCAACCACCCGGGCCGCAGCCGCACGAACTGTTGTCGGCTGCGGTGTCCGTGGCGGCCAAGGTCAGCAAGTTGACTCCGGACGGAGCATGTCCGGCAGCAGCACCGGCGGCAGTAGCCTCGCTTGCAGCCGCACCGCCTGTGGCCACCCCCGCGTAGGCGAGTAGTTGCGCGCGAGTCGGATACGCACCGGTCATCACGGTGACGCCATCCACCAGGGTCAGCGGCAGCCCGGCCGAACCGGCCACTTGCAGATATGCGCTCACCGACCGATTGGCTGCGAAGGCACCGGGATCGTTGGCGAGGTTGTGTCGAGCGATGTCCACCCCGAGATCGCGGAGGGCTGCGAGGTCTGCTGTGAAGTTCACCAACGCCTGATCGACGTCCTCACCGCAGACGCCGGTGTTGCAGCACAGCGCAGGCTCGAACACGCGGATCGACCGCGTGGGCGACTTTGTCAGGTCAATCGACTCATCGGCGACCTCAGCGCTTCCGCCGCAACAACCACTCATGACACACTCCTCATATTCTTTGATCTGCGTGAATTTGACGTTTATCGAATCTCCAGCCTGCCAACCTCCTTGATATATGTCAAGTCGTTCCCCACCAAACCACACACCCGATGCGCGGACGTTCGTGCTGCCGCCTGATACTCCTACTCATGAGCGAAACCACCGCAGACAACGGTATGGACCAATCTGATTCCGCACACGTCGCACCCGATCCGGCCACGACCGCTGAGATGTGGGATGCGCGGTATTCGGCTGATACTCGCGTGTGGAGTGGTGAACCCAATGGCGCGCTCGTGGCGGAGGTGGCGACATTGCAGCCCGGCACGGTGCTGGATGTGGGTTGCGGCGAGGGGGCCGACGCGGTGTGGCTGGCTCAGCAGGGCTGGGACGTGACTGCGCTGGAGGTGTCCGGGGTGGCGTTGGAGCGAGCGCGGGAAGCAGCGGCACACGCGGGGGTCGACATCACTTGGATCCATGCCGGCCTGCTGGAGGCACAACTACGCGAAGGCGGCTACGACCTGGTCTCGGCGCAATACCCGGCACTTTGGCGCTCTCCGGATGCGGCAGCTCAGCGTGCTCTTATGAGTGCCGTGGCCCCAGGCGGCCGGTTGCTGTTTGTACATCACA
>CAZVKB010000138.1:0-6829 GCA_964627505.1 uncultured Actinomycetes bacterium | reverse complement strand
TACCTCACCTTCCCGGGCATCATCGGCACGGCGATCACGCGCGTCGGTGCAGCCCATATTGCCCGGACCGGTCTGACTGAGGCGCAAGCCGCCGCAGCCGGTTTTGCCACGGTCAGTGCGCGGGTGGCCACGCCGGTGCTCGCCCACTACATGCCTGACCATGGCACCATGCACACCAAGGTGTTGGCCGAACGAGGCACCGGTCGACTGCTAGGCGGCCAGATCATCGGCGACCACGTCGGGGCCGGCAAGCGGATCGATACGCTCGCGGCCGCGATTTGGAGCGGCTGGACGGCCGAAGACCTCACCAGCATGGATTTGGCCTATGCTCCGCCGTTCTCACCGGTGTGGGATCCGGTGCAGGTGGCAGCTCGCCGCGCCGCGGACTTGGCGCAGTCGACCAACTCCGCCGGCTAACTTCTGCCAGCACCCTGCGAGCGTCGGACCCACCTGACAGAATAAGCGCCAGCACCCATAACTGAAGTTCGGATCCGCAACTCCTGGACCAACCGCACCCAACGCACGAAAGGTGACCCGAATGCCCATCGCTACTCCCGAGGTATACGCCGAGATGCTCGACCGGGCGAAGGCTGGCAAGTTTGCCTACCCCGCCATCAACGTCACGTCCTCGTCCAGCCTCAACGCCGCCCTGCAGGGATTTGCCGACGCTGGCAGCGACGGCATCATCCAGTTCTCTTGGGGTGGCGCCGAGTTCGCCTCTGGTCAGCGCGTCAAGGACATGGTGACCGGTGCGGTCGCCCTCGCCGAATTTGCGCACGTCGTGGCAGCCAAGTACGACATCAACATCGCACTGCACACCGATCACTGCCCGTTGCAGAAACTCGATGGTTACATGCGCCCGCTCGTGGACATTTCGATCGAACGCGTCCAGCGCGGTGAACTGCCCCTGTTCCAGTCCCATATGTGGGATGGGTCGGCGATTCCGTTGGACGAGAACCTGGACATCGCTGAAGAAATGCTGGAAAAGTGCGCCAAGGCCAACATCATCATGGAACTTGAGATCGGTGTCGTGGGCGGCGAGGAAGACGGCATCGAGGCCAAGCACGACGCCAAGCTCTTCTCCACCCCCGAAGACGGCCTGGCCACCGCAGCCAAGTTGGGCATGGGCGAGCGCGGCCGGTACATGGTTGCCGCGACTTTCGGCAACGTACACGGTGTGTACAAGCCCGGCAACGTGGTGCTCACCCCGAGCATATTGAAGGACATCCAAGACGCAGTGGGCGCCAAGTACGGTGTGGACAAGCCGTTCGACCTCGTGTTCCACGGCGGCTCCGGCTCGCTGCTTTCCGAGATCCGCGAGGCGCTCGACTACGGCGTCGTGAAGATGAACGTCGACACCGACACCCAGTACGCCTACACCCGCCCGGTTGCCGGCTGGATGTTCAGCAACTACGACGGCGTCCTGAAGGTGGACGGCGATGTGGGCAACAAGAAGAAGTACGACCCCCGGGGCTGGGGCCGCGCAGCTGAAGACGGCATGGCCGCGCGCGTCGTGACGGCATGCGAAGACCTCCGCAGCGCCGGCACAACCATGTCGTGATTGTCATCGGTGGCGGCATCGGTGGAATGGCCGCGGCCGCAAGCTTGGCACCGCACGGTCCTGTCACCGTAATGGACCGCGGCCGCCGACTGGGCGGACGCATGGCCTCGCGCACGCTGCGCACCGGGCCTTGGGCCGGTCATGTTGTAGATCTCGGGGCGGCGTACCTCACGGTACGTCGCCCCGAGTTTGCCCAGGTTGCCGAAGGCTGGCAAAACCGCGGCCTGTTGCGTCCGTGGACGGACACCCTGGCCGTCGCAGATGCCGATGGACTCACAGGCACCACGACCGGTCCGATGCGATTCGTCGCCCCGGACGGTTTGCGTTCGCTGGTGGAGGACTTGGCGCTGCACCTGCCGCCCAACGTGAACGTGCGCACCGCTATCGCGGCCGTGGGTGTGATGTCCCGGGAGCACGGTTGGCGGGTGCTGCATGGCCGGGTGGATTCCAGCCATGCCACGGTGACGCAAGCACGAACAGTGGCGATGTGTCTGCCGGGACCGCAGGCGGCGCGACTGTTACCAGACGGACCAACTGGGCTGTTTTCAGCAGCGATGAGTCAACGATATGACCCCGTGCTGTCACTGGTGGCGCAATGGCCGACCCGGGTGTGGGATGCGTTCGCCGCCACCTTCGTCAACGGCGATCAGGTGCTCGCCTCGATTGCCGATGATGGTGATCGACGCGGCGACGGTGCGGCGGTTCTGGTGGCCCACAGCACCCCGGAACTCGCAGCGGCGCATCTCGCCGAACCTGACCGCGCGCTGGAACCTATGGTGGCCAGCGTGCGCCGAATCCTGCGGATCGCCGAAGAGCCGATCGTCGCACAGGTGAAGCGCTGGAGTTATGCCCGCGCACCGCAGGGACCCGCTGGCGATGCAGATGCCCGCTTCACCCTCGACCCACGCGGAATCGGACTGGCCGGGGATGCGTTTTCCGCAAACCCTCGGATCGAAGCGGCATGGGCGTCCGGGCGCGAACTCGGCATGGCATTGGCCATGCACCTGTGAGTGCGCTTGTGACCGGGATCGGGCCGGAGAATCGTCACGGCAATGGGTTTCACCTGCCCTCACGGCCACCGACCGCGTAGCCTTGTCCCGTTGTTATCCGTCTGTCGAAGAGGACAACCATGCCTGCCATCGTGCTCGTCGGCGCCCAGTGGGGCGACGAGGGCAAAGGAAAAGCCACCGACCTGCTCGGCGGCGAAGTTCAATACGTCGTGCGCTACCAGGGCGGCAACAATGCCGGGCACACCGTAGTCATCGGCGACGAGAAATACGCACTGCATTTGCTCCCCAGCGGCATCCTGTCGCCGGGAGTGATCCCCGTCATCGGCAACGGAGTGGTGATTGACCCGTCGGTACTTATGCGCGAACTCAATGGCCTCACCGACCGGGGGATCGACACCTCCCGATTGCGGATCTCCTCCAACGCGCATTTGATCGCGCCGTACCACATCGAGGTGGACAAGGTCAGTGAACGGTTCCTGGGCCGCGCCAAAATCGGCACCACCGGCCGCGGTATCGGACCCGCCTACATGGACAAGATCGGCCGCATCGGGCTGCGGGTCCAGGATCTGTTCGACCCTGGAATTCTGGCGGACAAAATCGACGCGGCCCTCGACACCCGCAACCAGTTGCTGGTCAAAGTCTTCAACCGCCGCGCGCTCGACCCCCGGCGAATCACCGAGGAACTGCTCGCCTTCGCCGAACCGTTTGCCCCGTTGGTGACCGACACGTCGCTCATGCTCAATCGCGCCCTCGACCACGACGAAGTCGTGCTGCTGGAAGGCTCGCAAGGCACCCTGCTCGACATCGACCACGGCACTTACCCCTTCGTGACGTCGTCCAACCCGACCTCCGGTGGGGCGTGCGCGGGTGCGGGCATTGGCCCAACCCGCATCTCGCGGGTGTTGGGCATCCTCAAGGCGTACACCACGCGCGTCGGGGCGGGTCCCTTCCCCACCGAGTTGTTCGACGCGGACGGTGAGACTTTGCGGCGAGTCGGGGGCGAGGTCGGTGTGACCACCGGTCGGGATCGCCGCTGCGGCTGGTTCGATGCTCTGATCGCCCGCTATGCCGCGCGCGTGAACGGCCTCACCGACTTCTTCCTCACCAAACTCGACGTGTTGAGTGTGTTTGACGAGATTCCCGTGTGCGTGGCTTACGAGGTGGACGGCCAGCGGGTGACGGAGTTGCCTACGAACCAAACCGACTTCCACCATGCCAAGCCAATTTATGAGTCGTTGCCGGGGTGGCGGGAAGATATCTCAGGAGCTCGCGCGTTGGCCGACCTGCCGGCGAACGCGCGGTCGTACGTGGAGTTCCTGGAAGACGTGTCCGGTTGCCGGATCTCGGCCATCGGCGTTGGACAGGATCGCACCGCCACGATTAGCTTGCGGGACCTCATCTACTGACAGCGATTAGCTTGCGGAACCTCAACTACTGACAGCGGCCCAAGCCATGAGCACGACGGGAGTGTGATGCTGCGTCGCCTGACCGCGCGGGTGCACGATCCCACACACGTGCTGCTGCGGCGCGGCTTGCGGGTGGCAGTGGTGGTCCCGGTGGTGTTTTTCGTCTGCATGCAGGTGCTGCCCGCCCAAGAAGCTGCCTTACCCGCGGCATTCGCGGCTTTTTCGGTGCTGGCGTTCGCCGACTTCGGCGGGCCCGCTTTCGACCGGTTCGTCGCGAACATTGTCCTCGGGGTGATCGGCACTTTGCTCTATACGGTGGGTGCCCTGATCGGCTGGCATCCGGTGGCCGCTGTGCTCAGTACCTTTGTGGTGGCGTTCGCCATCTCATTCGGTGCGGTACTGCGGGGGTACTTCGCCACCGCGACGACCGCCGTACTGCTGCCCTGGGTGTTGGCGGCGACCACCCACCCGGACGTGGCGGTGTTGCCGGAGAAGAGTGCGGGCTGGGCCGCCGGCGCGCTGGTGGCGGCACTGGCCGCGCTGGTGTTGTGGCCGACACACGCCCGCAGCGTGTTGCGGACCAGGATGGCGACGTCACTCGACGCTGCTGCGGACCTGGTGGATGCGCTGACTGCCGAACCGGATAGCGACTTGGCGGAATTGCGCTGGCAGCGGCTAGCCACGGCTGTGGCCTCGCTGCACGACGCCTACGACGGACGCTTGGTGCGCCCGGGGGTGGGAACGGCGCGGGACCGTTCGTTGATGTTGGCCTTCGACCAACTCCATCGGCTGCGAACGGTGCTGCACGCTTGGTATGACGACGCCACATCGCAGGATGCGGGCACTGATCGGGAACTCGCGGGGGTCACGAGCGATACCTTGCGCGCCAGTGCACAGTGCCTGCGCCGGGGTTATGGGGTCACGCAGGCAGAGGATCTCGCCCGGGCTCGGGAGGCGCATGAATCGCGGCTGGTGTCCTGGGCGAATGGGATGAGCGAGGACGATGACGCGGTGGCGTTTCGCCGCGAGGTGGACACCGCTTTCCACTTGCGGGTGGTGTCGATGGCGGCGCAAGTCACGGCGGTGTACGTGCAGGGCGCGCTGGACAGTCTGGATCGCACTATCGGTCGTCGGGCCGCCCGCCGCAGTGATCCGAAAGTGACATTTGCCGGGGAGACCATCATTGATCCCGCGCGCGTGACCCCCGTGCGGGAACTGCTGGCCGCACAGTGGACGTGGCGATCCCCATGGCTGCGCACCGCCTTGCGCACAGGTCTGGCGTTGGCCCTGACGGTGTTGGTGGTGCAACTCACGGGGGCGGCCTATGGATTCTGGATTTCGCTGGGAGCTTTGGTTGCGTTGAAGGTGGATGCGGCCGGCACTCGACGAACGGCGCTGAGCGTGTTCGCGGGCACGCTCGCCGGTTTCGCGGTGGCGTCGGTATTGGTCTGGTTCGTGGGCCCGCATGTCTGGGTGCTCTGGTTGGTGTTGCCGTTCTTCGCCTTTCTGGCTGCCTTCACACCTGCGGCAATCTCGTTGGCTGCGGGGCAGGGGTCGTTCACGGTGTTCATCCTGGCGCTCTTTGGCATTGTCCAACCGGAGTCGCTGGGCATCGGGGTGACGCGCGTGGAGGACGTTGCCATGGGGCTGGCGGTGGCGCTGGTGGTGAGTTTGCTGATCTGGCCGCGCGGCGTCACTCCGGTGGTGCGCCGCACGCTCCACCTCAACGCAATCGCTTCCGGGCAATACCTCGTGGCGGCATACGCCCGGCTGGTGGAGGGGCCCATCATGGGTGAGACCGTGCATACCGCCGCAGAGGTGGCCCGGCACAACCTCACCGTGGCCGGCGAGACGTTCGACCTTGCACTGGCCCAGGCTGCACCGGAGAGTAAGCGGGAAGTGCCGGTGTGGGCAACGACGCTGAACTGCAGCACGCAAATCAGTTTCGCTGCCAGTGTGGTCTCGGTGCTTGAGCATGTCAGTGCCCTGCCGGTCTCATCGGCGTGCGGCGATGCCATGTTGGCGTTGTCGCATCACGTCAGCGCCAGCATCGCGACCTCCACCGCGAGTGGTGCCGATTCACATGTGGCGGCGCGGCTGGCGAATAGTGCCGCTGCGCCGGCAATCGACTCGGATCCATTGGCCCCGGCAGCGCCCGGCCGAGACCCGATGGCCTCGCTCGGCCGGATGTATCGGTTGTTGGACGACGATCTGCGGCGGCTGTGGGGCGACCCGGATTTTGACCGCCACAGCCCCGTCGGATCAGCGCCCGGAAACCGGGGAGCGGCGGCATTGGCGCTGATCTTTGCTGCATCCTGGCTCTCCCAAAGCCTGTGGATGGCCCAACGACTTGAGCACAAGGTGGCGGAATTCAACGCCGAATCGCACTAGGACCCACACCTAGCGCAGACTCCGTATTCCACCTTGCCCGGTCCAAGCGCGTGCCGGGAGTGGAACTCACCCGGTGCAGGAGCGAGCAGAGGGTGGAACACGCCCACGGGAAGTTCGACGGGCGCTGAAGTTCACCCGGTGTAGAAGTGATCGATCTCGCCGAGAGCTTCGTCGATGATTGCCAATCCGCGCTCCGCCTCCGCGGCGGTGATCACACACGGCGGCACCACATGCATCCGGTTGAAATTGGTGAAGGGCAGCAGCCCGCGCTTGACGCACGCTGCGGTGAGCACCCCCATCGCCTCACTGGTTCCGCCGTAGGGGGCTAGTGGCTCGCGGGTGGCGCGGTCGCTGACGAGATCCAACGCCCAGAACACTCCCAAGCCGCGCACCTCCCCAATCACCGGGTGCGACTCGGCCAATGCGCGCAGCCCTGGCCCGAGCACGGTTTCGCCGATCTC
>CAZVKB010000137.1:0-6875 GCA_964627505.1 uncultured Actinomycetes bacterium | reverse complement strand
TGGATTTGGCAGCGGTGCGCAAACTGCACACGAATGAGCCGCTGACCGCCGACGATCTGACCGATCTGGAGCGGGCGCTCCTCGACGCCGGCGTCGGTGGCCCTGACGATCTGGCCCGCGCCGCGGCGGACAACGACGGTCTGGGTCTGTTTGTGCGTTCCATCGTCGGGCTCGATCAGCAGGCTGCGAAGTCGGCGATGGGCGAGTTCATCAACACCAGCCGCTTCTCGGCCAACCAGATCCACTTCGTCAATCTGGTGGTGGACTACCTGTGCCGCCACGGCCAGGTCCCGATCACAGCCCTCTACTCGGCACCGTTCACCGACGTCGTCCCACAAGGTCCGGAAGGGATCTTCACCGAAGCCCAAGTCGACGAGTTGGTGGCCCGGCTGCATGCCGTACGCGACGCAGCGGTCGCGTCGTGAGAACAGAGCAGAGGCGGGCGCAGACGCAAGGGAGGACGACCCGGACCCAAGTTCCGCTCGACGGGTGATTCACCGATGGTCGGTCTCGTTGTGGACGTCGGCCCACGAATCCGAGCCCCGATTGCAGCGATGGTGGCAAGTGGCGCTGGCCGAGTTGGTGGAACTTGACGAGCTTTCCACGCCTTTGGCTATTCTGACAACCCTGCCCGTCGTCCTCGCGGCACCGATAGAGCTACGGCTGGTGCTTTTGACCCGGCCTATGCTGGTCGTATCTGCAGTTCAGTCCATGCACTTTGGGTGTGGTGAGCGTGACCGTAGATGATGAAGGGGTTGTTGTCCAGGGCGTTGAGGTGCCGGCTTTTCACATATTTCTGCGACCAGCCCTGGCGGCTTTGGCAGGCGGGCAACCGCTTTTGGCCAGGGAGGCACTTGAGGATGTGGTGGCCTCGCGGGGTCTCACTGCCGGGCAGGTGGCTCAGACGATCGCCAGCGGCCAGGGTCGGGTGCACAATCGGGTGTTGTGGGCCTTGTCGTACCTGTTCGCGACTGGCGCGGTGACCCGACCTCAGCTCTCTGCATTGCCAACCCCGTAGTCAGGTCGGGCGTTCGAGCCTCTCTGCGATCCACACCTTGATCAGCGCCTGCCGGGACACCCCCAATCGACCGGACTCGCGGTCAAGGGCGGCAACCATCCACGTGGGGAAGTCCACGTTCACGCGCCTCGGTTCCTGATTGACGCGTCGAGCCGACTCCCAGTCCACTTGCTCGCTCACGTCCTCGCCTGCGTCAAATCGACGGTCGAATTCAGCGGTCTTCATAGTTACTGACTTCCTTCTCTCGCGAACGACGGACCGAGATGATGCGCACCGCTTCGCTGCGGCAAGTGATCACGGCCGTCCACAGCGTCTGACCAATGCGACCCACGACGAGGTGACGTTCTTCGCCCTGGGCCCGGGCCGGGGCCTGGGCACCCGAATCACGACCCATCCAAGTCCATCATCACGATCGGTATCAAGGAACTACAGATGCTGGTCGAGTTGAAGGCGGGATGCCACGTGGTACCTGCTGAACCCAAACAACATGGAAAGAGGCGTTGAAGATGTCGTGGTTCCACCAGGAGGAGGCGACTCAGGTAGGTGTGTTAATGGGATATGAGCACGAGCACTCGGGGACTCGGTACCTCGTGGAATTTGCCGATGGCACGACGTATGTCTGTGTGTTCGACGCCTCTTATGAGAGCGAAAACACAGGCGAACTTGACATTGAGATGGACGATCCGTTGTACGACGAGTTTTACCAGGTGGCGATGGAGGTGGTTGAGACTGTGCGGGGTGATGGCCGAGGTCCTGTCGATGGGTTGACGCTCGACTACCGCGACTTCCCGAGCCGGATCACCGACATCGACCCGGGCACGGTCGTCTACTCGGCAGACGTGAGCACGTGAGCGAGGTGTCTGCCATTGAGGCCCTCCTTGCCGCCGGCGGATGCGCGGGTCGCGCAGCTGGCGGGGATGGCCATGCTGCTCAGCGTCGGCGTCGGCGTCGGCGTTTGGGTGCTTCGTCGGTTGGTGTGGCGACCATCTGTAGCGCAGCATGCCGACCAGATGTAGCGTAAGGTACCGACTTCCGGTAGTCTATCGGTCGTGAGCAGCACCTTTACCGGTCCCGGCTACGTTCCCCGCACGGTTGACGCGCAGCTCGCCGGGCTCGTCGCTGCGTTGCCGGCCGTCGCTATCGAGGGTCCGAAGGGTGTCGGAAAGACCCGCACAGCCTCGGAACTGGCGGAGTCTACGTTCGAGCTCGACGACCCTGCCGTCCTACAGGTCGTGGACGCCGACCCGAGCCGACTCACAACGTCAGCCACACCCGTCCTCATCGACGAGTGGCAGCGCTGGCCGGCCTCCTGGGACATGGTGCGCCGGGCCGTGGACAAGGACCCCTCGCCCGGACGGTTCCTCCTCGCCGGGTCGGCGTCGCCAGAGACCCCGCCCACGCACTCGGGAGCAGGACGCATCGTGGACCTACACATGCGCCCCGCCACCCTCGTCGAGCGAGGAATCGTTCCATCGGTGTCGCTGGCCGCGCTGCTCGCCGGCGGTCGGGCAACCATCAACGGCGCGACGACCATGGCGCTCACGGAATACGTCGAGCAGATCATCTGCAGCGGTCTGCCAGCAGTCCTCGGCCGACCGGACGCAGCCCGCCAGGCGTTGCTGGACGCCTACGTGGACCGCATCGTCGACCGAGATTTCCCCGAGGCCGGTCTCCAGGTGCGCAAGCCGGCAGTCCTGCGGCGCTGGCTGGCCGCCTACGCCGCCGCGACCGCGACCACGGCGACGTTCGAGACGATCCGCGACGCAGCCACAGCGGGGCAGTCCTCCAAGCCGGCACGCACCACCACGACGCCGTACCGGGACACCCTGGAACGAATCTGGGTGTCCGACCCTGTGCCAGGTTGGTCACCGACAAGGTCTCACATCAACCGGCTGACCAACGCACCCAAGCACCATCTCGCCGACCCAGCCCTGGCTGTCGCGATCCTTGGACTTGACGCCGACCGACTACTTGCCGGCAAGTCGGCCGGGCCCGCCATCCCGCGTGACGGCACGATTCTAGGCGCGCTACTGGAATCGCTGGTCGCGCTGAATGTCCGCGTCTACGCGCAGGCCGCCAACGCGAAGGTCGGCCACCTGCGCACCAAGAGCGGTGACCGCGAGATCGACTTCATCGTCCAAGCTCGCAGCGGCGAGGTTGTCGCCCTCGAGGTGAAGCTGGCCACAACCGTCAACGATCATGACGTCCGGCACCTGAGGTGGTTGTCCGAGCAACTGGGCCCGGACCTGGTGGACGCCGCCATCCTCACCACCGGTCGGGATGCCTACCGGCGCGCGAGTGACAACATCGCCGTCATCCCGGTCGCGCTGCTCGGTCCGTAATCGCTGCACACCTGGCCTCGTGCCCTTGAAAGCAATGCGGATTCCGTGGACCAACCTGCCCAGGGCAGTTGAATCGTTGGTGAATTGGGCACGCCGGGGCAAGCGCGGCTCGCAATTGGCAACGAGTTATGGCGTGACCGCAAGTTGCCGCCGGGCTTGGGTGTGAGAGCGTTTTCCGGGACAGTTGTCGTGGAGTTCGGATCGGTGGTGCTGCTCGACGAGGCGGTCACGCGCCGCCCGGACATCCGATAAGTGAAAAATCAAACTCAGCCCAGTGAAAACGCATTCTCCAAACACTCTTCGCCGACACGTTTTCCCACGTGAAACCGTTTTCCTATAACCCTCCACCATGGGGGGGTTCGAGGAAATGTGGCGTGAGGGTTCGAGGAATATGCGCCGCTTCCAGGGCCTCTCAGCGAAGGACTGCGCCGTGATCGGTGCGGCCCTTCGCTGTGTGTGGTGGGTTCATGCGGCGCGTGGCCGGCGTCGGCGCCTGCGCGCGGGTAGCTCCTCGAGGGGTGGCGCATGCAGAGTGTCCATGATGCAACGAAGTCAGGCACCCGCGGTGGGGGAAGACGCCCCGATTAGGGTTTCAGTCAGCCCCAAAACGCGCAGATGGGCACGGCCAACAGGCTCTGACCGAGCACGAAGGCATCTGGTCCAGTGTGCAGAACCGCCCCGCCGATGAACCTGTCGCCGATCTTGTCCCGTGGCCAGGCCAAGTGGCGGGCATCCGCTGTCGTGGGTGCTGCTGTGGCTTTGACCTCATGGGCCAGGACGCGACCGTCAGCTTGCTCAAGCACGATGTCCACCTCTTCGCGCCCGCTCTTGGTGCGCAGATGTCGTCGGGCGGTGCGGCCGGAGGCAAGGGCTACTTCGGGTCGAAGTTGTGCCATGGCGAACGTGTCGATGATTCCACCGAGGAGTTTGCCGTTCGCGATTATGCCGGGTGCCGCAGCTCCGATAGCCGAGGCCATCACGGCCGGGTCGATGAGGTACCGCTTGGGTGTAGCGGTGAGGCGTTTGAGCTGGTTGTCATCCCATGGTTGCACCTGCTCGACGACAAAGAGCGCATCGAGAAGCGCGTCATAGGCAGTCGCCGTGCGGCGATCGATGCCGGCGGCAGCGTGGGTCGATGAGCTGGGGAACGTAGTCGGCCTCGGGCGTCACGTGCCCTCGATACCTATCCAACCTCGTTCAATGTCTATTTGGACCGTTCCGCAATGCCTATTTGGACCACATTTCAATGTCGTTCTGGGACGCCTGGTCGTCTGGTCGGGGTCCCAGGGTAGCGGAGAGGTGCCGTTGGTCGTTCCGCTCGCAAATTCGCCCATAGGTCGAAGAAACGCCCATTGGCATTTGGGCGCAAATGGGGTTATTGGGCGACTTTGCAGGCAGACGGCATCGGCGGACAGGCCGACTGTCCGAGCGGCAGTACGTTGGACCGAGCGGCAGTACGCCAGCCAGACCGATCGACCGGCAGACCGACCAAAGGCGAAGCCGCAACACTGCACGCCGCAATACTCGCCCCACTACTGAAAGATCAACGTCTCCCACTCGCGGCCCAACGCCCGGCCCACCACGATCCGAGCAGTGGAGTTGAAGGCCTCGCAACCCCATCACCATGACAAGGATCAAGGTCTGAAGCGTGTGAACTTGGCTGAAGCGCATGAACTCGAATTGTCAAGAAGCTCTCCGCTTGGCAATTCCGTACTTGATGGTGAGCGGTGATGTGTCGGGTTGAGCCCCAACCGTCCGGGGTGTCGGGCGGTCCGATAGTTCGGCACGCTGCTCCACACCCACCGCCGTCGGTTCAGTCCGGTTCGATGACGACGATTTGCTCGTCAACAGAGATCGCTATGCGGTCCCGCCCGGCTTCTTTGGCCTGGTATAGCGCGGCGTCGGCTCTGCTGAGCAGCCAGTCCGCGTCCACGTTCGGACCCGCCAGGGTGATACCCACACTGATCGTGACGGTGACCTGGTCATCGCCGATCGGAAGCGGCGCACTGACCGCCGCGCGGATCTTCTGCGCCACGGCCACGGCAGCGTCCAGGTCATCTACGGCGGGCAGGACAACAACGAACTCATCGCCACCGATCCGGGCGATGACATCGTCCGAGCGCACCACCGCCGACGCTCGCCGGGCGGTGGTCTTAAGTACGTCATCACCGACCGCGTGCCCGTACGTATCGTTGATGGTTTTGAAGTTGTCGATGTCGCAGAACAGCAGACCAGCGACACCGCCTCGCCGTTGTTGGTGGTTCAGGATGTCAGTGACGCGATCCTGCAACTGACCCCTGTTGATCAACCCTGTCAGAGGGTCGTGATGAGCCCGGTGCAGCAACTCGGCTTGCGCGGCGCGGGCGGCGGTGATGTCCTGGAACTGCGAGACGTAAAACAACGGTGTGTCGTGCTCGTCACGGATCAACGCGACCGAATGCTCCACCCACACGCTGTCGCCGGTCGCCGTGACCAGTCGCCCCTCGTGGATGTTGTATTCGCTGTCTCCGGCCAGTAGCAGGTCACGGACGACACGATCAGTGCTGACGGCTTCGGGGTGCAGCACGTCCGGAAACCCGTGCGACAGCATCCATTGCTCATCGCGGCCCAACATGGTGCACACCGACTCGTTGACTGTCAAGAAGCCCAAATCCAGTCCCTCAACCGCCATCCCATGCGGCGCCCCCGCCATCGCCAAGCGGAACATCCGCTCACTGGTGGCCAACGCTTCCCGATCCAGCAAACGCTCCTCGTCGATGGCGGTCGCGCGCCTGGCCGCCGCAAGCAGCACCACGAACACGACACCTGTGAGAAACACGATGGCCAGCTGTGACGCGTACGGGCGAAGCTCTTCGTTGCCGAGCAGGAACCTGGTCAGCGCAGCGCTCACCAAAGCCAGCGCGATAAGGCCCGGGGCGAGTGTGCGGATAAGTCGCCCGCCAGCCAGTGGGTCGGCAAACGCCTGCGCCCATCCGACCCTGATGTCCGCGGCCACAACCGCCGCCCCGAGCGCAATAGTGCACAGCGCTGTCAGGGGAGCGGTCTGGGTCCATGACGTCGCCCGCAACCCGCTCATGGCCACATCGGATACCACGAAATCCCGGAGCGCCCCAAACGCCAGGGCGGCGGCCAATACCCCGAGAACCTGACGCACACCCGGCAGACGTCGAATCGACAGCAGCACCAAGGCCACCCCGAGCACCGTGAAGATCAACGCAGTATTGATCGCCATCCGGCCCGAAAAGGGCGAATCAGGCAGGCCGGGGTTGCGGGCCAAAAGCTGATCCAGGCCAGACCACGTGCTCCCGATGAGACTCTCCCCAACGGTGAGGACGCCCACCACCCCCACCACGACACCGGCAGCCGCAGCAATCCAGCGCGGTCCTCGGGTGGCCCCAGTCCACACACCGAGCCCGATCAATGCCACACTGGCAGCACCATTGGCCAGCATCGGGATAGACCCCGGGATCGGCGCCGTCACCCTCGCGACACCCAGCCACCACCCGACCACCAAC
>CAZVKB010000136.1:4827-6983 GCA_964627505.1 uncultured Actinomycetes bacterium | reverse complement strand
CCTTATCGGCCCGTTCAACTGGGCATAGTTCTCTCGGACAGTGTGGCTGTGGGTTAGGAAGGTTCGTGCTGTCCGGTGATGGCGTTGCGGTCGGTCCACGAGTCGAGAATTTCACGCATCCCTGTGAGTGCGGCACGCATTTCGTCACTGAGACCGTCGTACACGGCGAACAGGGTATTCGGATCAGCGCCGTCCCTTTCGATTGTGTAGCGGCGCTTGTCGGCATAGTCCAACGCGTCGCGAATCTGCCGCAGTTCGCCCGCCAATGTCTGTACCTGATCAGCCGGCAGCGGCCCGGCAGGGTTGAGAACTCCTCTTCGCGCCCGTTGAGATGCCCGGCGGCGCAGGTCAATGCAGGAGGAGCAGTAGCGGCTGCGCCCGTGGGAAGGGTTGCGGCAGCCGGGGGTTGCGCAGACGGCTTCAACGGCACCACCCCCGGTATGGCCTCTGGGCATGCCCGCAGTCTCCCACGCACCGACACCCTTATACCAACTAAATTCATATGAGTCTTGTTACTAGCCTTAATCTGCATCAACTTGCATCATGTGATGCAAGTTAGCGAAGGGATGGGTTCCGAATTGATCTCTACTCCGAACGATTCTTTGGGGAAAGAGAACTTCGGAGAGGGCGTCGACGGAATGCGAGTGGAATATCGGCCACGTGTGGGGGCGCGTTTGGTAGAGAAGGAATTGGAGGAATTGGCTGACGGAGGAGCGGACTGGCTGGTGGATTGTGCGCCGATTCGTGAGCCTTCGTTCTATCGCGGTCAGCGCAGCAAACCGGGCTTGTATTGGATGGCGTCGATGGGTGGGCATGTGTCATACGAGTCGAAGTTTGAACGGGATTTTCTCAAACGCGCCGACTTTGATGGCGATGTGGTGCAAGTGCTGCCCCAGCCCATTCGGTTGCGTTTTCAGCGCAACGAAGCCCCATTTCGCCACACCCCAGATTTTCTGCTGCGCCGCGCCGACGCGACGTTGGAACTTGTCGACGTGAAAGGCGCCCACGCCAGGCAGAAGCCGATTGTGCGCACGGCTTTCACATTGACTGAACGGGCCTGCCACATGTTCGGTTGGGCCTTCACCGTGTTCACCGAACCTGATCCGGTAGAGCAGGCCAACATTGCTTGGCTATCCGGATACCGAAGCCGGCTGAACCAGGTTCTCGACGTGCACGCCCCAGCTTTGTTGGCTTTCGCCGAGACGGACACCTTTACTGCCGAACAGTTGGCCGAGGGCTTAGCCACCGCCGAGGGTGTGCCTTTTGCAGTGGCGTGCGCTGCGGTGTGGCGGGCCGTATGGAAGCACGTGCTTCACGTCGGGGACCTCAGACGGCCGTTGGAAATGAACACCGTGCTGGAACCTGCCGATGTCGACTGTTCACACTCACCACTGGAGAACGGGGCGGCGCGATGACGAAACGAGACCAGCGCATCGCGAAAGTTGAGACAGGTTCGATTGTGAACCTGGACGGCTGCCAATGGCGGGTCGCGGCGATGGATTCGCTGCGCATGCATCTTGTGCCGCTGGTCGCCGACAGGCAGCCGCAAGTGTGGCTGTCCACCGAGGCATTCAACGTCGCCGACTTTGACGTCATCGCAGACATCGACGGCGTCGCCACACCCAGCCTCGATCCAGGGTTGTACGCAGACCTACACGCCTACGACGTCCTGTCCCCGACCGAACTCGACGAAGTCCAGCAGCGGATGGATGCGGTGCTGTTAGTACGTGACGGACGACTTCCCGGAAACCAGCGGGACCCTGAACTGGAAAATTTGAATGTCACCCAGCGGCGCGAAATCGTCGCGAACCGAATCGGCACCAACATACGCACACTAAAGCGCTGGAATGCTGCGTTTCGCGACCGTGGAATGGTGGGGCTTGTTGATCGACGTTCTTTCAACGCTTCCACACCGCAGTTGGCTATTGACCCGAAGTGGCGTGAAGCGTTCCGAGTGGTGATGGACAATTACCATCTCAAGAGCAGTGTGACTGACCTGCGTCTTGTGGAAATTGTGCGCCAACGTGCCACCGAAATGTTTGGTGACGAAGCACCGGAGGCGTCTGACCGGACGCTACGCCGCCACCTGGATGTGCTGTATCCGCGGCGTAAGCACAACAAAAAGTCCGCGCAGTCCCAAGCGAACGCACCCAAGG
>CAZVKB010000136.1:913-4727 GCA_964627505.1 uncultured Actinomycetes bacterium | reverse complement strand
AAACTTGCCGATCCACGGCTTCCGGACGAAGGCCTGTGGAGGTATACCGGTGTACCGGAACATGTGGTCGCAGGGCTATTAGAGTCCGACCCGATTATGCGCCACGACATCACACCTGAGGACGATGCAGACATTCGAGTGTCCGGGGTGCCGGTGCTCATTCCGGACGAAATTGCTCTCGACCATGGCAAGGACTATGCCAGCGCCGATGTGCGTAATGCCTGCGACCTGCTTGGCATCACTATGGGTTTCGCCCGCCCGTACACCCCAACGGACAAAGCACATGTGGAGCGTGCGTTCCGCACCGTGAACACCCGCTTCTGCCAGGCCCTGCCGGGCTACCGCGGACCTGACGTGTCCGCCCGCGGTGCCCAACAATATGTGGAGGATGCAGCCTTCTACACCATCGACGAGATAGAGGAACGCTTCGCAGCATGGGTTGCTGTGGAATACCAAAACACCCCACATGCAGGTTTACGGCACCCTTCACTACCGGCAGCGGTCTTGACTCCCAACCAGATGATCGATGTGGCAATGGGATCCTCCGGAATGGTGCCCATCCCGATCGACCTCAATATTCATGTGGAACTCTTGGCCACCGAGTGGCGCAAGGTCAACGACCAGGGCATCCAGTTTTCCAACCTGTACTACGACTTTCCCGGCAGCAGCTTCCTTGATGATTACCGCAACAAGCCCGGACCTTTCAGCGCCGGAAACGGCGGCAACGGCCGCAACGGTTGGCCCATCAAAGTTGACCGCCGTGACTTGTCCCGCATCTACTTTTTCGACTACGCCACTCCCACGAATCCCGCATCGGGAGTGGGGGTGTGGCGGGAAGTAACGCTGCGCGACTTGCCACACGCGGCACCATTTCAAGAACACCACTTGGCGTATGCGAAGCGGCAGTTGGTGCAATCGGGAGGCGACAGCAAAGACCGAGTCTCCGTCGCGCGGCAACTTTCCCGACTGTTGGCAGACATCTACCAGGTGCCGTCTGATGAGTTGAGCCGTGAGCAGAAGCGCCTCGCGTCACGGGCCTACACCCAACTGCTCGCCGATCAAGCGAACCGTGCCGGCAGCGACAGACTGGACGACGAAGAGGCGTATTACACCGGCCCAGACAGCGACAGCGACGCACCCGAAACTGACTGGCCTGCAGGCGGAACAGTGCAACCCCGACAGCCGACAACGCAGCCACGAGCAGAGCCATCCATATATGAGACGAGCCCAGTCGACGAATGGGATCCGTTTGACGACGACTTCGACTATGACGACTGCGACCCCGACGACGTCATCAGCGCCTGATACGACACAGACAGGAAACCCCATGCCGCGTTTCAACTTTGGTGCCACCACACCAGGGCAAGTCCCCGACAACCTTTCCACACAGCCGAGCCAGGTACGAAGCAGCCTGTCCAGCAAGGAGGGTTGGCGCAACTTTGTCCATGCGAATCCTCGACGGCCAAAACTGTTGACGGCACCCGAACGTAGAAAACTATCCGACAGTCTTCGCAGCAACTATGACCTTGCTCGCCAACGGTTTCACCGTTCTCTCGTGTTGTCTCACCACAGGCAACTTGGCGACATTTGGGACAAGTGGGCGTTTGTCGTCAACGGCGCCGACGCTGATGACGGTCCCGGTGTCGGTATTGCACTGTCTGGCGGTCCCGGCTACGGCAAAACAGCGCTGACAGTCGGATTCTTACAAATGTATGAACGTGAAATGCGTCTGCAGCAGCCCGACGCTTTCGACCAGGAAAACGAGTTCATTCCTGTCTGCTACTCCAGCCTGCTGCGCGGTGTGGGCGAATCCTCGCAGATGCGTCACATCGCGGACTTCTACAGCGCGCCGCTGCCCGGCCGGGCTACCGGTCCGCAACTTCGTCGACGCTTGACCGACACCATGAATGCGTGCAGAACCAAAATATTGTGTCTCGACCAGGCGCAAAACCTTCACGCCGGCGACCGGCGGGACGCCGCTGTGGCAGCATCGTTGAAAGAAATTATGGACTCCACCAGCGTCGTGCTCATTCTGCTGGGTATCGATCTGGATGAAGCCGGACCGCTGGCCATCCGCCATCAAGGGAAGGCACAGGCGAAAAACGATCAACTGCAGCTTGCGCGCCGCTTCCAACTCACAAGTATGCAGCCGCTGGGCCGGGACTCTGACGACTGGGGAAGTCTGCTCGCCACCATCGAAAGCCAATTTGTGTTGTGCAAAGCGCAACCAGGTGACCTGTCGCAAAGTCTCGCCAACGACATTTGGGAACGGTCCGGAGGTGCGATCGGTGTCGCTTACAACCTGCTGCGCGTCGCGGCGAACGCAGCGATCGATGACGGTTCCGAACGTATCACTGCCACCACGTTGCGCAAGGTTGCCCCAACCATCGAATACGCCTCACGACCGAAGCGAAAAGCGTCGTGAGCACACACCTACGCACGTTACCGCGAACTGTGCAACCAGGTGCGGGGGAGACCTGGCACTCATGGCTGATGCGCCTGTCGGCGCGCATACACGTCGGTCCACGAGAAACGCTGCGACTCATCGGCTACACCACCGACACCACGTCCGGTACCCGTCTACCCGGCTACGGCATCACCGCCACACGCACCACTGTGCAACGAGTCGCGGCCGTCACCCGCACCGACCCGGGACTGCTTGCCGCAACACTTCTCGACCAGTTTGATGGCGGCCCCCTCACCCTTGCGGGTCTCGACCCTGCCACGGTCGGTAATAACCGCAAACTTGCGATGCGCGAATGGGCCCACTTTGGAACCTCGACTGCGTGCCCCGACTGTTTGGTGGCCAGTGACCACTGGCAGCTCACCTGGCGGCTGCCGTGGACAGCACTATGTAGCCGCCACCGGACTCTGCACGTGTCAACATGCCCCGGCTGTGGTGACCTGTTCAACGCTGGCCGACGCGCCGATGGTTCCCTCGGCCCGTACTCATCCACCACGATTCCCGAACCGGCGGCGTGTCAAAACCCGCAACCTGGCGCTGCGAGAACACCAAGACCCGCCTACTGCAACCATCCCCACAGCACTATCGCCCGCATCCCGTGCAGCCAGCCTGCACTCCTTGCAGCACAATGTGGCATCGATTCGCTGCTACAACCAGCTCACCGCACCTGCAACAACGACTGGTGGATGGACCTTCGCTGTATCACCGGCATGCTGCTTGCACACGGCACCACCGACCTGTACCGACAACTCCTGCCCGACCTGCCCGACTTGTGTGTACAGACACTCGAGGACCACCACCAACATCGCGACATGCTCGATGAGGAGCGCCACGCTATCGCCGCCCGCGGCGGTGACTATCGCACCGGCCGACGTATCCGCACCCTGACAGCCACACCCACCAGCCCTGCTCTAATCGCGCCGGCCCAAACAGTCGCCCTCTCCGTCATGCACACCGATCTTGACTACATTCCGCCAGGAACAGAACGTGTCGACTTACCACCTGTGTTAGATGCTGTGCGCGACACACTGGGTGTGCGCGGCAAAAGCATGCTCGACGAGATGCGCAGCCGCCGCGCCAGCACCCATCTGGTGGAGACGATGAAAGCCCGCAGCGGCTACAACACCCTCCTCACCCACACGTCCACCACTCGATCTGGAGAGCAGTCCGACTCACCGACAGTGCTACAACCAGTCAACATTCCACGCCTGTTTCCCTGGATGGACTTTCAACCGGTTGCCGAAGTATTGCGTTCCACCGGCACAACCGATGATTATGCCCGCGGCTACCTTTCGCTGTGTGCCGCAAAACTTCTCGTCGGCGGAACATGGAAACAAGCCGCAGCCGCGC
>CAZVKB010000136.1:0-903 GCA_964627505.1 uncultured Actinomycetes bacterium | reverse complement strand
CGACCCAGGCAAGGCTGTACGTCTTGCAAACGCTGTCACATCCCGGCTGACCACATCAGGTGACCTTGCACTTGTGCATCAACATGTGCGCGACGTTCTACAAGGCTGGGAGAACGATACGGGCCGACACGCCACGAACTTTCGGGAGCTCGCTGCCACCTACGGTGCCATACATGCCGTCGACATGGACGAATACACAAGTCTCGCCACCGCGGCGGGCATCACGACGCAGGCGACCGAATCACGTCGACGCAACTATGCCGCATGGCAGTGGCATACCGTCGCGTTGATGCCATTGAAGGAATGGCCCGGCTGGGCGGAATGTCCCCACCCGTCTGCGGCCCGCGACGTGTACATGCGTTGGCTGAAAAGGGATCTTCCCCAACTGAACCGCCCCGGTGAGTCCGGGGACTTGCAAGTTTGAGACTCCGGCGGTTGCCAGGGTCTGGTGGTAAGAGTAGTGGGCCTGTTCGGCCTGCACGGGTGTGAGGTCGTCGCAGTACTCGTAGGTCCTGCGGTTGTTGAACCAGTCGACCCATTGAGCGGTGGCGATCTCGAGGTCGTCCAGGCCTTTCCGCGCACCGCTGTGTGAAGGCCCGGTTCGCCCTCGAGCCTTTCCACCGTGCACCGGGCGATCGGCGCCGCAGCCGCGGCACGTTCCCGGTTCAACGTCCACCAGACCTTCCGCGCCCCGAACACGCCGTAGTTCGAGGCATACACGGCGGCGATCGTCACTGTGAGTTCCTGGTCTCGCTGCTCGCGGGCGGTCGCCTGACGGTTGCGGTGTTCCTCATAGGTCGTAGGGGCGATCTTGGCGCCGAGATGCGAGAGCATCGCGCGGATCGACTCGACACCGCAAGCGCAGACCGCTATCTGCACGGTTCCCGACGTGCTCGTCGATGA
>CAZVKB010000135.1:0-7083 GCA_964627505.1 uncultured Actinomycetes bacterium | reverse complement strand
GTGGTCAGCGAACGGTGGTTGCGGGCCCGTTCCGGCGCTCGATCTGGCCCGCATTCGGTGATTCTGGGCTGGGGTCATCGCACTGCCGGGTTGCCACTGGCGGCGAAGTTTGCTGCCAGCGCCGGCGGTCCGTTTGTGATGCCCGTGGTGCGGGCGGCGATCGTCGATGCGTTTGTCCGCGCCGGTGTGCCCGGGGTGGACGCCGTGGATGCGATCGAAACTCACGATTGCTTCACCCCGTCGGAATACTTGGCTATCGACCACTTCGGGATCACCGAACCGGGCGCGTCCTGGCAGGCGATCGAAGCTGGCGACCTGGCCCGCGATGGCAGGATCCCGATCAATCCGAGCGGGGGTTTGATCGGCGTCGGGCATCCGGTGGGTGCCACTGGCGTGCGGATGGTGCTTGATGCCCACCGTCAGGTGACCGGCAGTGCCGAGGGCTACCAGGTCTCCGATGCCAGCACGGTGGCGACATTGAACATCGGTGGCTCGACGGCCACCACAGTCACATTTGTGGTGGGACAGTTGCAGTGATCGACGTCCGTGCACGCTCCCGGTTTCGTCGGACGTCTCGGTTACTGTGACCACAACTCATCACGTCATCACGCAAGGAGGCAGCAGGCCATGGAAATCGAAATCGTCGGGCGCATGCTCTCGACATTGCCCGCTGACGATGACCACCCTTACCGCACTGGACCGTGGCAACCGCAGACCACCGAATGGGCCGCAGACGACCTCGACATCGTCGGCGATCTTCCGGACGACCTCAGCGGTGTCTACTTGCGCAACACCGAGAACCCGCTGCACCCGGCGATCGGGCGATATCACCCGTTCGAAGGCGATGGCATGATCCACCTCGTCGGCTTTCGAGACGGACAAGCTTTCTACCGCAACAAGTTCGTGCGCACCGACGCTTTGCTGGCGGAGCAGGCGGCGGGCGAGTCGCTGTGGGTCGGCCTGGCTGAGCGCCCGCAGAAAGCCAAGCGCACAGATGGTTGGGGTGCCCGCGGCCATCTCAAAGATTCCTCCAGCACCGACGTAGTTGTGCACAACGGCGTGGTGTTGTCGAGTTTCTACGAATGTGGCGATCTCTACGCACTCGACCCGGTGACGTTGGAACCGCGGGGAAAAGCCGACTGGCACGGGGACTTTCCCCGCGACCGGGGAATCTCGGCGCATCCGCAAGTAGATGAGCACACGGGCGAATTGCTGTTCTTCAACTACAACGCGCGTGCGCCGTATCTCAACTACGGCGTGGTAGATGCCAACGACCGCCTCGTGCACTATGTGCCGATTGAACTGCCGGGCCCGCGCCTGCCGCACGATATGACCTTCACGGAGAATTACGCCATCTTCAACGATTTGCCGATGGTGTGGGATCCGCGGTTGATGGATAAGGGTGTGTACCTGGCGAAGTTCCACAGAGAACTGCCCACCCGCCTGGGTGTGTTACCGCGTCGGGGCACCCCGGATCAGATTCGTTGGTTTGAGTTTGACCCCACCTATGTATTGCATTGGACCAACGCCTACGAAGAAGGCGACGAGATTGTGGTGGAGGGTTTCTTCCAACACGACCCTGAGCCGAGCGTCGCCCCGGATGCTTCCTACTACGAGCGGATCTCGCGGTTTATCAGCCTGGATGGTTTTCAGTCCCGGCTGCATCGTTGGCGGATGAACATGGTCACTGGTACTTGCTCGGAGGAGTCGTTGACCGATTCCATCACCGAGTTCGGGATGATCAACGCACGGCATGGTGGTCGGGCGCATCGCTACACCTACGCCGCCACGGGCGTGCCGGGACGGTTTCTGTTCAACGGTCTGACCAAACACGATTCGCTGACTGGAGCTGAGCAACACTTCTCGCTGCCGGACGGGGTGTTCGGATCGGAGACGTCGGTGGCGCCGCGGCCTGGCGCCGTCGACGAAGACGACGCCTATCTCGTCAGCCTCGTGACGGACATGAACAACGACTCCTCGTCGGCGCTGGTATTCCACGCCGCGGACATCAGCGACGGCCCGATCGCCACGATCCGACTACCCGAGCGGATCTCCAGCGGCACCCACTCCACCTGGGCCGACGGCACGGCGATTCCCGGTTGGCAGCGCGGTGATGCCGCAGAGGTCGCCGCGGGCATCTAGCGACTGGCCGACCTTCGTGCGCAGTGTGTCTCCCGGCGGCCTTCGCACGCCTTGCGCGGCCAGTGGTGGTCCGGTGCGCGTCCGGTGGGTGGCGCAGTAGCTGCTGTGTCGCTGCCGCCGTGGCTGCCCTGCGTCGGGCTTCGGGCGTCGGTCGTCGGGCGACGGTCGCTAGGCGCGGGCGCACGGGACGCTGGGAACAGCGGAGCATGGGCAGGGCTACTGTGAAGGAGTGATCACGATGACGATGACGCACGAAAATTCACTGCCATGACTACGCGCAACTCTGACCAAGCGGTTGGCGGTGTTCGGCGGATCCGGTCTCGATGGCTGGGGGTCGGCCTGGTGGCAGTCTCCGCCTTGTTGGCAGCGGGCTGCGCGACCGGCACCGACTCCTCAGCTTCGCCGAGTCCCAGCACCTCTTCAGCTGCCTCGTTCCGAATCGGGCTTGAGGCGCCGTTGACTGGTGCACAGAGTGAACTCGGACAAGGCATGTTGCAGGGTGCGCAACTTGCGGCTGCGCAGCTCAATGCCAAGGGTGGGATCAGAAATCAGACAGTCGAGATTGTCGCCATCGACGACGCTGCAGACCCGGCCACCGGGATCGCAGCCGCCAACGACGTCGTGGCTGACCTCGATGCGGTGGTGGGGCCATATAACTCTGGCGTCGGGCTGGCGACGTTGCCCATTTACATCCAAGCCGGTCTGGTGCCGATGCGGCTGACTTCCGCGGACAACACGGCAGGTCTGGGGTTCACTCTGCAGCCGATGACGTCGCAGATCGCACCCACTGCCGGTGCCGCCATCAGCGACTGGCTCAAGGCGGGATCCGTCGCCATCATCAACGACTCCTCGGCCGACTACACCAATCAAGCCGCCACCGCTCTTCGGGAGGACTTGGCCGGCAGAGGTGTGACGGTGAGCGCATTTGTCCCGATCGCACCAGGGCAGAGTTCGTATGCGGAGGCGCTAGCACAGGCAAATGCCACAGCACCGGCCGTGACGTACCTCGCTACGTATTTCCCGGAAGCAGCCGTCATGGCGAAGGAACTTGCTGCAGCGAACAGCAGCAGCACGTGCGTTGCGGACTACTCCGCATTCGACAACGGATTCATCGCGAACGCCGGGGTAGCAGCGGCGCAGCGGTGCGATGTGCTCGGAGTTCCGGCGCCGAGTGACTTTTCGGGTGCGAGTGCACGAGTCGCGGAATTCCAACAGGAATTCAGCTCTGCACCAAATGTGTGGTCGCCGTACACATATGACTCTGTGCTGTTGCTAGCGGATGCAGTAACTCGGGCCAACTCCACCGATCCCCAGCAACTGTCCGCGGCATTGGCGGACACGAAGGGCTGGACGGGTTGGACCGGCGGTGTTGCCTTCGAGTCGCCGAGCGGCAACCGGGTGCCCTCCCAGGTGGCGGTGCTGAACGTGAACGCCGATGGACAGTTCACCGTGAACACCGACTGGGTGCAAGCTACGGGATTCACCTACTAGCAGCGTGGATAATTTCCTCAATTGAGGTCGACCCAAGTCTGGACATAGTCCAATGTTTGACCTAGGCTCTCGCCATGTCCGCAGACTCCGTAGCCGCATTGCGCGCCCACGGAGTGCAGGTCACGGCGCAGCGGTTGGCCGTGTTGCGGGCAGTGTCCGCGCAACCGCATCTCACGGCTGATGAAGCAGCGGCGGCGGCACGCGCGGAAATCGGGGTGATTTCGCGGCAGGCCGTGTACGACGCGTTGAACGTTCTCGTAGACACCGGCCTGGTGCGGCGGATCCAGCCGGTTGGTTCGCCGGCTCGATACGAAGACCGCGTCGGCGACAATCACCACCACGTCATCTGTCGAGACTGTGGAAAGGTGGCAGACGTGGACTGCGCAGTCGGCTCGGCGCCCTGCCTGACCGCCGCCGACGACCACGGATTCCGCATTGACGAGGCTGATGTGGCCTACTGGGGGCAATGCCCGGCGTGCCAGTCAGGTTCCACTGAATCTTCGGACTCATCCCGCAACCCCACACAACTTCCCCCACACTAACCTCACTCCCGCATCACCCTGCCCGCACCAATCAACGTGCCCTTACCAACTATCCAGCCAGCCCCAACCGAATGGAGACAAAGTGGACAGCGAAGCGAAGTGCCCGGTCACAGGCGCATCAGAGTGGAACCCGATCGGCGGCACCAAAGTCGCCGACTGGTGGCCCGACCACCTCGACCTCAAGGTACTGGCTCAGAACCCGCCGATGGCCAACCCGATGGGGGAGGACTTCGACTATGCCAAGGAGTTCGCCAACCTCGACCTGGCGGCACTCAAGGCCGACCTCGCTGCGTTGATGACCGACTCCCAAGACTGGTGGCCCGCGGATTACGGCCACTACGGTCCACTGTTCATTCGGATGGCCTGGCACAGCGCGGGCACCTATCGAATCAGCGACGGTCGCGGTGGCGCCGGATCGGGCACGCAAAGGTTCGCCCCGCTGAACAGTTGGCCGGATAACACCAACCTGGACAAAGCTCGCCGCCTGCTGTGGCCGATCAAGCAGAAGTACGGCAAGCAGATCTCCTGGGCCGACCTGTTTGTGCTCACCGGCAATGTCGCGCTGGAGACCATGGGCTTTGAAACCTTCGGTTTCGCCGGTGGTCGCGAAGATGTCTGGGAACCTGAAGACATCAACTGGGGCACTGAGCGCACGTGGCTCGGCGACGAGCGCTACAGCGGTGAGCGGGACCTGGAAAACCCGCTCGCGGCTGTCCAGATGGGCTTGATCTACGTCAACCCCGAGGGCCCCAACGGCAACCCCGACCCGCTGGCTGCCGCGGTGGACATTCGCGAAACGTTCCGCCGCATGGCGATGAATGACGAAGAGACGGTCGCCCTGATCGCCGGTGGCCACACCTTCGGCAAGACCCACGGAGCGGCAGTGCCCGATGGGCACATGGGCCCCGACCCAGAAGATGCGCCGTTGCAGGAGATGGGCTTGGGCTGGCACAACACCTACGGCACAGGCAGTGGTGACGACACCATCACCAGTGGACTGGAAGGAGCCTGGACACCCACCCCGATTGCGTGGGACAACAGCTACTTCGAGACTCTGTTCAACTACGAGTGGGAACTCACCAAGAGCCCGGCTGGCGCCTGGCAATGGGTGCCCACCGATCCGGCTGCGGCCACGACGGTGCCGGATCCGCACGACCCGGCCACAACCCACCCGCCGGTGATGCTCACCACGGACCTTTCCCTGCGTATGGATCCGGATTACGAGCCGATTTCGCGGCGGTTCCTGGCCGACCCGCAGGCGTTCGCGAATGCTTTCGCCAAGGCCTGGTTCAAGCTGACCCACCGCGACATGGGCCCGGTTTCCCGCTACCTGGGACCGGAAGTACCTGCCGAAGTGCAAATTTGGCAGGACCCGTTGCCGCCGGTCACCCACCCGCTGATCAACTCCGCTGAGATTGCCGAACTCAAGGCGGCCATCCTGGCCTCTGGACTGTCGGTCTCGCGGTTGGTGGCCACGGCTTGGGCGTCAGCATCCACGTTCCGCGGCTCAGACAAGCGAGGCGGGGCCAACGGTGCCCGAATTCGGCTGGCCCCGCAGAAGGATTGGGCGGTGAACGATCCGGCTGAACTCGCCACCGCACTCACTGCGCTCACCGAGGTAGCGGACCAGTTCAATGCGGCCCACACCGGCGGGGCCCAGGTCTCGCTAGCAGATGTCATCGTGCTCGGGGGCTGTGCTGCGATCGAGCAGGCGGCCAAGGCAGCCGGAATCGATGTGACGGTGCCGTTCACCCCGGGACGCACGGATGCCTCCCAAGAGCAGACCGATGCCGAAACCTTCGACGTGCTCGAACCCACGAGCGACGGTTTCCGCAATTACCTCGGCAGCGGCAACGCCAAGTTGGCCGAACACATGCTGGTGGACCGGGCCAATCTCCTCACGCTCACGGCTCCTGAGATGACAGTGCTGGTCGGTGGTTTGCGCGTGCTCGGAGCGAACACCGGATCCTCTCCGGTGGGTGTGCTGACGGATCGCCCCGGCGTGCTCACCAACGACTTCTTCGTCAACCTGCTCGACATGGGCACCGTGTGGGCATCCCAGGACGGCGACGAAGAACTGTTCGTTGGCCGTGACCGGGCCACCAATGCCATTAAGTGGACTGGCAGTCGCGCCGACTTGGTGTTTGGGTCCAACTCGATCCTGCGGGCGCTCGCCGAGGTGTACGCCAGCGCCGACGCCCACCACAAGTTCGTGGCGGACTTCGTGGCCGCGTGGCACAAGGTGATGGAGACTGATCGTTTCGATCTGCGCTGATCAGACATCTGGATTCGTGGCACACTAGGCCGATGACACACGCCAGCGGTCACCTCAACGATCTCGATGGGGTGACCGCTGCGCTGTCTGTCAGTGAGGAGCGCTACCGGCTGTTGGTAGAAAACGCCTGGGATGTGATCTGGACTATGGCGGTCGACGGCAGCATCACCTATGTCAGCCCGTCGGTGCAGCGAGTCCGGGGGATTACCCCGGCCGAAGCGGCAGCCCAGACGTTGGATCAGATTCATCCCCCGGAGTCGGCAGCGAAAGTGGCTGCGTATTTCGGCGAGTTGGCTGCGGCTATGGCCGCGGGTATCGTGCCTCCGGTGTACCGCGGTGAGCATGAGTATTACCGCAAGGATGGGTCCATCATGATCGGGGCCTTGCAGGTGATTCCGCAGTGCGACACCGACGGGCACGTGGTGGCCATCCTTGGCGTGACCCGCGACATCAGCGCGCAACGCGAGTACGAGGCAAACCTGCGGGCAGCGCGCGACGAAGCCCGCACCAGCGAAGAGCACTTTCGGCTGTTGGCCGAAAACGCCTCCGACGTGGTGGTACTCCACGACTCCGCCGGGCGGATTTCCTGGGTGTCACCATCCCTCGCGGACGTGCTGGGATGGGAGCAGACCG
>CAZVKB010000134.1:0-7293 GCA_964627505.1 uncultured Actinomycetes bacterium | reverse complement strand
GGGCCGCCGCTCGCAGTCGCGGCAGGGCGCAATAACTGTTAGTCACCAACTTCTCTCAGCGGGTGACACGCGTGGGTGAAAGCAATAGATTGCAAGATGGACTCGACCCCGAGCCCGCGAGCGCTATGAAGACAAGCGAGGTAGCAAACGTGGACGTCGCAGTAACCAATTTTGACCGAGAAAAAGCCAAACGAATGGCCAAGATGGTCGCCATTGGGGGTGCGCTTCTTGGCATCCTGTACGGATACGACCAGTCGAACGCTGGCGCGGCCCAGAACTTCTTCGTCGAGAACCTGGTG
The DNA here is from genome assembly GCA_964627505.1 of uncultured Actinomycetes bacterium. GTDB lineage: Bacteria > Actinomycetota > Actinomycetes > S36-B12 > UBA10799 > JACJWR01. The sequence continues at coordinate 6,994 of CAZVKB010000134.1, read as the reverse complement.
GAGCCGGGCTCACCGTGGCTGATTACGGAAGGTCAATCCGCAACGATCCTGGCCGCCGTTCCCTACGGCATCCTCTTCGGCTGTCTGATCGGCAGTTGGCCCACGGACCGTCTTGGTCGCAAAAAGACGACTCTCGGTGTGGCGATCGGTTATGTGGTGTTCTGCATCGCGCAAGCTGCTGCGTTCAACTTCGCTTCGATGCTCGTCGCCCGCGTGCTTTTGGGATTCACCATCGGCATCTCATTGATTTGCGTCCCGGTGTTCATCGCCGAATCGGCAGCGACGGCAAAGCGCGGGCGGGTGCTGGTGGCCTATCAGTTAGCAGGTGTCATCGGCATCATCGTCGCCTACCTCGTGGCGATGGCAGTGATCGACATGCCCTACCCATGGAACTGGCGCATCATGTTTGCAGTAGCCGCAGTGCCCGCCATCATTCTGTTGCCTTTGATTGTCAGACTCCCAGAGACCTCGCGCTGGTTGATGATGAAGGGAAGGCGGGAAGAAGCTGAAGCAGTCTTGCGCTCGGTAGATCCGGATGTGGACCCGACGGCAACGCTCGACGAGATCCAAGCTGGCATCGATGATGAATCAGCTGGCAGTCTCGGTCAACTGTTGAAGCGACCGTTCCTGCGGGCCACCATCTTCCTGATGATCATGGGTCTGTTGATTCAGGTGACGGGTATCAACGCCTTTGTGGCCTACGGTTCAGTCATCCTCAAAGACATGGGCTTCAACGACTTTGCCTCCTTCGGGATCAACGCGGCGATCAATACGGTGTCGCTGGTGGCCGTCGTGTTCGCCATGTACTACGTCGACCGTTGGGGTCGCAAGCCACTGATCATGGGTGGATTCGCAGTGATGGCCGTGGGTCTGGTGATGATGGCAATCGCCTTTGGAACGGCTGTCACAACCGGCTCCGGTTCCGGCACAGAATACGACTTCAATACCTGGCAACGCGTTCTCGCGCTCGCCGGTCAAACCATTGGTATGGCGGCGTTCAACTTCGGCGTCGGCGGTACCGTCTGGGCCTGGGCGTCGGAGTCGCTGCCGAGCCACTTGCGCTCCTATGGTGCGACGGTGTTGTTGGCATTCGACCTGCTCGGCAACATCTTCGTCATCCAGTGGTTCACAGCTCTGGGTAATGCGATCGGCGCGGAAATGGTGTGGGGCATGTTCGCGGTACTCGCCATCTTCGGAGTCTTCTTCGTTGGCAAGTTTGCCCCGGAGACCAAAGGCCGCGACGTCGATGATGTGCGCAAGTTCTGGGAAAATGGTGGCAAGTGGCCAGCCGAGGACGCTGCGGTGTCAGGTTCGACGTCCACCCGCTGATTTTTGCCTCGGGGAGGGTTTGGCTTCGGGTGATCCCGCGGCTGAACCCTCCCCGTGTTTCACGGGTGAACTTGTAGTTGACACGGAACACGATGCTGTCACATGCGGGGTAATGTGAGGGCGTGACTCCATCCACTCCCTCACACGAAAAGCCTGAGGAAACCCCCAATGGCCCGCGTCGTCCGCTTCGGCTGAGTGTGCGAGAGGCGCTGGTGATCTCCGCGCAAGAATTGCTCGCGGATGTGGGGATCGGCGTATCGATCCAAGCGCTGTGCGATCGCGCCGGAGTGGCGGTGGGCACCCTGTACAACCATTTCGCAGGGAAAGAAGAACTGTTGGCCGCAGCGGCCATGGCAGCTATTCAGGACTTTGAAAAATACATGAACGCGCGAGGGAAAAACGTGAAGGATCCGGTGGAGAAATTTGCCACCGATTTGAGGCTTTACGGCCGCATGCCGGACACCCACCCGCTCTATGCGCGAGTGTTGGTGCGTACGAGTCCCGAGATCATCGCCCGACCCCATGGTTACAACCCAGACGCCCGCTCATTCGTGGACAAGTTGGTCAATGCCGGCAAGCTGCGCTGCGACGATATCGATCTAGTGCTGATGGCTGCGTTTTCCGCCTTCGACCGGCTAATCGCGATTCGAATCCTGGATCCAGCTGTGCGGGAACACCGGGCGGATGATTTGGCGGCGCTGGTGCTGACCTGGTTCGGTCTGACGAAGCGGCAAGCCCGGGCCAAGGTGGAACGTCCACTGCCGCCGCTAGTCGCGGTATGAATCGCGCATCAGCACGATAGCCCGGCCAGCGTTCTTTCTCGGCTAAAAGTCGCTCGGCTGCGAGCAGGCAACAACTAGCCCGGGGGCTTTAGTCTCAGGGCATGGCAGAAATTTCGGAACTTATGGAAGCGGCGACAGCCGCCGTCGATGCAGCAATTGGCCCCGCCCCCAGCGCGGTGGACCGACCACAGGCAAAGCGCGACTCGCCCGATTTGGCCGGTCGCATCGACCACACGCTGCTCAAGGCCAACGCCACCATGACTGCGGTGGAGACGTTGTGTACCGAGGCCCGAGACAACGGTTTCGCATCGGTCTGTGTCAACACCCGATGGGTGCCGCTGGCGGCTGAAGCGCTCGCCGGATCGGATGTGCTGGTGTGCACAGTGGTTGGTTTCCCACTCGGTGCCATGTCTCGTCTTGCCAAGGCTGAGGAGACCCGGATCGCGGTTGCCGAAGGTGCCAACGAGGTTGACATGGTGCTTGACATTGGCGGCTTGCTCTCCGGTGACTTGGCCGCGGTCTACGAAGACATGGTGGCCGTGGCCGCAGCAGCTGGCGACGTCCCGGTGAAAGTGATTTTCGAGACGTGTTTGTTGACTGATGAACAGAAGGTCATCGCGTGCCTGTTGGCGTTGCGCAGCGGCGTGGCCTACGTCAAAACCTCCACGGGTTTCTCCACTGGCGGAGCCACCGCTGCCGACATCGCTCTGATGCGGGCCATCGTGGGGGACACGCTCGGGGTCAAGGCCTCTGGCGGCATCCGCACGCGCGAGGACGCCGAGAACATGCTGGCCGCTGGAGCCGACCGGGTGGGCGCGTCCGCTTCGGTGGCCATCGTGGCGGGCACTGCCACCGGCGATGGGCCAGCTGGCTATTGATCACCACCACATCTGTTGCTCTGAATCACCAAGTTGCAGGTACCTGCGAATCACCCGAACAATCAGCACTCCGACCAAATCTGTTAAGGCAGGCATAGATGAAGACCGAAAACATCAACCACGCGTTTCTCGACGGCGTGCTCAGCGGCGACCAAGTGGACGTGTACTACCACTTTGGAGTGTCCAGCGAGGATCCCATCCTAGAGAAGTTGCGCGATGTCAAGGCTGTGATCATGGCGGGCTCGGGCGGACGGATCAAGGAGTTCGCCCAGCAGTGGAGCGACATCAACGGCGGGGCCGAAATCGTGGCCTTCCCCAAGGAAGACCGCTTCGTCACGCGGTACACCGCCGGTGTGATCTTCGCGTCGCATGGCATGGGTATGCCGAGTGCGTCCATCGCGGTGCAGGAGATGATGCGCATGGTGTTCTTCCTCAAGCGCGGAGACCTCGACGCCATGGATGAGGTTTTCTGGGCTCGGGTGGGCACCAGTGGCGGTGTCGGCCTGCCCGGCGGCACCGTGGTTGTCACCTCCGAAGGCGTGATGGCCGATCTGAAGCCCTACCGACTGCTCCAGGGCGGAACGGGAACTTACTGGTTTGACGGTGACTTCCCCAAGGCCACTTACGAGGCGATCCTGGCGGCCAATGCCCACACCGACTTCCGCGTTGAAGTTGGAAAGACCGTTGCCGGCAACGAGTTCTTCCTCGAGCAGTTCCGGCTCGACGGCGCGGTCTGCATGGAGACCCACGAGAGCAAGATGGCCTGGTTGGAGTGGATCAACGACAACGGTGTCCGCAACATCGAGATGGAAGGCGCCATGCTTGCCGGCTACCTCAACTACTGGGGTTTCTCCAAGTTCGCCATGATCTGCACCACGTTGCTCAACCGACTCGAAGGCGACCAAGTCACCAGCACTCCGGAACAGTTGCACAAGTTCAGCGAAGACTCCGGGGTGGCACTGTTTAACTATCTGAAGGCTTCACTGCTGTAGCCAATCGCCGCACGCATTGCCCGAGACCCGCTGCGCTGAACCCCGCCAAATTGGGGGTCTGCTCAGCGGGTCTCGGCACCTGCGGAACTCTATGCTGAACGCTATGACGACCTCTACTGATCCGCATGATGCTCTGTTGACGACTGCCCGCGCATGGTTGGCCGAAGATCCCGACCCGGTGACGTCGGGTGAGTTGCGGTCCCTCATCGACAAGGCCGCCGCCAACGACGCCGACGCCCTGACTGAGCTCGCCGATGCGTTCGATGGCACGTTGCAATTCGGTACCGCGGGCCTACGCGGACGTCTGGGCCCTGGCAGCAATCGGATGAACCGGGTGGTGGTCGCCCGGGCCGCCGCGGGTTTGGCGGAGTACCTTCGCCAACACGGCGGTAAGTCGGTGGTGATCGGCTACGACGCCCGCCGCAACTCCGATGTGTTCGCCCACGACAGCGCGCGCATCATGGAAGGCGCGGGCATCAAGGCCTACGTGTACCCCCGCGCCCTGCCCACACCGGTGCTCGCCTTCGCAATCCGGCCTTTGGGGGCAGATGCGGGAATCATGGTGACCGCATCCCACAACCCACCGGACGACAACGGCTACAAGGTCTACCTGGGCGACGGCAGTCAGATCGTGCCTCCAGCAGACGCCGAGATCGCCGAATGTATCGCAGGGGTTGGTTCCTACGGCGAGATTCCGCGCGCCGATACCTTCACCACGCTGGGTCCGGACATGCTCGACAAGTACATCGCGCGGGCGGTCTCGCTGCTGCCCACCGGACCACGGGAGGTGGTCACGGTGTACACAGCCATGCACGGTGTGGGCGGAGCAGTGTTCATGCGGGCGGCTGCGGACGCTGGCTTCCCTGAGCCGCACCGGGTCCCTGCTCAGTTCTACCCGGATGCCCGATTCCCCACGGTGCCCTTCCCGAACCCAGAAGAGCCCGGTGCGATGGACCTGTCCTTCGACGAAGCCCGCAAGGTGGGTGCCGACCTCATCGTGTCCAACGACCCCGATGCCGACCGCAGCGCCGCGGCCATCCCTTACAAGGGCGACTGGCGGCGGCTGACCGGCGACGAGGTGGGTGCCCTGCTCGGCTGGTGGATCGGGCAACGAGCAAAGCGCGATGGTGTGAAACTCTCCGGTGTTTTCGCGCAGTCGATCGTCTCAGGAACCCTATTGGCCAAGATCGCCGACGACGCCGGAGTCGACTACACCACCACGCTCACTGGTTTCAAATGGATCTCCCGGGTGCCGGAACTGATCTTCGGTTACGAAGAAGCGTTGGGCTACTGCGTCGACCCGGCGGGTGTCCGGGACAAGGATGGCATCACGGCTTCGCTGCTGCTGATGGAACTCACTGCCCACCTCAAGATGCAGGGCCGTACGGTGCAAGACGTGCTCGACGATCTGGCCCGCCAATTCGGCCTGCACGTCACCGGGCAGTTGTCGATTCGGGTGTCGGATCTGAGCATCATTGCCGATGCGATGGCGCGCCTGCGGGCAAACCCACCGCAGGAGATCGGCGGGCGGGAAGTGCTGAAGTTTGAGGATCTCGCCGAAGGCGTCGGCGGATTGCCACCCACAGACGGCTTGCGTTTCACGATGGACGGTGCGCGCGTGATCGTGCGTCCGAGTGGCACCGAGCCCAAGCTGAAGTGTTACCTGCAGGTGGTGGTGCCGGGAACCGGTGACATCGAGGCAGCCCGGGCGGCCGGCGACGAAGAATTGCAGGCCGTGCGCGAAAGCGTGGCGCAGGCGCTTGGGATTTAGGATCGCGCTGCTGAAAAGCGTGGTTGATCGCGGCGGGGGCTAGAGCACCGCCGCCGCGATCAACGACATGATCAGTACGAGGGCGGCGTAGCCGGCACCCATACCCACCCAGCCCGATATCGCCTTGCTCGTGCTGACCGGCCCATCTGGCACCAACCATCGTTGCAACCAGCGTGCTGCCCACGGCACAAGGAAAAAGCCGGTGAGATACACGCTGATGGCGTTACCGATGAACGTCATGGGCCCGAGGCTGAGAAAGCCCAGGCGCGGGTAGAGAAACACAATTTCCAACATGACTATCGGGTAGAGCACCAGCAACACGATGGCATTGACCTTCCAGGGGGAAGGATTGGCCGCTTGCTCCTGGGCTGGCAACCAGTTCGCAAAGGTTGTGCGTGCCACCCGATAGGTTCCAACGTCGAGCACGTGCTCGCTTTCTTTCACGAACTCCCGACAGGTGTCCGACTCCAACCAGTTGCGGAGATGGTCGGCGGTGTCGAAGCGCAGCAGCGTCACCCACTCCTCGGTCACCCCTGGAATCGGTGGTTGTACTTCGACGCCGCGGTATCCCGGGAATTGGGACTGGGCGTTTTGGATGCGGCGCTGCCAGGCTCGGTATTCGGCTAACGTGTCGGCTTTGGGCCGTTCCGTAATCACAGCCGTGACATCCAGCGGTTGGCCTGGGCCATCGCCCACGAGCATCGTGACGGTATCCGGCCCCGTGACGATGGAGTTCGCAGCAACCGAGAGCGCGTTGCGGGCATCGCTTTGCAACCAACTCTGCGCGTGATCCACAGTGTCGAAGCGTTCGACGGTGACCCAGTCCGGTTGGGAATCGTCCGGTGGGTAGACCTCCAACCGCAAAAAGCCAGGTTGCTCACCAAGCGCGGTCGTCAGGCGAGCGCGCCACAAGGCGTATGCGTCGGTGGCATCCGCCCGAACGCTGGTGTGGCGCACGATCGCCGCCGGTTTTGCCGAACCGGCTTCAGCGCCAGAGTTGCCAGTCGAAGTGGGAACGTCAGGCACGGTAACCCTTTCCCCTAAGCACTCGGCGGGCGGAGCCGAGAGTTATCTGCTCCGCCCGCCGAATTGTGATGGCTAGACAGCAGCGGCCTGGGTGACCTCGATGTGGTCCGGGGTCCGGCGCCGACCGATGACGAACCACGCCATGATGGCGCCAGCCAGGGCCACGACGGCGAGCACTGTCATGGACAACGTGATGCCACTGGATTGCGCCGCAAT
>CAZVKB010000133.1:0-7368 GCA_964627505.1 uncultured Actinomycetes bacterium | reverse complement strand
CGGAGGAACTCCCGACCGGCCGTTTCATCGACCGAGAGTTGTCGTGGCTGGCGTTCAATCAGCGGGTTCTGGAGTTGGCTGAAGACACCCGGTTGCCACTGCTGGAGCGGGCCAAGTTCCTGGCCATCTTTTCAAGCAACCTCGACGAGTTTTACATGGTGCGGGTGGCTGGCCTCAAGCGTCGAATCAACACCGGGATCGCCGTCCGAGCGGCCAGCGGGCTGTTGCCGCGTGAGGTGCACGACGCCGTGCTGGATGCCACCCACCATCTGATGGTTCGGCAGGCCGCCTGTTTTCGCGACGTGATCCGGCCGGAACTGGCTGACGAAGGCATTGAATTGGTGCGCTGGGTGGAACTCACCGATTCGGAACGGGCGGAAGCCGCGCTGTTGTTCCGAGACAAGATCTACCCCGTCCTGACCCCGCTGGCCGTGGATCCGGCGCACCCCTTCCCCTACATCTCGGGTCTGTCGTTGAACCTCGCCGTGGTGGTGCGCAATCCGCAGACCGGTACGGAACTTTTTGCGCGCGTCAAGGTACCGCCGCTGATGACGCGGTTCGTGCACGTGGGCAGTTCCCGGTTCCTGCCGCTGGAGGACATCATCGCCGCCCACCTCGGGCAACTGTTCCCAGGCATGGAGGTGCTGGAGCACCATTCTTTCCGGGTCACCCGCAACGAAGACGTGGAGGTGGAAGAAGACGACGCGGAAAACCTGCTGAAAGCTTTGGAGCGGGAACTCATGCGTCGCCGCTTCGGGCCACCGGTCCGGCTGGAAGTCGTGGAAAGCATCTCCGCCCACGTGTTGGACCTGCTGGTGCGCGAACTCGGGGTGAGTGAACAAGAAGTGTTCCGCCTGCCCTGGCCGTTGGATCTCACCGGACTGTGGGACGTCGTGGGTCTGGATCGGGAGGACCTCAAGGATCCCCCGTTCATCCCCAAGACCAGCATCGAACTGGCCGAGGTGGAGACCGCCAAAGCCCCAGATGTGCTCGATGCCATGCGCGACAAAGAGGTGCTGCTGCACCACCCCTACGATTCCTTCTCGACGTCTGTGCAGCGATTTTTGGAGCAGGCGGCGGCCGACTCCAAGGTGTTGGCGATCAAGCAGACGCTCTATCGCACTTCCGGCGATTCCCCGATCATCGACGCCCTCATCGACGCCGCCCACCAGGGCAAGCAGGTACTCGCGCTGGTGGAGATCAAAGCTCGCTTCGACGAGGAAGCCAACATCAGTTGGGCGCGCAAACTGGAACGTGCCGGGGTGCATGTGGTGTACGGGTTGGTGGGCTTGAAGACGCACTGCAAACTGTCGATGGTGGTGCGCGACGACGGGGACCGGCTGCGTCGCTACTGCCACATCGGCACTGGGAACTACCACCCGAAGACCGCTCGGCTCTACGAGGATCTCGGGATTCTCACCACGGATCCCGCAGTCGGCGAGGACATCGCCAACCTGTTCAACCAGCTGTCGGGCTACTCGATGAACACCTCCTACCAGCGGCTGCTGGTCGCGCCGCACAGTATCCGGACCGGCTTGATCGAACGCATCCAGCGGGAAGTGGCCAATCATCAAGCGGGCCGGCCGGCCCGCATCCGATTCAAGTGCAACTCGATCGTGGACGAGCAAATCATCGATGCGCTCTATCACGCCTCGCAGGTTGGGGTACCTGTGGATGTCTGGGTGCGCGGCATCTGTGCGGTGCGCCCCGGGGTGCCTGGAATGAGCGAGAACATCCGCGTGCGTAGCATCCTCGGGCAATTCCTGGAACACTCGCGGGCATATGAGTTCGCCAACGCCGGCGCACCCGAGGTGTGGATTGGCTCGGCGGACTTGATGCATCGAAATCTGGATCGGCGGGTTGAGACGTTGGTGTCATTGGCCGCACCAAGTCACGTGGAGACGATCAACGAAATGTTCGACCTTGCATTTGACCCTGGCACTGCTGCGTGGGACCTCGACGCCGAAGGCGTCTGGCACCGGCGCGCCGGGAATGCGGACGACGCCATGCTTGCAGACATCCAGCACTTCATGATCAAAAACGTTAACCGCCGTGGAGGCATTCGGTGACAACACACGATGGGGAAGACCCAACGCCGCCCGATGTTCGGGTAGACCAACCAGAACCGGAGGACATCGTGGTGCACGAACCTACCCACGCCCCAGAGACGGTGCGGGAGGTGGAGACCAAGCTTCGGGTGCATGCGCTGTTCCGGATGCCGGAATTGAACGAAGCCCCAGGAGTAGCCCGGGTGGCGCCGCAGAGTGTGCGCGAGTTGCGGGCTGTGTACCACGACACCGATGATCTCGCGTTGTTCCGCTGGGGTGTGACCTTACGACGCCGCGAGGGGGGCAGCGACGCCGGGTGGCACATGAAACTGCCCGTTGAGGGTGCCTCCGAGGGCACACGCGACGAACTGCAGGTGGATCTCGACGAAGGCGAGATCGGGGAAGTTCCGGTGGCGCTCAGCGACACAGTGACCGCGTTTGTGCGCGGTGCCGAACTTGCCCCGGTGGTCACACTGGCGACCCATCGAGTGCCCTATTTGCTCTACGACGCCGAAGGTTTGGCGTTCGCGGAAGTGGTCGACGACACAGTCTCGGTGTTTGACGGCGAAGAGGTGGTGGAACGCTTCCGTGAGATCGAGGTGGAAGCGCTGGTGGCGGATGCTGACCTCTCTGGGGTGGTGGACCTGATTCTGGCTGGTGGCGGTGTGCCCAGCAAATCATCCAAAGCGGCCTCCGCCCTGGGGCCGCGCGCGGCGCTGCCGCCGGACGTGTTGCCGCCGGTGGCCGCCGGCCCGGACGATCCAGCTGGCGAAGCCGTCACCGCTTTCCTGCGCAAACATGTGCGAGCCTTCCTCACTCAGGACGTGCGGGTGCGCCGTGACCTACCCGACGCCGTGCACCAAATGCGGGTCGCCGCGCGCCGGTTGCGCAGTGGGTTGAAAACGTTCCAGCCACTGGTGGACCGCGAGTGGGCGGATGGTCTGCGCGCCGAACTCAAATGGGCTGCCGGGGAGTTGGGCCACGCCCGCGACACGGAAGTGTTGCTGGAGCGCTTGGACGCGCATGCCAACGAACTCGGGGAGCGGGAAGCGTTCCTGATTCGCTCGGTGATGGACCCGGTGTTGCGGCGTCGACTGCAAGGTGCTCGGTCCCACGCGCTCACAGCCATGCGCAGCGAGCGCCACGCAGCGCTGTTGGTCGCTTTGGTGGATGCGGCAGCGCAGCCCCGGTTCACACCAGCCGCGGACCTTTCGTGCCGGGAGGTGATGCCGGACCTGGTGAGCAAGTCCTGGAAGCGGCTGGCTCGCTCTGTGCGGGATCTGGAATTGGTGGGGCCTTCGGAATCCTGGCACCAAGCCCGGATCGCAGCCAAGCGGGCCAGGTATGCCGCGGGTGCGGTGGAGCCGGTCTTCGGTGTGCCCGCGGACCGGTTGGAGAAGGCGCTCAGCCAAGTCACCGACGTGCTCGGCGAACACCAGGACGCATGTGTGGCCCAGGATGTGATCCGGGAAATCGCCAACACCCCGGATGTCGACGGCGAAACCGGCTTTGCCCTCGGTCTGTTGCACGAGCACGAATTTGAGGAGGAGTTGCACAACCGACTGCAATTCCTCGAAGTGTGGCCCGAAGTCAAGCGGGTCTATCGCGCAACCTATCTGGGGTGAGGAATGGCTTCGGTAATTGAAGCCGCCGGTGTGGTGCTGGTACGCCGAACCAAGGCGCGCGGAACCCAGGTGTGCCTTGTGCATCGGCCGCGGCAAAACGATTGGTCCCTACCCAAGGGCAAACGCGACCCAGGTGAAGCACTGCCGGCGACCGCATGGCGGGAAACATGGGAAGAGACCGGCTGCCACGTGGTGCTCGGCGCACCGCTGGAGCAGCAGCGGTACAAAGTGGACGGTCGACCCAAATCGGTGGACTACTGGGTGGGGTACAAGGCCCGCGGTGGCCCGGGCTTTCGACCCAACAAAGAGATCGATCGGTTGGAGTGGATCACGCCGGCCAAGGCGATCTCGCGACTGACGTATCCGCGGGATCGCGGGCTGATCGTCGCCGCCCTCAAACTGCCGCGCACCTCACCACTGATTGTGCTGCGCCACACCTCGGCGATGAAGAGGTCGGACTTTCGGGGCAATCGCGACAGCAAGCGGCCATTGACCAAAGAAGGGATGGCGGAGGCGGCTGCCCTCGTGCCGCTGTTGCGCGCTTTCGGGGTGGCCGAAGTTCATAGCTCCGACAGTGTGCGCTGCATGGACACAGTGGCACCGATGGCCAAGAAGTTGGGTACCAGCATCATCCCCGAGACGTTGTTCAGTGAAGAGGTGTTCGATCGCAAGCCGAAAACGGCGCTGCGACGGTTGAAGATCCTCGCGCGCCGGCCCCGGCCGCTGGTGTTGTGCACGCATCGTCCGGTGCTGCCGGATGTCTTCGCCGTGCTGGCGGATTACTTTGGCATCAGCCACAAGTCCAGCGTGCTCAATCCCGGTCTACAGCCTGGCGGTATGGTGGTGTTTCACCGACGATTGAGTCCGCGTGGCCGGCCAGATGGCCGGATTGTGGCGGTCGAAAGATTCGACGCGTAGGCCAGCGGGGATTCGGGTACCCGTTGGTGACCTCCGCGTTCCCTGTTCGACACCGATGATTCGGTTCATGTTCATTTGGTAACCAACCTTCGCTGGCTGTTCAAACTCTGTTCGCTTTGGCGACGATTACATGTCATTCCCATCACCTAGCGTGGGCACGAACATGTCGTTGTCTCGTATAGGAGGAACAGGGTGAATCGCACCCGTACAGCATCATTGGCGGCCATTGTGGGCGCTTCGGCATTGGCACTCGCTGCGTGTGGGGGCAGCAGCTCGGGTGGTTCCGAGTCCGCCGGGGCTGGCGCCTCGGCCGCAGCCATCAACTGCGCCACCGGCACCATCAAGGCCTCGGGATCCTCAGCGCAGAAGAATGCGATCACTGAGTGGATCAACACCTACCAGACTGAGTGCCCCGGTGCCACGATCGAGTACTCGCCCTCCGGGTCGAGTGCGGGCATCCAGGACTTCCTGAACTCGCAGACGTCCTTCGCGGGTTCGGATGCCGCCCTCAACGACGAGCAGGCCGCGCAGGCTGCCACCCGGTGTGCCAACAACGAAGCCTGGAACTTGCCGATGGTCGGCGGCGCAATCGCCGTGGCCTACAACGTGCCAGGTGTGGATTCGCTCACGCTCACCCCGGCCGTTACCGCGGGGATTTTTGATGGTGCCATCACCCAGTGGAATGACCCGGCAATTGCCGCCCTCAACCCAGGCGTGAACTTGCCCAGCGCGCCGATCGCGCAATATCACCGGTCGGACGGCTCAGGCACTACGCAGAACTTCACCGCCTGGATGGCAGCGGCTTCCGGAGGCGCCTGGACCTTCGGCGATAGCAAAGAGTGGAAAGCTCCTGGCGGTCAGGGTTCCAAGGGCAACGACGGTGTGGCTTCGTCGTTGAAGTCCACGCCGAACTCCATCGGCTACATCGAGGAGTCGTTCCTCGAGCAAGCCGACGCCAAGGCGGCCAAGATCGACAACGGTGGCGGCGCAGTGGAGCTCAACACAGCCAACGCCAGCAATGCCCTCGGAACCGCCCAGATCACGGGCACGGGCAACAACCTGATCCTGGAGATCGACTACGCCACCACCGACCCGGCGGCCTATCCGATCGTGCTGCTCACCTACGAAATTACCTGCTCCGCGGGACTCACCGGTGATCAACTTGCTCTGACCAAGAGCTTCCTGGAGTACACCTCCACCGCTCCGGCTCAGGACATGCTGCCCGAACTGGGCTACGTGCCGCTGCCTGCGGAACTGCTCACCAAGGTAAACACCGCAGTTCAAGCAATCTCCTAGCCGTGTGACTGCGGTGGGGCCAGGCTCCCGCTAGGCCCTGGCCCCACCGCAGCCGCCCGTTTGGCTGGAGGAAGGCGAAGTCGATGGCAACAATCACCACCCCCCCGGAAAGTCCAGAGTCCCCTGCCCCATCGGAGATCCAAGGCCGAGTGGTGCGCCGGGGCGACAAGGTGTTTCGCGGTCTGAGCACATACGCCGGTGTTGGCGTGCTGGTCATCATGGCGGCTATCGCGGTCTTCCTGGTGTGGCGCTCGATCCCCGCCCTGAGCACCAACTCGGTCAACGTCTTCACGTACCAGGCGTGGTTCCCAGACGACAGCCCGCCGACGTTCGGTTTCGCGGCGCTCGCGTTCGGCACGTTCATGACTGCGATCATCGCCATGATCATCGCGGTCCCGGTGGGGATCGGCACGGCACTGTTCATCGCCTTCTACGCGCCGCGCAAGCTGGCCACCACCATGGCTTTCATCATCGATGTGCTCGCGGCTGTGCCCTCGATCATCTTCGGTCTGTGGGGCCTGCAGTTCTTGATGCCCAACATGTTTGGGCTCACCAAATGGATGAACGACTATCTCGGTTTCATCCCGATCTTTGCAAACACGCAAGGCATCTACACCAAATCGATCTTCATCGCCTCGGTGGTGCTGGCCATCATGGTGCTCCCGACGATGTCGGCGATTTCGCGGGAAGTGTTCATACAGGTCCCGCAGACGCACCGAGAGGCAGCGCTGGCGCTGGGCGCGACGCGCTGGGAGATGGTGCGTATGGCCGTCTTGCCGTTCAGCCGTCCCGGCATGATCAGCGCGGCCATGTTGTCCCTGGGCCGGGCGCTCGGCGAGACCATCGCCGTGGCTTTGATCCTTTCCGCCCTGTTCACCATCAACTGGCACATCACCGAGCCGGGCGGTAACACCTTCGCCGCCAACATCGCCTTGAAGTGGAATGAAGCCGGCCCCAACGGCCTGTCCGCGCTCATCGCCTCCGGTCTCGTGCTGTTCGTGATCACGATGGCAGTCAACATGTTGGCGCGGTGGATCATCTCCCGCCGTGCGGCCTTCTCAGGAGCAAACTCATGAGCACTGACACATTGACTCCCGCCACCGGCGGCACCGGTGGTGGTGCGCAGCCCAAGCAGGATGTCACGCTCACCGGCAAACGACTCCCGCGATTTTCGGAAGCCTATGTGGGCGTGGCAGCGATCGTCGTCGCATTGCTGCTCAACCTCCTCACCGGGGTGCAAGGGGTGGCCAACACCGTTGTGGTGGCAGCATTGCTGTTCCTGGTGATCCAGACCGGTTGGTCCTTTGCCGTGGAAGGGCGACGGCACGCAGTTGACCGATTCGCCACCACCCTGATCTACACCACCTTCGTGGCAGCTTTCGCGGCTCTCATTGCGATCCTGACAGTCACGGTTGCTAAGGGTATTGCAGCTCTGGACCCCAGTTTCCTGTCCGAAACCATGCGCAATGTGAGTGCACGAC
>CAZVKB010000132.1:0-7392 GCA_964627505.1 uncultured Actinomycetes bacterium | reverse complement strand
AGTCCGACACCGCAAGCGCACGTACCGAACTGTCGATGTCTGGGGCCCAGTTGGTGAGAGTGCCGTCAGTCGTCACTGCCGCGGCATGTTTTCGGGCCTGATTGCCCGCCTGGGTGAAGGTACCGCCCAAGTACAGCGTCGAACCCGATATGCCGATGGCAAACACGTCTCGATTCAGGTCGGGGTTCCAGCGCGGGTCCACCTCGCCGGTCGCGAGTACGTGGGCGGCATTGTTGCGCTGCACACCGGCAACCGAGGTGAAACTCCCTCCGATGTACCAGCCCCCGGCCCCGTCCGGCAGCGTGGCATAGACCACGCCATCCACAGGCGGCAAAGTTCGGATCACGTTGCCGGATGTTTGCGACACGCCAGCCCCACCACCGGTCTGCGGACCCCACCACGTGAAATCCCCTCCCACATAACGATTTCCGTCGTCGTCGACCGCCACGGCATGCACTGGAGCGTTGGGCCCGTCAAAAATCTGTTCTGCAACTGCGGCCGCCGGCGGCGCGGTCGTCACCTGCGCCCCCAGCAGACTCGCCATCACCCCCAGCACCGCACATACCAACACTGCAATCCGCGACCAGCCGCGGCCAGACATGACGACACCTCTTCCTTACCTGTTTTTCAATACCACTTGCCAACCTACTCCGACCGGTGGCATTCCAGCAGGGCACAAATCCCCTACCTCGGATCCGTTCCCACCCCGAACCCCGGACCCTGCACTCCCGAGTTTGGACGCTTGTGCCCGGACCTATTCGTCCTCGTCATCCAGTCTGGCCAGCCAGGTGGCCAAGCGTTCCACGGCGTTTTCATCATCAGGGTGCAGATCAACATAGACCCGCAACTCTTCAGCCAACCAGGCCAGCGTCACGGTCTCCGCTCCGCGTCGGCGCGCTAACTCCTCCACACCGCGATCAGTGAAATACATCAGGTCTCTTTTCGGGGTCGCACAGCCAACTCCGGCGTGGTGAGCGGCTACTCGAATGCGCCCGCCACTAGCGCCGCTTGCTCCGCTTCGTGGACCCGGTGGGAACCGGTGGCTGGGGCAGCCGACGCAGGCCGACTGGAGAGCAGCAGCGGACGATTGCCGAGGTACTCGGGCAGGTTAATCGCCACAAACTGGTAGGCCCCCTGATTCATCGGCTCCTCTTGCACCCACATCACTTCGGCATCATCGGGATAGGCGGACAGCACGTCGGCGATCTCTCGCCCGGGCAGCGGGTAGAGCCGCTCGACCCGGACAATCGCTACATCATCGATGCCACGAGCTTCCCGCTCAGCCACCAGATCCCATGCCACCTTGCCAGCACACAGCACCACGCGCCGCACGCGCTCGGCCACTACCCCACCTGAGTCGATCACCGGGTAGAACTCTCCACTGGTGAAGTCAGCGGCAGGTGACACGGCTCGCTTATTCCGCAGCATCGACTTCGGGGTGAACACGATGAGCGGTTTGTGTTGCGGCCCCATCGCTTGCCAGCGCAGCAGGTGGAAATAGGACGCCGGCGTGGACGGCATTGCCACTGACATGTTGTCTTGGGCACACAGTTGCAGGTAGCGCTCCACCCGAGCCGAGGAGTGGTCCGGCCCCTGGCCTTCATAGCCATGGGGGAGTAGCAGCACCACGCCTGAGGTCTGTTCCCACTTCTGCTCGCCGGTGGAGATGAACTCGTCCATGATGGTCTGGGCGCCATTGCCGAAGTCGCCGAACTGAGCTTCCCACAGGACCAGCACGTCCGGTCGCGCCACCGAGTAGCCATACTCGAATCCGAGCGCAGCAAATTCTGAGAGCATTGAGTCGTATACGTAGAACCGCCCCTGATCAGGCGAAAGGTTCTGCAGTGGGGCGTATCCTTCACCGGTCACCCGGTCCACAATCACCGAATGCCGTTGTCCGAAGGTGCCGCGGCGCGAGTCTTGCCCAGCCAATCGAACTGTGGTGCCGCCCAGCAGCAGCGAACCGAACGCGATGGTTTCGGCCATCGCCCAGTCGATCGTGCCGTCCTCGATCATGCGCGCCCGCCGCTGCAACTGCGGCTGCAGCCGGGTGTGCACTGTGAGGTCTGCGGGCAACTTGACCTGACTGTCCGCGACCTGCTGCAACATGGCTGGCGAGATGGCTGTGGCCACGCGCGCCGGGAACTCTGGCTTGGGGATCACAGGCGCCGGCACCACAGGTTCAGCCACAGGTTGTGCTTCCTCCGGGTGGGAGATGTCTTCCCGGG
The DNA here is from genome assembly GCA_964627505.1 of uncultured Actinomycetes bacterium. GTDB lineage: Bacteria > Actinomycetota > Actinomycetes > S36-B12 > UBA10799 > JACJWR01. The sequence goes on along the minus strand of CAZVKB010000132.1, from coordinate 5,164 downwards.
TTTCGGCGAACACCCGCTCCAACTGCTCCTGGAAATCGCGCAAAGCCAACTCGGCCTCTTCCAAGGTGATGTCCCCGCGCCCGATCAGGTTCTCGGTGTAACTCTTGCGCACCGAACGCTTCTGATCGATCAAGTTGTACATCAACGGTTGCGTGAGCGACGGGTCATCGGCCTCGTTGTGGCCGCGTCGCCGGTAGCACACGAGGTCGATCACGACGTCCTTGTCGAATCGCTCGCGGAAATCGAAAGCCATTTGCGCAGCCCGTACGCATGCCTCGGGATCGTCGCCGTTGACGTGCAGAATCGGGGCCTGGATGACCCGGGCGGCGTCGGTGGCATACACACTTGAGCGACTTTGGGCCGGAGAGGTGGTGAAGCCCACCTGGTTGTTGACCACCAGATGAATGGTGCCGCCGGTGCGATACCCGCGCAGTTGCGAGAGGTTTAGAGTCTCAGCCACGATCCCCTGGCCGGCAAACGCCGCATCACCGTGCAGCAGGATCGGCAACACCGGGTATGCCTGACCACGGTTGAGCATGTCTTGCTTGGCGCGCACGATGCCTTCAAGCACCGGGTCCACTGCCTCGAGATGGGACGGGTTGGCTGCGAGATAGACCCGCGTGTGTTGGCCGGTGCGGGAGGTGTATTCCCCTTCGGTTCCGAGGTGATATTTCACATCGCCCGAGCCCTGTACGGAATCTTCGTGCTCGGCACCCTCGAACTCCATGAAAATCTGCGAGTAACTCTTGCCGGCGATGTTGGCCAGCACATTGAGCCGCCCGCGGTGCGGCATGCCGATGCAGACTTCGTCCATGTTGGCGTCGGCGGCGGCGTCCAGAATGGCGTGCAGCGCCACAATCGTGGACTCGCCGCCCTCCAGACTGAAGCGCTTCTGCCCCACATATTTGGTCTGCAAAAACGTTTCGAACGCTTCCGCAGAGTTCAACCGACGCAGGATGTCGAGCTGTTCTTCCCGGCTTGGCCGTCGCTGCGGAACCTCGATCCGATCCTGGATCCACTTCCGCTGATCGGGGTCCTGGATGTGCATGTACTCGACGCCCACCGTGCGGCAATAGGAGTCGCGCAGCACCTTCAGGATGTCGCGCAGGCGCATAAACGTGCGCCCGCCGAAACCACCGGTGGCGAACTCGCGGTCGAGGTCCCAGAGGGTGAGCCCGTGGCTGGTGACGTCGAGATCGGGGTGGCCGCGCTGCTTGTATTCCAGCGGGTCGATGTCGGCCATCAGGTGTCCGCGCACCCGGTAGGCGTGGATCAACTCCTGCACCCGAGCGGTCTTGGAAATTTCGCTGTCGTGGGTGAGGGCAATGTCCTGCGCCCATCGAATCGGCTCGTAGGGAATCCGGAGCGAGGAAAAAATCTCGTGGTAGAAGCGGTCCTCGCCGAGCAATAAATGGTGGATGCGGCGCAAGAAGTCGCCGCTCTGGGCTCCTTGAATGATGCGGTGATCGTAAGTGGAGGTGAGTGTGAGCACCTTGGAAATGCCCTGTCTGGCAATCGTCTCCAGTGACGCGCCCTGCCATTCCGCCGGGTACTCCATCGCCCCCACGCCGATGATCGCCCCCTGCCCAGCCATCAGCCGCGGGACCGAATGCTGCGTGCCGATCGTGCCCGGGTTGGTCAGGCTGATGGTGGTGCCGGCGAAGTCTTCCAGGGTGAGGGCACCTGCCCGTGCCCGCCGCACGACATCCTCATAGGCGGCCCAAAACTGCGCGAAGTCCAGCGCTTCGGCGTTCTTCACGCTGGGCACCAGGAGCTGCCGTCCGCCATCTTTCTTCTGTAGGTCGATAGCGATGCCCATGTTGACGTGCTCGTAGGTGATCACACTCGGCTTGTTGCCGTCGTCCAAGTAGGCCGAGTTCATCGCGGGCATGTCGGCCAACGCTTTGACCACCGCAAAACCGATCAAGTGGGTGAAGCTGACTTTGCCGCCCCGGCCACGGGCGAGCGCATTGTTGATGACGATGCGGTTGTCCACGAGCAACTTCGCCGGCACGGAACGCACGGAGGTAGCAGTCGGGACCGTGAGGCTGTCTTCCATGTTGGCCACGACACGAGCGGCCGTGCCCCGCAGTTTCGTCTCGACCCCCGCCGTGGGGTTGCGCGGTGAAGCTTTCTTGCCGGTCTTGGGCACCACGACTGGTTCGGTGGCTGGGATGCGAGCCTGCGGCGTGAAATCACTTGGGGTGTAATCCGCGAAGAAGTCCCACCAGGCCGGATCGACCGAGTTCCGGTCCCGCAGGTACTGGTCGTAGATCTCATCCACCAACCACTCATTGGGGCCGAGGCGCAGATCAGGAGTATTGCCGGTGCTGCTCTGGTCGATTGTGGTCACGGATCTAACCCTCCGGTGGCTCTGACGGCAGGTGATTTCACGGCGTGGGCACAGCCTACGCTGCAGCCGCGGCTAGGTGGGTGCTCACATGCCCATGCTGCGCGAGATCACCAGTTGCTGGATGCCGGAGGCGCCCTCCACCACCCGCAACATGCGCAGGTGCCGCAACACACGTTCGATTGGGCCTTCCCGCAACAGGCCCATGCCGCCGAAGGTCTGCAGCGCGCGATCCGCGACGGTATAGGCCTTCTCCGTGGTGTAGTACTTCACGATGCTGGCGTCGAGCATGGGGCTTTCCCCCTGATCCACGCTCCACGCCAGGTGGTAGACCAGCCAGCGCATCGCCTCGATGTCGGCCTTTGATTCAGCGAGGGGAAAAGACACCGCCTGGAACTTCGAAATCGGTCGCCCGAAGGCGGTTCGGGTAGTGGCGTGGCCGACTGCGGCATCCACGGCAAACTCAGCCAATCCCAGGGCTTGGGCACCGATGAATGCTCGGCCGGCGTTCAAAAAGGCCATCGCCAAGAAGAACCCCACTCCGGGTTCACCGATGACATGGTCGTCCGGCACCCAGGAATCCTGGAAGTACAGCTCGCTGGGGTGGGTGTCGGAGATGTTCCATTGCACGGGGCCACGGGTGATTTGATCGCCGGGAACCAGGAAAGCCGTGATACCGCCCGCGGCGCGTTTTTCCGCATCGGTGACGGCGAACACAATGGCCAGGTCGGCCTTGTCGCCGTTGGTGATGTAGTGCTTGTGGCCGTTAATCCGCCAACCGCCGGCATCCGGCACCGCAGTGGTGCGGATGGCTTGCGCATCGGAACCCGCTTCCGGTTCGGTGAGGGCGAAGCACATGCTCGACTCTGCCGCCACCAATGGGCGCACATAAGTGTCGTGCAAATGAGTCGGCAGGGACATCAGCAGCGGTGTTGGTCCGCTGGGGTTGGGCGGTGACACCGCCAACATCGCCAGGCGCATCCCGCTGCGCGCTGCGTCCTCCACCAGCAGAGTCATGCCCAACGTGCTCAGACCTTGGCCGCCGACCGACTCGGGCATGTGAGCTGCGTAGAAACCCTCTTGCGCCGCCCGGCGCTGCACAACTGCCGCAGCCTCTGCGATCACGTCTCGGTCAGGGGCGTAGGACCAGAACTCACGCTGGAGTTCGTCGTCGAGCGGTCTGACCTCGCGATTGAGGAATGCGGCGAAGGAAGCCCGCAAAGCTACTAGTTCCTCCGGAATGGTGAAATCCATGGCCCCGATCATGCCGCACCGAGGGCATCCGTGCCCTACTCCGATGGGCGGCGGGCGTCACAAACTCGGGTGAGCAGCAGTTTGGTTAAGGATTCGGTGGCGTGCAGCGTCTGTGTGGTGTGGTCGACCCCGCTGGCGCCGGCAACAGCGCTGACGTGGTTGACGAATGGCCCAGGGGCGACGGCCAGGGGTACGAGTAGTACCCGACCCAGGTCGGCGTGCATGGCCTGGACCGAGGCAATCGCAGCGGTGCGATCGGAGGCGAGGACCGTTGCGTGGATGGCTGCCCAACCGTGGCCGCGCTCCTGTGCGCATTGGGTTCGGAGGTCGGGGATGGCCCCTGCTTCAGAAGCGGGCGCCACAATCACCACATGGGTGTGCGACTCCGGTTCGCGTTCGGCGCAGGCAAGGCTTTCCAGTACCGCCCGCACCACCTCGTCCCCGCCTCCAAGTGGGCTGGCGACGGCTGTGATCTCAGGTTTTCCAACTGGTTGTACCGCGAGCGAAAATGTCAGAGGGGCCAATACGATGCTGCTCGCCCCGCGCTCAGTGAGGCGTTCCAAGGCGCCGTCGAGCAATGGTCGGCCACGCTGAATCCCGCAGACGGCAATCGGGCAGCCGAGTCGATGCCCGACGCGACGCGCAAGCACATCGATGGCCGGCCGCTGTTGGGCATCGCTGGAGAACGGATACGCCAACGTGACGCCCTGGCCATCTGTGGACATCACCGGGACGAGCCGCGGGATCATGACCGAAATCCAAGCACTCTATTGCGTCTCACCGGGCCCAACATACCCGCTGAGGTGTTTATGCGGCTTGACTTTCTGCTTGCCCACAAGGTGCTAGCCCGACATTTGTTGTGAAGGTCACATCACAGGCTGCTTCGCGCTAGTGTCGCAAGGTCAAGGTTTTCTTGAGAAAGGGAGGCGCCATGCAAGGCGTACCAGGTGCCGCAACAGACGGCCCAACCAGTGTGGAACCCGTCCACACCGGGAAAGTTATCGGTATTTCGATCATTGCCGCGCTCGGTGGCTTTCTCTTCGGCTACGACAGCTCGGTGATCAACGGCGCCAACAAGGCGGTGTTCTACCAGTTCGATATCACTAACAAGGGCATGCAGGGATTTGTTGTGGCGATCGCCCTGCTCGGTTCGGCGCTCGGTGCGTTCGTCGGTGGGCGTCTCACCGACAAGTACGGCCGCAAGAAGGTCATGGTGGTCGCGGCGATCATGTTCCTGATCGCCGGTGTTGGGCAGGCCTTCCCGTTTGCCACCTGGGACTTCATGTTCTGGCGGGTGATCGGTGGCTTCGCAATTGGTCTGGCAGCCGTAGTCTCTCCCATGTACATCTCAGAGGTGGCGCCCGCACACTTGCGTGGACGGCTCTCCTCGCTGTTCCAGCTGGCAATCGTGGTCGGCATCTTCGCCACTCAGTTGGTCAACCAAGTGATCATCGGCCTCACCCCCAAGGTGTGTGAGCCGGGTCAAGACATCCCCGGCTGTGAGGGCATGGTGGACCCCACCGCCAGTGTGCCCATGGTGCAGGCGAATAACGATCTATG
>CAZVKB010000131.1:5515-7407 GCA_964627505.1 uncultured Actinomycetes bacterium | reverse complement strand
GTGCTGCTCACCGAGGGTGCCCGCGGCGAAGGCGGCATCCTGCGCAACAAGGACGGCGAGCGCTTCATGGAGCGTTACGCCCCCACCATCAAGGATCTCGCGCCGCGCGACATGGTGGCCCGGGCCATGGTGCAGGAGGTGCGCGAAGGTCGCGGAGCCGGCCCCAATTCGGACTACGTCTACCTCGACCTCACGCACTTGCCGGCCGCGCAGATCGAGGAGAAACTCCCCGACATCACCGAGTTTGCCCGCACCTACCTCGGGGTGGACCCCATCAGCGAACTCGTGCCGGTGTTCCCCACCGCGCACTACGCCATGGGCGGCATCCCCACCGACATTGAAACCCGGGTGCTGCGCAACAACGACGACGCCGTGCCGGGGCTGTTTGCCGCCGGTGAGGTGGCGTGTGTGTCGGTGCACGGGGCGAACCGGCTGGGCACCAACTCGCTGCTCGATATCAACGTGTTCGGGCGCCGGGCGGGTCTGTCGGCGAGCGCCTACGCGCTTGACAACGACTATGTGGATTTGCCCGACGACCCCGCCGCCAAGGTGATGAGCATGGTAGACGGGTTGCGGAAGTCGACGGGTGGCGAGCGGGTGGCGGTGTTGCGCACCGAGATGCAGGCCACCATGGACATGAACGCGCAGGTGTACCGCACCGAAGCCACCCTCAAGCAGGCGCTGAGCGACGTGCAGGAGTTGCGCCGCCGGTATCAGAACGTCTCGATTCAAGACAAAGGCTACCGGTACAACACCGACCTGCTCGAGGCCATCGAACTCGGGTTCCTGCTTGACCTCGCCGAGATTGTGGTGGTGGGGGCGCTCGCCCGCAAGGAATCCCGCGGCGGCCACGCCCGTGAGGACTACCAGACCCGCGACGATGTGAACTTCATGCGCCACACCATGGCCTACGCACAACCACAGGCGGACGGCGATGTGGCAGTCGTGCTCGACTACAAACCCGTGGTCGTCACCCGATACCAGCCGATGGAGCGGAAGTACTGATGAGCACCGACACCACCACCGTCGCCCCGGCGCCGACGCCTGAGATCAAGCGGGTTTCGGTCACGTTTAAGATCCGCCGCTTCAATCCGGAGACCGACGAGGCCCCGCACTGGGAGGAATACACGCTCGACGACTGTCTGCCCACCGACCGCGTGCTCACAGTGCTGCAGCGGATCAAGGACGAGATCGACGGCACTCTGACCTTCCGGCGCTCGTGTGCGCACGGGATTTGCGGCTCCGACGCCATGGTGATCAACGGCCGCAACCGCCTCGCGTGCAAGACGTTGGTGAAGGACTTCAACACCAAGAAGCCGGTGACGATCGAAGCCATCCGCGGTTTGCCGTTGGAGAAGGACATGGTGGTGGACATGGAACCCTTCTTCGATGCCTACCGGGAGGTGCTGCCGTTCCTCGTTCCCGAGGGGCACGAGCCCACTCGGGAACGACTGCAATCGGCCGAGGACCGGGCGATTTTCGACGACACCACCAAGTGCATTCTCTGTGCGTGCTGCACCACGTCCTGCCCGGTGTTCTGGAACGACTCGCAGTACTTCGGCCCGCAGGCGATTGTCGGGGCGCACCGGTTCATCTTCGACAGTCGGGATGCCGCTGCCCAGCAGCGACTCGAGATTCTCAACGCGAAAGAGGGCGTGTGGCGCTGCCGCACCACCTTCAACTGCACGGATGCATGCCCCCGCGGCATCGAGGTGACCAAGGCCATTCAGGAAGTCAAGCGCGCGCTGATCTTCCACAAGTAGCCGCGGCTGCCGGCGCGGGTGCGAGGTAACGAACGAGTGGGGTTTGAGGGCCCCACATGGTGCGCAAAACCCACGCGCTTTTTGTTTTGGCGCCCAACCCACTCTTTCTTTTGAGCCGAAGCGGTTGGG
>CAZVKB010000131.1:3139-5505 GCA_964627505.1 uncultured Actinomycetes bacterium | reverse complement strand
CCCCGCGGCCGCCGGCGGGGGGGCGGGTCAACCCCGGCGGGGGTGTCCCGCCCCCAGCGGCGCCAACACACCCCACTCGATTTTTCTTTGGCCGCCAACGCCTCTGTTACTTGAGCGACGAAGAGTTGGGGGCGCGCCGTGAGATCTTCCCAGGTGAACCGCAGCACCAGCCAGCCGGCGTTCTGCAGCAGATTTTGGCGGGCCAGATCGCTCTGCCACCGCGCTCCCGAATGATATCTCCGGCCATCGATTTCGATGGCTAGGCGAGCCGAGACGAAAGCGATGTCGAGGTAGAACGTGTGACCCTTGACTCGTACTCGAAAATTGGCTCGCCAGCCGGTGATCCCGGCTGCAGTGAGCAACTCCGCGGCCAACTTCTCGGCAACCGATCCGATGTTTCGTTGCACTTCAAGAGCGATCTGGCGCAATTGCGCAACACCCGGCTTTCCCGCGAAGTCTTCAACCCACGCTGACATGTGCCCGAAGTGCTGTCGCCATTGCGGTGACCATGCCGCTCGAAAAGCCAGACTCCGGGCCTCGTCGGCGGGGAGAAACCGCAACAGGTCTGTCATCACCACCTGGGGTGGAGCCACCCAGACGCCGAAAACCAAGCGTGCATCAGCTGGCATCGCGCGTCGAACATGACGAATCTCGCAGGGAACGGACACGCGACCGGACCCGATGATCCACGGTTCTCGCGGTGTGGGTAGTGCATCCCAAGGTTCTTTGTGGATGAGGCCCGACACCGCAATGGCCGAAGCACCTGTGAGGCACACTCGTGGCCATCCACTGTGGGCCGCCACGAGCGATTCCTCCACAAACTCACCACCAACGTTGGGCAGGACCAGTACCTTCAGCCCTCTGGTGGCCCAGATCCCTGATGCAGTCTGCTTGGTCAGGTCCCGTCTCGTCAGCCCAAGTTCGTGGAGTTGTTCTCGTCGAACCACTCCACCTTGACGTACAGCCAGCAGGTGCGCCGCCTTAAGGGCGCGGCGCACATGAACCGCGTGTGATTCCCCCATACAAGGAGTGTGCCAGCTTTTCAGTTCCTGCAGTAAACGCTATCCACAGGCAACGAGTGGGGGTTGAGGCCCTATATATGTCCTCAACCCCCACTCGTTCTCACTATGGGGTTAGCCGCGAACGAAACCCAGAGCTTCGTAGGTCTTAGCAAGGGTGGGGGCTGCGGCGGCGCGCGCCTTTGCGGCACCAACGGCCATCAGTCGTTCGAGTTCGGTCGGGTCGGCCAGCAACTCCCGGGTTCGTTCCGCAAATGGCACCGCCACTGAGAGCACGGCCTCCACCGCATCCTTCTTCAACTGTCCATAGAGCACGCCGTCGTAGTCGCTGACGACGTCTTGGGAAGTCCGATCCGTGCAGGCTGCGATGATCCCGACCAAGTTGGACACACCCGGCTGACGCTCCGGGTCAAACCGCACCACGCCCTCGCTGTCGGTCACCGCAGACTTCAACTGCTTTTCGATGCGCTTGGGCGGATCCAGCAGAAAGACACATCCGGCCGGACTGGACTTGCTCATCTTGGCGGTGGGCTCGGCGAGGTCGGCAATCTTGGCACCGTGCGCCATGATGTACGCCTGCGGCACCGTGAAGGTCGGGCCATAGCGTTGGTTGAAACGAGTGGCGAGATCGCGTGTGAGTTCCAAGTGCTGGCGCTGGTCCTCCCCCACCGGCACCCGATCAGCGTGGTACAGCAAGATGTCGGCTGCCTGCAAAATCGGGTAAGTGAACAGGCCGACACTTGCTTGGCCAGCCCCACCCTTGGCGGCCTTGTCCTTGAATTGGGTCATCCGGCTGGCCTCACCAAAACCGGTTTGACACATCAATACCCACGCCAGCTGCGCATGCTCGGGAACCTGGCTCTGCACAAACACGCAAGCCTGCTCCGGGTCCACCCCGGCGGCCACCACCTGGGCGAACGACACCAGCGTGCGTTCCCGAAGCGTGTCAGCCGACTGCGGAACAGTAATCGCGTGAAGATCGACGATGCAGTAGTAGGCGTCGGCTTCCTGCTGCAAGTGCACCCAGTTGCGCAGCGCCCCCAGCAAGTTGCCCAAGTGAAAGGAATCCGCTGTCGGCTGGATTCCGCTGAGCACCCGCGGCTTGCCCTGGGCCATGTATATCTCCTCGTCGCTATCGCCTGTGCTGACGTCCAATTTCCGCCGTCAGCGCCTTCTTACCCGGCCCCCACCCTAGTGCCTGAGACTCCCAGGACCTCCCGGCCGTCAGTTCGGAGCGACGCTGGGACCCTGTTCACTTGACTGTCATGTTCTGCTCACTTGCGACTAAGGTCTTCCCATGTCATCGGCACCCGACGCGTATGCCCGGCTGAGCGCTGGTGGGGAAGC
>CAZVKB010000131.1:0-3039 GCA_964627505.1 uncultured Actinomycetes bacterium | reverse complement strand
AACCGTCACCTGGCTCTGGGCGTCGACAGCACCGTCGCCCCGATTCTGGCCACCGGCCTGGCGACCTTCGCTGCCGTGGATGGCGCCAAATACATCGGTTACGCCACCGCCACCACTTTGTTGGTGGGTTTGATGATTCTTGTGGTCGGACTAGCCCGACTCGGCTGGGTGGGCGACATGCTGCCCAAACCGGTCATCACTGGCTTCCTCGCAGGCATCGCCATCACCATTACGATCAACCAACTGCCGGGCCTCTTTGGGGTGACGGCCGCCAGTGGCACAGATCTGGCGCGACTTGCGCGCACGCTGGGCGAACTGCCCAGCGCCCGCATCGAAACCACCCTGATCGGGATCGTCTCGTTGCTGGCACTGCTCTTCCTACCCAGGTTTCTGCCGAAGTTTCCGGTGGCACTTGTGGTACTGATTGCCGCGACCGGTGTCAGCACAGTGCTCGATCTACCGGCCCAAGGAGTGGCCGTACTTGGAGAACTGCCCAAGGGGCTGCCGCCGCTGACGATCCCGCCACTGACGTTGGACACGGCCCGCATCGTGCTGCCGACAGCGATTGGAATCACCATCGTGGCACTGGCCCAAACCGCCGCCACGAGTCGCACAGTTGCTGCGACTGGCGGCTTCGAGGCCGATGTGGCGCGCGACTTTCGCGCTTTGGGTGTGGCGAATGTGGCCTCGAGTGTGATGGGCTCCTTCACCATCGACGCCAGCCCGCCGTCGTCTACAATCCTGTCCGAAGCCCGCGCCCGTACGCAGATGGCGGCATTGACAGCAGCCCTCCTGACGGCGGTGCTGATTCTGTTGGCGGCGGGTCTCATCGCGGATCTGCCGATGTCCGTGCTCTCGGCGATCCTGATCTACATCGCCAGCAAAATCTTCCGCGTGGATCAGATGGCTTCCATGCACCGCTACTCGGCTCGCTCCTTCTGGCTGATGGCCGGCACCATGGCTGCCGTCGTACTGCTGGGCATCGAGATCGGTTTGGCGCTCGCGGTGCTCATCGCATTCCTCTATCGGGCCAAGTTGATGGCGCGCCCCGAACTCCTCCCGCTGGGCCGGACTATGGACGGCGCTTGGCTGCCGGAACAGGATGACCGCTCCCAGACCCCGCCCGGCGTGGCGGCCTACCTGCTCAACGGCCCATTGTGGTTCGGCAACGCCGACTGGTTCCGCCAACAACTTGTGGAAGCGCTCGGTGAAGATTCCCCGGAGACACCGGACTTACTGGTGCTCGATGCCACCAGGATTGACGACATCGATTACACCGGCGTCGACGCATTGATTGCGCTGCGCGATGTCTGCGATCAACGCGATGTGACGTTTGCCATCGCCTGTCACATCGGTCGCACCGAAGACGCGCTGCGCCGCGGTGGGATGGAACGCGGTAAGTCCGGCCAGCGCATCTACGACTCCGTGGAACTGGCCGTGCAGGCGCTGCACGGCCAGTCGCTGCCACCAGTGTCGACGCCAGAAGCCGGGGATACGGCGAATTCAGCGCCGGTCACACCACCGGCGCAGGAATAGTGCGCGCCGGGTGTCTAGGGTGGAGGGGCTGCGGTGTCCGGAGGTCAACGCCCCACCATCCACAGCACACCCGCGAGATCCGCGATGACATCAGCCAGGAGACCAGCGATGGGCAAGAATTCCAAGCAGAAGATCAGCAGCACGGCGAAGGTGTCCGGCAGCGCCACGATTCGCGGCCACGCTCAAGTGTTGGACACCGCTAAAGTTTCCGGGCACGCCGACATCCGCGGGCACGCAGTGATCAGTGGTCAAGCCCAGGTAGCTGGTCGCGCGGAGGTGCGAGACGAAGCGGTCGTCACCGATCAAGCGTGGGTGTACCAAGACGCGCTGATCGCGGACAAGGCGGTGATCGGCGGTCGGGTGCGAGTTTTTGGTGATGCCGACGTCACCGGCACTGCGAAGATCACTGGCGCTGCCCGGATCGGTCAAGGAGCACGGGTGAGTGAATCCAGCCATGTGGTGACTGCCGCCGAGGAAGGCGTGTTGTGGACTGCCTACCGGACGAAGAAGAACGGGGTGGCCGTGTTGCGCGGCAGCAACAAGTCCACCCTCGCCGACGCCCCCAAAAAGCTGCGGACGGCGGTCACCTGGCGCAAGGCCAAATAACCACCGTCCGTCTCAGCCTGAACTAGAGGTTCGTCTCAGCCTGAACTAGAGGTTCAGATCGCGGCGTTCATGTGACGCTTGAGGTTGGTGTCGATTGCCGCGAGGAACTCCTGGGTGGTGAGGAATCCCTGATCGGGGCCGATGAGCAGGGCCAGATCCTTGGTCATCTTGCCGCTCTCCACCGTCTCGATGCACACGGTTTCCAGCACGTCCGCAAAGGCTGTGACACCGGGTGACCCGTCGAGTTTGCCCCGGTGGGCGAGACCGCGGGTCCAGGCAAAGATCGAGGCGATCGGGTTGGTGGACGTGGGCAGCCCCTTCTGGTGCTGACGGTAGTGCCGGGTGACGGTGCCATGGGCCGCTTCGGCTTCCACCGTGCGGCCGTCTGGGGTCATCAACACGCTGGACATCAACCCGAGCGAACCGAAACCCTGCGCCACAGTGTCGGATTGCACATCGCCGTCGTAGTTCTTGCACGCCCAGACGTAGCCGCCCTCCCACTTCATGGCGGCAGCCACCATGTCGTCGATCAGCCGGTGCTCATAGGTGATGCCGGCGGCTTCGAACTCGGCCTTGAACTCGGATTCGTAGATCTCGGCGAAAATGTCTTTGAACTGCCCATCGTAAGCTTTCAAAATCGTGTTCTTGGTGGACAGATACACCGGGTAGCCACGGGTGAGGCCGTAGCGCATGGAGGCGCGGGCGAAATCCCGGATGGAGTCGTCGAGGTTGTACATGCCCATCGCCACACCGCCGCCTGGGAAGTCGTAGACATCGAACTCCATCGGCGCCGAACCGTCTGCCGGCGTGTAGGTCCTGGTCAAGGTGCCGGGACCACGCACTTTGAAGTCGGTAGCGCGGTACTGGTCGCCGAAGGCGTGACGACCGACGACGATC
>CAZVKB010000130.1:6100-7502 GCA_964627505.1 uncultured Actinomycetes bacterium | reverse complement strand
TCGCGTGGACCACGTTAGACGCCACCGACAACGATCCCGTTGTCCTCATCTCCACTCTCGTGGCGGCGATTTGTGGGGCGGATCCGCGGAATCCCGCGTGGCATGGGCATCTCACGGGTGATGAACCGACATTCGCGCGCGAGGTACGGCCGCGTTTTCTGCAACACATCGCCGAGTTGCAGGGGCCGATGACCATCGTGGTCGACGACGTACATGTGCTGAACGACTCACGATGCTTGGCGCTCATCGACCACATGTGCGATGCGGTGCCGAAGGGTTCGCAAGTGGCCCTGTTGGGGAGATCGATGACCGGGTTGCATATCGAACTTTTCCAAGGGCGAGGTCGACTCTTGCTCCTGACAGCCGAAGAACTTGCCTTCGATCGGCAAGAGACCGAGTTGGCGCTGGCATTGCTGGGCGAGTCGACCGGTGCGAATCCGGACTGGGAGCAGGTTGCAGTGGAGACGGCCGGGTGGCCGGTGGCTGTCTATCTCTCGGCAAAGTCTGGCGCGCAGGTGCGAGGTTGGTTGCCGTCGGATTTGACGCGCTATCTAGATCGAGAGGTGTTGGCAGAAACTGACGGCGAGGTGCGCGAACTGCTCGGACGCACAGCGATCTTGGATACGCTCTGCGGACCCTTGTGCGATGCTGTTGTGGCAGGTAGTAACTCTGGGCAACTACTGGCCAAGGCCAACCGAGAATCATCGTTGGTCACCAGGCTGGAAGGCCCAGGGGACTGGTACCGGTTGCATCCGCTGCTTCGTCAACGGCTACTCGACATGCACGCACAGTTCGACGACGCGCAGGTGCACCTGCGAGAGCAACGTGCCAGTGAGTGGTACCGCGATCATGGCTTCACCGATAACGCCATCGCTCACGCCATCAGTTCCGGCAATGTGGCGCTGATGGGCGCTGAGATCTGGGATGAGGCGATTCGCACCATTCTTTTTGGCCGTGTGGCACGGCTGCAACAGTGGCTCGACCGAATTTCGCTCGATCAGACCCGACGTTCAGCCGCCCTGAGTATGTCGACGGCATGGGCGGGCATCAACACTGGCAACAGCGCTTTAGCCCACCAGTGGGTGGAACATGCGCAGTACCTGTTGGATCGTGGGCAAGACCTTGGACAGACCCCAGACACCGTGGCGCCGTTGATGGCATTGATGCGCGCGGTGATGGGTCGCGAAGGTTTTGCCTCCTCGGCGGTATTAGCACAACGGGCTTTCAACGAACTCCCAGTTGGCCACCCGGTGCGGCCGCTGGCATTGCTGCAGTTTGGGTTGGTCCGCACCATCGCCCGACATCACGAGCGTCGTCGCGCCGAAGGAGTCGCCTTCCCCGAAGTCGAGATCCGCGAGGTCTGGGCCGAGGCGATGGTTACGGGCGGGTTTCCCGTGCCGAG
>CAZVKB010000130.1:0-6090 GCA_964627505.1 uncultured Actinomycetes bacterium | reverse complement strand
GTTGGGCCGCACCTTCGCAGGAGACCTTGCTGGCGGCAGGTCTGCTATCGCCGAAGCCCATTCCCTCGCTCGGGAGGCTCAGATCGGCAACACATGGGCGCAGGCAGCAGCGGTGAGTGCAGCGTTCGCGCTACTCGCGGGGGAGTCTCGGGTCGGTGCCGACCTGGCCGCGGAAGCTCGTGCTGTGTGGGTGTCACGGCAGCTGATGGACTCAGCTCCGACTGCAGTCCTCGTCGAAGCAGTCAGTGCGTGGCAGGCTGCACTCAATGGTGAGCGGGAGGTGGCGCTAGCCCGGTTGGCGCGAGCGGAGGAACTTGCGCCGCGACTAGATGTGATTTTGGTTTGGTTGCGCGTCTTTATCGACGCACTTGCCGTTGGCACGTTTCTTGCGCTCGGGAGTGTTGCCCGCGCCAATGAGACGCTGGGACGGTGTCGGCAGGCCTTGCGCACGACGCCGGCTTCACCCTTCTTGTCCGCGACTGTGGAACAATTGGCGGACAATGTCATCACCGCCATGGCTCTGGACGAGCTCAGCCCGGCGGAGCGACGGGTGTGGGAACTACTGGTGCAACGCCTCACGCTGCAGGAAATTGCCGACCGGCTATTTGTCTCCCGGGAAACCGTCAGGACGCAGACAGCAGCGATCTATCGAAAATTGGGCGTGCGGAATCGGCGTGAGGCCCAGGAATTCGCGGATTCCCGGCAGATGCATGCACGCTGAGTGGTGAACCGCAGTGGTGCACATCAGAGCGCGGTTACAGGTTCACCCCATGCGGGTGATGAAGGTGTCGCTGCACTCACATATCGTGCTGTCCCCGGGCGTGGCATCGATGGTGATGTCGTTGCTCCTGGTTTGATGCACATCAGTTGATGTGTACGCGCGTACTGCAGGCGAGAAAGGGCAAACGTGGGCGAGGACTTGGTGGAAACCGGGCCAGTGGACTATCTCGTTGTCGAGTTTCCGGGCAACCGCATGACGGGCGAAGGACTCCCGATTCTGCTGGATCTGGTGGACCGCGGAATCATTCGTATTCTGGACTTCCGGTTCGTGCTGAAGCACGCCGATGGCACTGTCGCCGCGGCGAAAGTCTCGGATCTCGATGCCGACGGCCAATTCGACGTGACGGTGTTCGAAGGGGCGGCATCCGGCTTGCTCGATGATGAGGACCTGTTGAAGTTGGCCGCAGTCGTGGACCCGGGTAGCACGGCAGCCATGCTGGTCTACGAGAACACCTGGGCGGCTCCGTTGGCCGCCGCGTTGCGTCGCAGCGGCGCGCAGATGGTGGCGACAGGGCGCATCCCGATCGAAGACGTGATCGCGGCACTCGACGAACAAGATGCTCTGAGAACCACTTAACCGCAACAGTTGTTGCCGACGTTCGAGAGGAATTTGCTATGCCAGGTCTGATCCGCGGAGTCGCGCGAACGGCAGCCGTCGCCGGCACCGCCACTGCAGTGTCTGGGCGGGTAGCACACCGTCAACAGGGCAAGTGGGCGGCGCAGAACGCGCAGGCCCAGCAGCAGTACGCGCCGCAGCCTGCCGCCCAACCGCAGTATGTCCAAGCAGCGCCGACGCAACAGGCACCCGCCCCGCAGCCAGCAGCCAGCGCGGGACTGAGCATGGACGACAAGTTGGCGCAGCTCAAGCAGTTGGGTGAGTTGCGGGACATGGACGTCCTCACGGACGCTGAATTTGAAGCGCAAAAGGCGAAGATTCTGGCTGGCTGAATCAGGCCGCCACGCCGCTTTCCGCGGTGCCCGATCCCAGACAGTCTTCCCGCTGGCGGGACTCTCCGCACCGCTTTGGGGGGCGCTATCGGTCGGCACTCACTCGTGGGTACCGACCGATAGCGCTTTTTCGCTCATGCGCGTAGTGGGGCTTCTGATGGCTACACTCTCGAGAACTACCGAGGAGGAGTCGTCATGCTGGAATTTGCATCTGCCAGTGCCCGAATGGTCAACTCGCGGCGGGCCATGGCTGAGTGTTTGGAAGCCGCGCTTGGGGAGGGCGACACCGATTGTGATCTCGTCGTGGTCCATGCCTCCATGGGACACGATTACGCCGCACTCGCCGCTGAGGCACAACGGTTGGCCCCGAACGCGCGAATCGTAGGTTCATCCTGCTGCGGCGTCGTCGGCAAGGAGGGAGTGAGCGAATCCATGCACGACGTCGCAGTCATGGCGGTGCGTGGGGCCGAGGACATGGCCGTGGCGAGCGTCGATGACATCTTCGGCGCGAACTCGCGGGAAAAGGCGCGGGAATTGGCTGAGCAACTTAAGGCGGCCAATCCCAATGTGAATATGGTGCTGTTCCTAGCGTCCGGAATCGACATTGCCGATGACGAGTGCATCGCTGGCTTTGAGGATGTGCTCGGTCCGGAGGTGACGGTTTTTGGTGCCACCTCCGCGGACAACATGAAGGGCATCGCCAGTTACCAGGTCATCGACGGTGAGGTCTATGAGCACGCGGCCTGGGCGGTGGGTTTTGCCGATGACAGCCTGGACGTCCTCACCCAGGCTACGCACGGTTTCATCGCGGTCGGCGAACCCATGACCGTCACGAAGTCCGAAGGAAACCGCATCATCGAACTCGACGGTCGTCCTGCGTGGACGGTATACACAGAGCGGTTGGCGCTGCCGGAGTCCGCGACCCCAGGCGACACGATTCCGATCGGGGCGTTGGCGGAGAAGTTACCTCCGGACCTGGCGGCCGAATACGGAAACGAACACATTCTGCGTGTGGTGACCAAGCGTGACGAGGACGGCACGATGCATTACGCCACGACGTGCCCGGAAGGTACGCAGTTGTGGCTGACGGTTCGCGATGAAGACCGCATCTTTGACGACATGGACCGGATGATGACGCAGATGGTGGCGCAGGCGGATGGCCGAGAGGTTGTGGCGGTCTTCCACGCCGACTGCCTCGCCCGTGGACGTTTCCTATTCAATCGAGTGATGAAGGAGGAGTTGGTCGGCCGTATGCAATACCCGCTGAGCGAGGACGGTGAAGTGCCGCCCTGGCTAGGCATCTACGGTTTCGGGGAATTTGCTCGACTTGGCGGCCAGAACACCTACCACAACTACACCACCGCGATTTACGCGTTGGTGCGTACACCACAGACAGTGTGAACGAGTCCGTTGTCGGATCTCCAACGCCAAGTTAATGCGTTACAGGCGCAGGTAGCCCGGCTATCAGTGGTGCACCAGCAACTGATCACCACCCGCGATCGGTTGGATCGGGAAGTGGCGCGCTTCTCGGCGTTCCACTCCTATAACACCCGAGCGGTGACGACCGGTGAGTTCGGGCAGTTTGCTGACGTGACCACTGAAGCGGTGGTGGAGATCTTTGAGGTGCAGTTCGCGCTGCTGTGGTTGGTGACTGCTGATGGGCGACTGGCGCAAGAACCCGCGGCAGTGATCGGTTTGACGCCGACTCCCCAATGGAATGAGGGGATGCGCAACTTAGGTGCGTCACTGGCGTTGCGGCGTGATCAAGCGATGGCCTTCTCCCCCGACGATGTCGCAGCGCTGATCGATTTGGACCTGCGACAGTTGGCGATCGCACCGTGCGTCGGCACGAGCGGGCAACTGTTCGGCTACCTTTTGGCAGGGTTGCAGCCTGGGCGCGGGGACTTTTTCCATAGCTTCGATACCGAGGCTTTGGAGTCGTTCACACTGTTTGCCCAGCAAGTCGGTGCGATGCTGCAAAATCGCGCCGACCAGGCGATCATCGAACAGCACGTCGAGCAGTTGCGGCTGGAACAGGAGCGATTGCGACTAGCGGTGGATGGCAGCAACGCCGGTCTGTGGGACTGGGATCTGGTCAGTGATCGGGTCTTTTTCTCGGATCGTTGGAAGGCGATGATTGGCTATGCACCCGATGAGATCTCGGACACCTATAAAGAGTGGGCGAGCCGGATTCATCCTGATGATCTCGACGAGGTACAGGAGCGGGTGCGAGCCTATTTGGCCGGCGAAACTGAGATCTATGAAAACAACCATCGGCTTCGGCACAAGGACGGCCACTACATCTGGATTGTCGCGTCGGGTCGGGTACTGCGTGATGCCGACGGGGCGCCGTCGCGGATGGTGGGAATTCACCTGGATCTGACTGAACAGTTGCTTGCCAGAGAACAAGCCGAGGCGGCCAACCGGGCGAAGAGTGAGTTCCTGGCCACCATGAGCCACGAGATCCGTACGCCCATGAACGGTGTGCTTGGGATGTTGCAGTTGTTGGCGGAAACCCCACTCGATACTGAACAGCAGCAGTTTGTGGCTTTGGCGCACACGTCGGCGGATTCGCTCCTGGCCATCATCGACGACATCCTGGACTTGTCGAAGATCGAGGCCGGGCGCTTGGAGACCGAGCGGTTGGCGTTCGCTCCGAGGCGCGAATTGTCGGAAGCCGCGGAGTTGCTGGCCGAGCGGGTTCAGGCCAAAGGTCTGGAATTCGTGATTGAGGTGAGCCCCGAGGTGCCGCCGGTGTTGTTCGGCGATGCGCGCCGACTCCGACAGGTGATCACCAACTTGGTGGGAAACGCAGTGAAGTTTACTGAACACGGCTCAATCACTGTCGGGATCGCCGGCCGACCTGTTGGTGCGGAGTCTTTTGAGTTGGCAATTGCCGTGACAGATACCGGAATCGGCATCGCCGCCGAGCGGCAGGAGGATCTGTTTTCGTCTTTCACACAGGCGGACACATCCACAACGCGACTGTATGGCGGCACCGGACTGGGATTGGCGATTTGTCGGCGCCTGCTCGATCAGATGGGTGGGGAGATCTGGGTCGAGAGTGAGTTGGGTGCCGGTGCCACATTCCGGGTGCGTCTGCCACTGGCGGTCGGGGCCGCTACCGACCTGCCGTCAGGGAAGGGGGCTTCGCCGGTGCCACACCTGGTGGGACCGGAGGAGTTGGACGTTGACGCGGATCCAGGCGGTTGGGAGGTGGCTGGCAGGGGGTCGGTGGAGAGTGGTGCGCAGTCGAGCGGGTCAGGCGGCGGGGCTCGCGAACGTGGATTCCGGGTGCTGCTGGTGGAAGACAACACAATCAATCAGCGAGTGGCCAGTGCCATGCTGACCCAGTTGGGCGTCGAGGTGGTGATTGCTGGGGACGGTCGGCAGGCGCTGCAGAAGTACCAGCCTGGGGCCTTTGATTTGTTGCTGATGGATGTGCACATGCCCGAGATGGATGGGCATGCCGCCACCCGGGAGTTGCGGGCGCAGGAGGTGGCGTTGGCGTGGCCTCGGGTCCCCATCATTGCGTTGACGGCCACCGTGCTCGATGCCGATCGTCAGGCCTGTCGGGACTCGGGGATGGACGACTTTTTACCCAAACCGTTTGCTAAGCAGGCTTTGGCGGAGGCTTTGCACAAGTGGCTGGTTGCAGAAGGAGAACAAGGATGAATACCACGATTAGAGTCACTGCGGATATCGCCGACAATGCTCGGAAGGCCGCGGTTGACCAGGCCTACGCGCAGGGCTATACCAAGGTGCAGGTGTTTCAAGTGCGTCAGCTCGGACCCCGGGAGTATGAAGTGGAACTCATGGTGTCGCGCTGAATGTGCGTATTCGCGGTTCGGTGATTGTGGGTCGGATTCCACTTGGCGTAGCGCCTGGCTGGTGGTGACCCAGTTTCGGTGTCAGTCTTCGGCTCGACGCATGCGCTTGAGGCGGGAGCGGCGTTTCTTTGCCTCCAGGCGACGAGACTGCGCTGCCCTGGAAGGGCGGGTGGGACGCCGGATGGGCGGTGGCGCGGCACTGGCATCCGCCAGGATCGCGACCATTCGGGTGACGGCTGCGTTGCGGTTCTGCCACTGGGAGCGATGCTCCGACGCGGTGACTCGCAATTCGCCGGCTGTCAGCCTGGTTCGCAATCGGTGCAGGACTCGGGCGCGAAGATGCGCAGGGACGCTGGCTGCATGGGTGACGTCGAACACCACCTGCACGCGAGAGTCGGTGGTGTTGACGCCTTGGCCACCGGGACCGGACGAGCGCGAAAAGGTCCAGGTGAGCTCCCGCGCCGGTATCACCCACTCCGGGGTCACCCGAATTTCGGAATCAAATCCACGGTGGCCCACATCAGGACCATAT
>CAZVKB010000129.1:5202-7741 GCA_964627505.1 uncultured Actinomycetes bacterium | reverse complement strand
AGGATCACGTTGGCAGTCACTGGTGTACCCTGCACGAGCGTGAAATCGGGGCCTTCCCCGACAGTCCAGGCATAGCGCGATGGCGTGTTGGGATCCGGGTCGATGGCGATCACCGTGAGCAGCCCGGGCTTGCCGCCGAGTGCCAGCGACACCACCTCCGGCTGCAAATTGAGCAGTTCGGCAACTTGATCGGTGGTGATCGGTTGGTTGCCCACTTCTACCACGCGGCCTTTGAGGAAGCCGTACGTGGAGGAGGGGGCGCTGGCGACTTCCATCTCCACCGGCAGATTGGCCTCGACCGTACCCACTGATGTGGCCGGCAGAATGGTGTACACCACGTCCTCAAGATCCGGGTCGGTCAGACCCACGGCCGCGCTGCCCGCCTTAAGTTCCGACCCGACAGCCACATACACCGCTGACACCTCCGCATTGGTCGGCGAGGTGAGAGTGGATCCATCCTCAAAGACCACCAGTATGTCGCCGGTCGAGACGGTGTCGCCGGCATCCACCCGCACTTCGGTGACAGCACCAGGTTCAGCCGCCGACACCGCTCGGTATCCGTTGTCGATGAGAATCCCGGGGGTGGCCAGGGTGCTGGTGATGCGCCCCTGAAACGCCCACACGGTGGCGCCTACCACCAGCAACGCGCAGGCTGCCAGTACAAAGATCGTCCAGCGGGGGGCCAGGCGCACCACCCGGTCGATCGGGTCGGCAGTCTGCGCCACGGGTTTGCCGAGCCCGGGATCACCGGATGCGTCGACGGTGGCGGTGGTGCTGGTCGTGCTGGTGGTCGCGCTGTGTTCGGAGCTCATGCAAGAACCCTCACGTGTGGGCAATCCGGATGGGTGGCCAGTGTTCCGATGGTAACGGCGGCCAGGCCGTGAATGGCCGAGAAGTTGCGATGATCGGTGACGATGACGTCGGTGAACCACGCTCCGTCCCGATTCCTATTGGCTGACAACTTGTGGGCGAGGGCGGTGAGCGCGGCGCCGGCAGCGGTGGCATCCGTCACGCCGTCGGCCAGTCCCCGCTGCACGCTGAGCCATACAGCGAGGTCATCCAGCACGTCCCGCGTGGGGTAATCGGTCTCCGGATTCGCGGCGTGAGTCGGGAACGGTGGCGCCTCAACCAGCCCAAGTTCCATTGCGACACAACGATCACCCGGTGGCAGGTGAGACAGGTCCATGCCGTCGAGCCACTGAGCTCGGGCAAGTTCGGCGATTTCGGCAGCGGGCCCGAAGCGTGACCGCGCGGAAATTCGGTGGGCAGCCAGCGCTCGTCCAGCGGCCAGCGAAGGCACCTGCTGTAGCCACTGCCGATCACCGGGGTCACCAGTTGGTCCACGGCTTTCGGCCAGGTCTGCGACCAGTAATTCCCAGATTTCGGCCAGTGCCTCGTCCACCTGCGGGGTTGGTGCCAACCACAGAAGCGCCAGGATGCCACCGGCTCGGGCGTCCAGCAGGTCCCGGTGACTGCCGCCCCGCGCGGCCCGTACCACGGCTGGCAGCAAACTCGTCGCGTGATCGCGCAACTCTTCGTCGGCCACCCATGAGTGTGCGCGGGCGAGGGCATACATGGTCCCCGCCGGGCCGGCGAAAGCGTCTGTGCTGGCCCATTGGGTGCGGCTGTCGAGGATTCGATCAGCGCTGGCGAGCAGCGTCGCCCGGCCCGTTGTCATCATTGTGGCGAGATCATCAGGATCCGCGCGATGGGCTGGATCCGCGGGAGCCCGGCGCAGGGCGGCGCACGCTACCAGGGCGAGGCCAACACCCGCTTCTCCGAGCAAACCTGGACCAAGCCTTTGATGGCGCCAGCGATTGCGGCTGGGGTCGTAGTCGACGCCCAACCAGGCACACCGACTCGCACCGATCTGGACCGCCTGGCGCATCAGCAGCATCGCCGGATCGACTGGTGCAGCGTTCGGATCAGCCGCGTCGAACGGTGGTGGTGAGCAGGTGGGGTGCAGCGCAAACAATGCCGCACAGATGTCGTCCCGAGTGTCGGTGCGAGTGCGAACCTGCGCCCATCGGGCGAGCGCTGCGGTGCGTGGCGACATCGCATGAACCGTGGGGATCCGCTCCCCGGTGTCGGTGAGCAGGTCGGTGCTGTCGAAGGCTGTGGTGAACATCGGCACGTCCAGGCGCTGCAAAGCCGCGGCCTCGGCTGTGATCAATGCGGACGGACAGGAACCGGCAGCCCGCCACAACCGTTCGATGACGAGTGCGCGCTCGACACCATCGCCCAGAGCCGTCGGACTCAGGCTGGCAGCCAACAATCGGGAATACACCTGGGTCGGACGGGCGACATAGCGCACTTGGGCAGTGTGTTCTGCGAGCAATGTGGCCAGCGAATCCACCGACCGCAACCGTTGGTCGCCATCGCAGTACCCCGCGACGATCTCAGCGACGTACTCGCGGGCAGAAACCCGGTGCCCTTCCCAGGTCGGCAACGCTTCACCGGTGACCATCGGCACTCGGGAGCGACGCAACACCGGGCCGTTTGGGGTCGGTGCCAGGCTGGCCACCTCATACGGCGTGCG
>CAZVKB010000129.1:0-5102 GCA_964627505.1 uncultured Actinomycetes bacterium | reverse complement strand
ATCCCTGACTCTGCGGGTGCGGGGATCTCCGACTCCGCTGTGTCCACAGTCACCGGGGACTGCCAACCGCCACCTGGGCCGAACACCGTTTCCAGGTCGATCAAAACTGGTTGGTCGCCCGCCGGAATGAAATTTTCGTGATGCAAATCCGTGGCGCCGAGGGCTTGCAGCACCCGCGCCAGCACCCCGGCGCGAAAGAAGTAGGTGGCCACCTCCGCCGCGGATTTGCAATCGGAGCGCCGCACTTTGCGCACCCAGCAGTAACCGTCGCGCTCGATGGTGTCGGGAAGTTGGAGCGCCAGCGGCTTCCCAGCGGCCGAAACAGCGGCGAAAATCGCCGAAAGTGCCTGGTAGCCGCCCGAATTGCGCGGTTTCAGAAACCACACCTCACCGTTGGTCCACTCCACTTCCGCCACACTGCGGCCGCCGGCATGTGCGTCCCCCTCGCCTGTGGTGAGCCGCCGAACCCCGACGGTGGTGGCGGCTGAATCGGCGGCCCCAGCCTCGGGCTGTGTCCTAGCGGCGAGCAGCCCGCGATCCTTCCGGATCCGCGCGATGAGTTCCGCGGTGGTGTCCCGCCACTGCAACCAGGCGATCGCCAGCAAACGGGCGAGCACCGGGAATTCGGCAAAGATCCGCAGCCAATCCGACCGCGCGGAGTCACTGAACAACGGCACCTGCGCGGTCTCGGCAGCCACCATCAGTCGCGGGCCGGAAATCGCCAATAAGCGTCGCACTGCCGTGAGCGCGAGATCCGCCCGGGCAGCATCAGTGAGTGCGCACTCCGGAATCGCTCCGGAATTTTGGGGCGTCGGCGCAACATCGAGCTCGTCGACCAATCGGCGCGCGGACTGCCACCACGGGGCAAACCCGGCGTAGAACCGCCACGGCGCCGACCCGTCCACCCAGTCCGGCAACCCCGTCCCCACGACGTCGGCCAAAGTGGGTGCGGCCGGGATCGCCGGCCCGGCCGGAGCACCCGAGGTCAACGTCACCAACTCCAGCACGCCTCGTGCCCACTCCGGCCAGTTGGCGGCTGGCACGTCCGGGTCCACCTCCACATCCCCTAGCGCCGCGCGCCACTGCTCGGGTGTTAACCCGCGGGCGGCGAGGATGTCGGCGGCGCGGTGTTCGTCCCCATCGGTGACTCGCGCCGCCCACTGCCGGTAGCGGACGTGAGCCGCCTCGTCACTGGGCACCGGCCGTAGCCAGCCGCCGCGCAGCCGCTCTTCTGGGCTAGCCGCGCGGGCCAGCACGACGACCAGTAGTGAAAGCTCGTCCCCGCTCAACCGCGCCAACGCGGCGTCGCTCACACGATCATCCGGCATCGGCCGATTCTGTCCCCGCGCCCAGTTCAGTCCCGGTCGTCTGCCCAGCGTCTTGGCCGGTAAGCGAATCCAGAGCCGCTGTTGTGGCCCGACGGGCGAGTTTGGCGCGCACGAGTTCGTAGCGCACATCAAAAATGTCTTTGAATCCGCTCTCGAACGCCCACACGTCCAGACCCACTGACGGGCGCCAGCCGGTGGCCCGGGACTGCTCGCGGACGAGGTCGATCAATTCGGCATCGTCGCCGCGGTACTCCAAATCCGGGTAGGCCGCAGTCAGCACCTCCTGCTGATAGGCCGCGGCATCTGCGGCAGCCGGATAGCGCCCGCGCAGCCGCAATTCGTCAAGTACTTCGGCGGTGGTGCGTTCCAAATACTTGCGACTGATCAACCAGTCCCGCAGCTTGCGCCGCACCGCCTGCCGGCGCAAGAACTCGACGAATTCCGGTTCCGTCAGATCGTTCGCGGCCGCCCACTCAGAGATCGCCTCGGCGGTGCGTAGGCGCTGGTCTTGGCCGAACCTCGTGCGCTCAGCCGCGACCTCGGCATCGTCGGCAGTGACATCGAGCATCTCGGCCAGCACATCCACGAGCGCAGCGTGCAACGCGTTCTCGTTGACTTCCCGAAAATCCGGCAGATGCAGCGCGGCATACGAACTGATGTCCCCCAGCGGCACCTGGGTCCCGTGGCGATCCACGCGCCGATCCCGGTGGTACATCGCCAGGAACGGGTGCGAGCGAGTGACCGTCACCGGGGGCGGCGGCGTGACACCCTGGTCGCGCAGGTGGGTGAGCAGGGCGACGGCGTCGGCGCGCTTCTGATCCACCGCCGAGGTAGCCAAGAAATCCCGCAGAGCTTTCAGTACGGGTTCCGGCATGCCAGCCTCGGCAGCATCGGTCAACATCCGGTTGTAGGTCCGCTCCGGGAAGAACCGCGCTTTGGCGAGCCGCACCAGTTCCGCGTGCTGAGCATCATCGATCACCTCGGCCGCCTGGGCGGCGCGCAAACTGGCGCGGATATTCACCATCGCGTCGCTCAGCGAACGGCTGTCCCACTCGGCGGTGGCATGCATCACGGCGACTTCGTCATCGTCGGTGATTTCCCCGGACAGGTAGCCTTCAAAGATCAGACCGATGCCGACCGATCCATAGGCGGCGGTTTCGGCCACGCGCAACGCACCCATGCTGCTGGCGCCGTAGACCGCCACCCCGCGTTCAAGTGCGTACAGGATCTCCTTGTGCCACACCGAGAGGGCTTGGGTGAACACCCCATCGATGATGGCAATCGCGACCGGAGCTGCTTGATCGACCACGCTGATGATGTCCGACTGCGCAGCCGGGGGTAGGTAGGTGGCGTCGGGCAGGATCGCCTGCGCATCCGCGACCCGCATGGTGGGGCCAAGGAAGACGACGATCCCAGCCCCGGTGTGGGGAGCGGCGCTCCCATCCGCGGCAGGTTGGTGGACGTGGTTTCCGAGAGTCTCATTCACAATTGGTCCAGACATTGGGGTGGGCGCTGGGTTATTTGCTGGTGACGCTGACGAGGGTGGGGTGCGGCGACGGTCGCTGGGCCTCGCGCCATGTGGCCGCGCGCCGTCCGGGGGTGTAGTCCTCCAACATGTAACCCTCTAAACCGGGAACCACCACCCGCATCACGTTGACTCCGATATCTGGATGCGTGAGGTCGTAGGCCAACACCTGGGTGATACCGACGCCGGCGAGTTTGGCCAGCAGCGTGCGGCCGTCGGCTTCAAAAGTGTCGCCGGACTCGTCTGCATAGTCGCGGATATCCACAGTTGCGGGCACGTTGAGCAGCACCGCGTGCGCATCGGCAATCGTCTGGTGCAGGCGCCGATGGTGCCGGAAAGAGTCGTCGCGGGAGCCAGCGATGAATACCAGGCGTCCTTGGGCGGCTTCGCAGATCGCCCGGATGATCGCCACTTGTGGATCGAGGTGGGTGCCGTAGCCGTGGTAAATGCCCATCGCGGAGTTCCCGAGGTCGCACAGATATGCGCAGAACGTCGGCACAGCAGTGTCAACGGTGCAGTCCAGCACCACCACTTCCACCCCGGCTGCGTGCGCAAGTTCCAGTAAATAGGCGATGTCCGGGCTGTCGGCGGTGTTCAGATCCACCCGGCGCATCGGGGCGCCGCTTTCCCACGACACCTTGGTGCAGGTGGTGGCATCGCGCTCGATCACTTCATACAGGCCGCCGATCAGCGCCTCGGATGCGGTGTTGCCCGAATTCAAGCCGTTGGAACTGAAGTGGAACGGCAGTGGAGAGGAGCGCCGGTGCCGGTGGCGTTCCAGCGAGATCATCACGCTGGGCACCGCCACCGGGGCGCCGCCGGCAATGTCGTCAACCCACACCCACGACTCGGGGAGGCTGGGAGAGAACAGGGAGTTGCGGGATAGCGGTAGGTTGCTGCGCGCGATCCGCTGGTCGGCGGGCAGTTCGCCGTAGGCCGCTCGAAACGTCGGCACCGGGGTGCATTCGCCGGCGTGCCGCTCGAAGCACTCCATCGCCGCCGACGCCATGGCCGCCTCGCGGGTGAAACCCTTGCCGCCGTCGACCGCGAGATAACCGCTCTGCGGGCGCACTGAGAGCACGACTGGGATCCCGATGGCGTCCAACCCGGTGATATCAGCCAACCGCGTGAGGCCGATGTCTGCGAACAGGGGTCGGACGCGCTCCAACGTGGCTTCGGGGGTGACGGTGCGCTGGGCGTCGGCCCGCAGACCCTTGGTGATGCCCTGGTTGGCGAGCAGGCTGGTGACACTCACGATGCCACCTGGGCCAGGGCTTGTTGGTGCGCCCGGGCGCGGGGGCCGGGGGAGTAGAAGTCGAAGATGTAGCCCTCCAGCCCGGGCACCACCACGCGTGCCACCGGGATACCCAACTCGGGGTGCGTGAGATCGACCACGACCGCCGACTCCAGCCCGGCGCCGCGCAGGCGGGTCAGGATGGTCGCAATGTCGGCGTGGAACGAATCTGTGGCTGCGCTGGGGTGCCGGTTGCCGTCCACGGTGGCCGGGATGGCGTCGAAGTCCAGGCGATGGGTGTCGCTGAAGAACCGATTGGCACGCTGATTGCGGTCGAAGTAGTCGTCACGGGAGCCAGCGATGAGCAGCAAACGCGCTTGGGCGGCTTCGGTGAGGGCGCGGATCATGGCAATCGCCGGATCGAGGTGCGCGCCGTAGCCGCGATAGAGGCCCATGGCGGGATCCACCTGGTCGGCCACAACTGCCATATAGGTGGGGATCGCGGTGTCGACGGTGCAATCGAACAGGTAGGCGGAAATGTCGGCGGCGGCGAACTGTTCGAACAGCGAGGTCACCAGTGGACTCGTGATGGACGAGGGATCCACCCGGCTGGACATGGCTGCGCCACTGATTCGGGCACACGCGACAGCGTCGCGCTCGGCGACTTCGTAGAGCCCGGCCGCGACCGCTTCGAGAATGTGGTTGCCGCCGGCGAGGCCGTTGGATCCGGCCGCGAACGGCATCCAGCGGGCGGCCGGGCGGTGCAAAGTGTTGCCCATGCTCACGCTGGCATACGGCACTGCCACTCGTTGGTGGTTTAGCACGTCCCAACCCCACACCCATGCTTCTGATCGGTGCGGGTCGAACAGGGAGTTTTTGGTCAACGGCAGATCGGCCGGCGACATCGTCAAGCCCTGCCGGTGCAGTTCCACGAAGGGGGCCTTGACGACGTCCACCCGTGGGTTCTCGGCGTGCCAAATTTCCACGGCCTCCATGCCCGCCGACACCGTCGCTG
>CAZVKB010000128.1:1165-7750 GCA_964627505.1 uncultured Actinomycetes bacterium | reverse complement strand
CAGAAATCACCCTGTGCATCGGTTCGCACGGCGAGAAAATTCGGAGTCGTGAGGCCCAGAACGTAGTAATGGGCAGGCGCGCTCGGCCGGGGGTGATCCCAAGCAATCAGCTGGCACGCAGCGCGGCCACAAAGCCGACGACCTCCGACAGTCGGCCAGATGCGTACGGCGGACGGGGCAGCGAACGACGCTGCACCCCGTCCGCCGCGACGGATCCGGGTGGCAAAAATACTTGCTAGTTGCCCGTGGCCGACTTGATCTTGAACGCGTACACAATCTCGATCACACCCATGATCACCAGCCAAATTCCAGCGATCCAGGCCAACACCACTACTGAGTCAAACGGCACCGCGAGCACGATGATGCCCGCAATGATGCCCAGGATGCCGCCGACGATCAGCAGGCCGCGGCCACTGACACCACGGGCTTGGATACCTGCGATCAATTGCCACAGGCCGCGGAAGAGGAACGAGAAGCCGATGAACAGACTCAAAATGTAGACGCCGTTGACGATTCCGCCCCGGAAGCACAGCACGCCTAGCGCGATGCTGATGATACCCACGATGATGGCCAGCGCCCGCTGGCCGCCGGTCAGCTCATTGTTGAAACCTTGCACCAGTTGCACGATGCCCGAGATGATCAACCAGATCCCGAACAATACGGCGATCACGAGGATCGTCACACCTGGCCAGATGAGGAAGAACGCCCCGGCCAAAATGCTCAAGATCCCGATGACCAGAACTACCCACCAACTCTTGCCCACAACGTGCAGCACGTCCTGGGCGTCTTGGTCGAGATCTACTGTGTCGGTATTACTCATTGTGCGGTTACCTTTCGAAGTCTGACATTTGTGCGCGGATCACTTCCCGCCCGAGTGTAGGTGCCCGCAGCACCCGCATCTTCACTTTCCCACGGCACGGCGGCGCAGATAGTCGATCCGTGCCTGCAGAGTCCTCGGGTCGGCTTGTTTGACGGCTGGACCACCGGTGGCCCGTCGGGCTTCGGCGTGCACAGCCGCGGGGGTCAGGCCCTGCTGCCTGGCATAGGCCCGCACGCAGTCGTTGAGTTCGGCGCGTAACGCCGCCCGATCGGCTCGAGCGGTCGGGGAGGCAGCGGCGGCACTACCGTGGCGGTTCCCGGCCGCAGCGCCAGACTTGGCATCCTCCGACCGCCGCGAGTGCAGGAGTGCAGTGACATCCTCGGGCGCCAGTAGCCCTGGAATCCCAAGGAAATCCTCCTCGGCCGCATCCATCGGCAGCAGCCGGCCGTCAAAGACGCCCCCGTCAAACACCACCCGATCCAAGGTGGCTTCGCTCGCGATGGGTTCGAACAGGGTCAGCGCGTCGGGGGCTTCGACCCCGCCCGCCAGCTCCCGCTCGGTGGCACCCAGCGGATCTACCACGGTGCCTTCCTCGGAGTCCTTCGGCACCAACACATGGTCACGCTCGTCTTCCAACTCGGCGGCCTGGGCCAACAACCGCTGCACGCTCGGCAAGAAGATCGAAGCGGTTTCGCCAGGCTGACGGGCACGCACAAAGCGACCCACGGCCTGGGCGAAATACAGCGGCGTCGCAGCGGACGTGGCATACACCCCCACCATCAACCGCGGAATGTCCACACCTTCACTGACCATCCGCACAGCCACCAGCCACCGCTCACTGGAGGCAGCGAACGCTTCGATCTTGGTGCTGGCGCCAGGATCGTCACTCACCACCAGGACGGGGCGCTGCCCCGTGAGTTCCGTGAGCCGCGCGGCATAGGCTCGGGCGGCGGTCTGATCGGACGCGATCACCAATCCCGCGGCATCGGGAATATGCCGACGTACCTCGCCAAGGCGACGATCAGCGTCTTTGAGCACCCGCGTAATCCAGGTGCCGCGTGGGTCCAGGGCCGTCCGCCAGGCTCCAGCAGTAACATCGCGAGCTTGTTGCGCAGATAATTCCGCGCTCACCAAATCGCCAGCCCGAGTCCGCCACGTCATCTCCCCGCTATAGGCCAGGAACAGCACTGGGCGCACCGCACCATCGGCCAGCGCAGGCGCGTAGCCGTAACTGAAGTCAGCCTGGCTGCGCAGCACGCCGTCTGAATCGCGCTGATAGGTGACGAATGGGATGGGATTGATGTCGCTGCGAAATGGTGTGCCCGTCAGGCTCAGGCGACGAGCGGCCGGCCCGAACGCCTCTTGCACCGCTTCTCCCCACGACAGCGCATCCGCCGCATGATGAATCTCATCGAGAATCACCAAAGTGCGGCCATTACTCACAAAAGCCCGCAGTGCCGCGGTCGCTGCCGCGACCCCGGCGTACGTCACCACCGGGCCGAGCGCGCCCGTGGCCATGCCGGTACCCCGCCCGAAATCCGGGCTCAACTCCATATCGAAACCGTCCGCCGCACTTGCCCACTGTGATTTCAGATGGTCCGTGGGCGTCACCACCACCACGCGATCAACAACTCGGTCGGCCAACAACCGGGCGGCCACCACCAGGGCGAATGTGGTCTTGCCCGCACCGGGAGTGGCGACGGCCAAGAAATCGCGAGGCTGCGCCTGCACATAAGCGTCGAGTGCCCGCTCCTGCCAGGCCCGCAATCGCGGTGTGCGGACAGTCCAAAGCCGAGAGGTCACAAGCACAAGAGCCTAGACGTCCCGATTCGGCGGCAACCGGATAGGTGCGCCATGCTCCCACTTCTCGTGTCCGCCGAGGTGGGTCGCGAGTGCATCTTCCAGTAGCGTGAATCCTGCCGACACAGCTGACATCGGCCGTTCCGGGAAAGGACCTCACAATGTCGCTCACAGTAGATTCTGAAGTCGGCCAATTGCACGAGGTGATCCTGCACCGACCAGGGTTGGAACTGTCACGCCTGACCCCGAGCAATGTGCACTCCCTGCTGTTCGACGACCTCATGTGGGCCGAACGCGCGCGGGACGAACACGACGCATTCGCCGATGCGCTGCGCACCCGGGGAGTGACCGTGCACTATTTCGCCGATCTGCTGGCGGAAGCGCTGGAAATTCCCGAGGCGCGCGCCTTCCTGCTCGAGCGGGTCATCAACGACTACACCGTTGGTCGAGGGCTGGCCCGGCCGTTGGGGGAGATCACTGATCACCTCGGTTCCCGCGCCTTGGCGGACCTGCTCATCGGCGGGGTTTTGCGCAGCGATCTCGATGGGCTGGAAGCCTCCGGAATGCTCTGGCACACCATGCGTCCAGACGACTTCGTACTCGCCCCGCTGCCCAATACGTTGTATCAGCGCGACAACATCGCTTTCGCCTACGACGGGGTGTCGATTCATCCCATGGCCAAACAGGCGCGGATGCGCGAGACGCTGCATTCACGCACCATTTGGAATTATCACCCGCGCTTCGCGCATGAAGGTTTGCATTTCTACTTCGGCAACACTGACCTGAACTACGGTGTGGCGACGGTGGAGGGCGGTGACATTTTGGTGATCGGCAATCGCACGGTCATGGTGGGATTGAGCGAACGGTCCTCCCCGCAGGGCATCTCCAATCTCACCCGTGGCTATTTCTCCGACCCGCGCAGCTTGATCGACACCGTGATCGTGGTGGAACTGCCCCACGAGCGGGCCTTCATGCACCTCGACACTGCCATGACCATGGTGGATCGGGATGCCTTCTCGGTCTATCCCTACCTACCCGACCACCTGCGGTCGTTCACGCTGACCAAGCGTGGCGAGGGCGGTGACTACACCGTGACCGAGAATTCCGAAATCTTCCCGGTGGTGGCCGATGTCCTTGGCGTCTCGAAAATTCGCGTGCTGCAAGCGCCCATGGACGACATGGCAGCCCAGCGCGAGCAATGGGACGACGGCAACAACTTTCTTGCCCTCGCTCCTGGCGTGGTGATCGGATATGAGCGCAACTCCACAACCAACACCTTCCTCGCCGAACACGGCATCGAGGTGATACCGATCTCAGGCAGCGAACTTGGGCGCGGCCGCGGCGGCCCGCGCTGCATGAGCTGCCCGATCCACCGATCCGGTTGAACCGACAGCGAGTCGACACCGGGCGTTATCGTGTCTGTCATTCCCTGCCAAACGAGGAGTTCCGCCGCCCATGCCGAGCCGCCCAGAGCCTGCCCATGCCTCTCCCGCCACCACCGACCTGCAGTGGCAGCACCTGCACGGTCGGGATTTTCTGAAGGAACTGGATTTCACCAGCGCAGAATTGATGGCTCTGCTCACGCTCGCTGCCGAACTCAAGCAGGAGAAGCATGATCACCACGAGCAGCGGCGTTTGGTCGGACAGTCCATCGCACTGATCTTTGAAAAGACCTCGACCCGCACTAGATGTGCGTTTGAAGTCGCCGCCTATGACCAGGGCGCACATGTCACGTTTCTGGACCCGACATCGTCCCAGATCGGCCACAAGGAGTCGATAGCTGATACGGCACGGGTCCTGTCGCGCTTCTATGACGGGATCGAGTTTCGCGGTAAAGCCCAGGACACAGTCGAGCAATTGGCCGCGGCGGCCACCGTTCCGGTGTTCAACGGTCTGACGGACGAGTGGCACCCCACCCAAATGCTGGCCGATTTTCTGACCATGTTGGAGGCTGCGGGCACCGATGATCCGAGCGAATTGACCTATTGCTACCTCGGCGATGCACGCTCCAATATGGGCAATTCTTTGCTGATGATGGGTGCCATCATGGGTGCCGACGTCCGGATTGCTGCGCCAGCGGATTTGCAGCCCTCAGCCGCAGTGGCGCAACTGGCTGCGGAACGGGCAGCCATCTCCGGTGCCCGCCTGCTGATCACCGACGACCCTGCCGTGGCTCTGCGCGGGGCAGCGTTCGTGCACACCGATATCTGGGTGTCCATGGGCGAACCGGAAAGCGCCTGGGCACAGCGCGCGGAACTGCTGCGGCCCTACCGCGTGGACGCCGCCGCCATGGCTGCTGCGGCGCCGCATGCCTACTTCATGCATTGCCTGCCTGCACTGCACGACACCGCGACCAAAATGGGTATGCGGGCAGCCGACATCACCGGGCTCACCGATGGCATCGAAGTCAGCTCTGAGGTGTTCGATTCACCTGCCAACCTGGCTTTCGAGCAAGCCGAAAACCGGCTCCACACCATCAAAGCCGTGCTCGTGGCAACGATGTCGCGCTAAGGGGGGACCCGACCTGCTACTTGGAGTCGCCCTGGTCGCCTTTATCGCCACTGGGCCGCAGCCCCTGGTAGATGGCTTGACAGTCCGGGCACACCGGGAACTTGGATGGGTCCCGGGATGGCACCCAGACTTTCCCGCACAGTGCAATCACGGGCTCGCCGGTCACCGCACTTTCCACGATCTTGTCCTTGCGCACAAAGTGGGCAAAGCGCTCGTGATCGCCCTCGTCCAAGCGCGCGTCAGTGCGTTCTTCGGTGAGGGTTCCACCGGACAGACCTGGGGAGTCCAACGTATCCATGGCAGATCAGTGTAGGCGGGCAGGGGGCGCGGGTGGTCAGTTGGTGGCTGGATCCTGCGGATAGGTGGCGGCAAAACGCAAATCGTTGCGCTGACGGCGTAAGACGGCTCGCCACATGCCCAGGCGACCGGCTCTGCGCCCCAATGCCAAATCGCCCGGTTCAGACGGCACCACCCACCAACTCGCCGTTGCCAACTCGGAGTCGAGTTGGCCGGCGTCCCATCCAGCGTAGCCAAGAAACAGTTGGGCATCAGTGATCGCAGCGGCCACCTCCGACTGGGCCCGCGCCAGATCGATCACGGCCCACCAACCCGAAATCTTGCGCACTCCCAGTGGCGGTTCGGCGACAGGCAGTGACAGAACTCCTACGGCAATCCCGGCGTCTTCGCCGACAGGACCGCCCACTGCGACCACGGGGCTGAGCACGCGCTCCCAACCTGGCACCAAATCTTCGAGAGAAAGTTCCGACACGTCATTGAGAACCACCCCCAGAGATCCGTCCGAACTGTGCTCAAGAAGTAGAATTACGGTCCTAGCGAAGGTCGGACCTGCAATCTGGGGAGTGGCCACGAGTAGCGCACCTGCGTGTGCTGCTCCGGAATCACTCAGTCCCTCACTGCAACTGGCCATGTCATGATTGTGGACCTGCCGCGGTCGTGATTCACGACGAAGGAGTAAGTGTGAATCCCTCGGAACACGACCGACCTCGTTGGACCGGGGCGGTAATAGCCGCGGTCCTGCTGGTGGTCGCGGGCACCTACTGGTTGGTGTCGTCCTCGCCGTGGGCTGGACCGATCAACAGCGCGTTTGACAACGCCGCCGCCGTCGCTTCACCGGTGCCGATGACCGAAACCCCGACCCCTACCCCTACCCCGACTCCCACGCCCACTCCTACTCCTACTCCTACTCCGACACCAACCCCGACCCCGACCCTGACTCCCACGCCCACACCTACCCCAACTCCTGCAGCAGCCGTACCGTGGGCGCCCAGTGGGGGGCGCACGGTCTATCTGACGTTCGACGATGGTCCGGACCCAGAGTGGACGCCAAAGATTCTGGATGCGCTCGCCACGTATGGAGCTAAGGCGACTTTCTTCGCCCAAGGCAGCAGAGTGTCGGCGTATCCGGAGATTGCGGCGCGGGTGGTCGCGGAAGG
>CAZVKB010000128.1:0-1065 GCA_964627505.1 uncultured Actinomycetes bacterium | reverse complement strand
GGAGCATCCAAAATCGCCAACACCGTGGTGGCCAACGCACAACCGGGCTCCATCATTCTCATGCACGACGCCGGCGGCAACTCCCGCCAACAAACCGTGGATGCTCTGAAGGTGGTGTTGGCGCAACTCACCAGCAAGGGCTACACCTTCAGTGCTGCGTGTCCCTAACGGCAGCCAACCCGCCATTCAGGAAACCGAACCCTCCTCCATACCCCCGGGGGAATAATCTTTCAACGCACGCCCGTTGCAATCCCTGGACCTCACGCACATGTGCGTGCCATCTCAACCATTGGAGTTCCATGGCCACCGTCAATGTCACTCTCGACACCTTCCGCGACACCGTTGAGAGCAATGACACCGTTCTGATCGACTTCTGGGCCTCATGGTGTGGCCCCTGCCGGATGTTCGGCCCGGTCTACGAGGCAGCCTCCGAGTCCAACCCGGACATCGTATTCGCCAAAGTGGACACCGAAGCCGAGCAGCAACTCGCCGCCGAGTTCCGCATCACGTCGATCCCCACACTGATGGCGATCCGCGACGGCGTGGTGTTGTACAGCCAGCCCGGCGCACTTCCCGCGGGCAACCTAGATGAACTCATCAAGGCCATTCGGGACGTCAACATGGACGAGGTACGCGCGGAGTTGGCCAAGCAGCAGGAAACCGCTACCGAGCAATCCTGACTCGCTCTTTACTTTTGAGGCCGTTGTCCCGGGAAGTGCACAACGGAATCCGTTGCGCACTCCTGGGGCAGCGTCCATGATCACTGTGACTCACACCACAAATCATACTTTCGGCTGATGCCGGTAACCCCGAAAGTACGATCCTCCGCTATGGGCGCAGTTACTAGCGTCGAGGCAGGTCAGGAGGCCAATCGGGTCTTCACCTTCAACGCCCGCGCCGATCCGGGGATCGGCGTCGAACGCGACGGGAGTAATACGTGCCTCAGCAACCGCTTTCGCAAGTACCGGCAGATGCGACGTGGGAGTGGCAGGAGGTGGGGGCCTGTCGAGAGGCCGATCCAGATTTATTTTTCCATCCCCAAAATGAGCGTGGGCTGGCGCGCGT
>CAZVKB010000127.1:4759-7813 GCA_964627505.1 uncultured Actinomycetes bacterium | reverse complement strand
CTGGCCGGGTGCTACTCGGAGGACGCGCTGGGAACAGGTGCAACTGAGGTCGGCGCGTGTGAAGCAGGTGCGTTCGAGACGGGAGCAGGCGAAACGATTGCGGCAGGCCGACAGCACCCGCTAGAAGCCGGACACCCACTTCAGACCGGCATGCACGAGCATGGCGAACAGCGCCGCAGCGGGCAGTGTGAGCACCCAGGCATAGAGAATGTTCACCCCGACGCTCCACCGCACCGACGTCACGCGCTTCTCCACGCCAGCCCCCATGATGCCGCCGGTGATCACCTGCGTGGTCGAAACCGGGGCCGCCCACACCAGCGCGGTGGTGTAGAGCACACCCGCAGAGACCGATTCGGCGGCGAAACCACGCGCCGGGTCAAGATCGATGATGCGGCGACCCAGCGTGCGCATGATGCGCTTGCCGCCGACCGCCGTGCCAATGGAAATCGAGGCGGCGCACACAATCACGATCCACACCGGCATCGCGGCATCGGCGGCGAGAAAACCCATGCTCACCAACGCCAGGAAAATCACACCCATCGATTTCTGGGCGTCCTGCATCCCGTGGCCCATGGCCATCGCGGCCGCTGACACAGTCTGGGCATGTCGGAAGCCCCCGCCCACCGCGTGCGGGTCTTTGTTGCGGAATACCTGCCTGATCAGGCGCATCACGGCAAAGGCCAGAATCAGGCCGACAAAGGGCGAGGTGAACATCGGGATCACTACTTTGTCGAGCACCGTGGCCCAGGCCACGCCGGTCCCAGCGACGATCGCCGCCCCCACGACACCCCCGATGAGAGCGTGCGTGGATGAGCTGGGCAAACCCAACCGCCAGGTGGTGAGGTTCCACAGAATCGCTCCGATCACCGCCGACGCCACGAGTGCGAGGCCGTTGTAGCCCGCGCCGGGAGTGGTCACGCTCTGGATGGTTTTCGCGACGCCGCTGCCCGCCCAATATCCGATGAAGGCGCCGAGGAAATTGAAAACCGCGGCAATCGCCAGGGCCACCGGAGGGGTGAGGGCGCGCGTGCCGACAGACGTGGCGATGGCATTTGCCGCATCGTGAAAACCGTTGGTGAACTCGAAGAACACGATGATGGCGATCACGACGATGGTGAAGAACAGCGCCCAGTCCATGCCGACTACCTGTTCACGCTGATCACTTCTGGTGCACGAGTTGTTCGACCATCACGTTTCCTTGATGGCGATCGCGCCCATGGAGCGCACGAATTCCTCCAGATCACTACATGCGCGTCGGACCCAGTCGAGCAGGGCGGCGGTTTGCATCGCCCGGATTGGGTCAGCGCCGATGGTGAGATCCGCCACCAATAGTGTGCGGTACCGCTCATCGGTGACAGCTTTGAGATCGTAGAACTCAACAAGATGCTTCTCGAACTTCTTGGGCTTCTTCAGCACACTGACCATGTCGCAGGTCTGCTCGCACATAGCGATCAGACCACCGGTGTAATCGCGGAATTCCGCCGGCGGTGTGACATCGCCGAAACCGACAAGCAGCAAGCCGGCCTGCTCGAGGTCGTCGATGACGTCGTCAAGTTTGTCCAGTGTGCGGTAGAGATCCTCACGGTCATAGGGTGTGATGAAGGTCGCGGCTACCTTGCGCAGCAACTTGACGTACAGAACGTCTGCGTCTCGCTCAAGTTCGCACAGGGACGCCAAAGGTTCTGCCCGGTCGGTGGGTTCGGCCGCCACCACATCGCAGAAGTTTCTGGCCGCTACCGGCAGCATCACGACGAATTGGCTGAGCATCGACAAAATTGCGTCTTGACGCTTCTTCATCTTCATCCGCGCAACAACCTGCTCTCCGAACGCCGCCTCGGGTTGGCCACGAGACGTGCGACCTTCAGAGTAGGCGCAGAGACTAAAGTCCCACGCTCACCGGTGCCAGGACATTGGTCCTGACGGGTGCAACCTGTGAGTGCTCAGGCCAAACGAAACTGACTGCCGATTCCGCGCTCGAGTGCGGTTTCATACACCAGTTTCGTCAGGGCAACATCGCAGATGGACATGCCGATCGGGGTGGCAACGATGCGTTCGTCGGCACTGTCGCGAGCGGGCTTTCGGCCCGTGACAATCTGGCCGATGGTGGCGTAGATATTCGGGAGACCGCCCGGGAACTCCGGATCCGGTTCGCCGTCCTCGGTGAAGCGATCCTGACCGATGCGATCGAAGTACTCCACGAGTTCCACGTCATCGACCACGAACTTGTCCGCCGACTGCAGCGCATCGGCGGTGAAGGCGCATCCCCCTTCGATCCCGACCGCGAAAGCCCCCGGCACAAACCATTCCGGACGCACTACTTGCTCGCTGCCATCTGTGCAGGTGGAGATGATATCTGCACCGCTGATGCATTCTTCGAGGGTTGCGCAAGCGACAATCTCCCCATCGAAGTAGCTCGCCGCTTCCGCGGCCAGGCGCGCGATCGCCTCTCGCCGGATGTCGAAAAGCCGCACGGTCTGGAGGGATGGGATCTCGTGCGTGAGATAGGCCAAGTGCTTGGTACCTTCGAATCCGCAACCGACGATGGCCAAAGTCGAGGCGCCCGGCTTGGCGCATTCGCGGGCGGCGATGGCGCTGACCGCGGCCGTACGCAGGCCGGTGAGGTAGGCACACTCCATGATCGCCAGCGGGATGCCGGTCGCCGTATCGTTGTAGATCTGCACGCCGGTGACGCTGGGCAAGTCGCGCTGCCAGTTGCGGGCATAACCGGCGACCCACTTCAAGCCGCACGCGTCGAGCCCGTGCAGGTAGCCAGGCATGGCGTGGATGAAGTTGGCGGGGTGGGTTTCGATGGGGTGCACGCCGATCTTGGGCTTCATCTCATAGGTGCCCGCAGCGTGCTCGGCCAAAGCGAGCGTAACCGCCTCCACTACCTCGCCCGGAGTGAGTTCGAGACCAACGATGTCCTCCCGCGACAACATCAGCACGTCAATCGGTTTCATTAACCCTCCACGCAGGTCCGGTGTTCACAGTCATAGACAGCCCAGCGGCTTGCAGCGAGTGTAGTGACGCAACCCCCACCTGTCCGATCGAGCA
>CAZVKB010000127.1:0-4659 GCA_964627505.1 uncultured Actinomycetes bacterium | reverse complement strand
AGCAGCGAAGCGGGAGGGACGGTCCGACGACCGTAGAAAAACCCACCCACCGAAACGTACCCAAACACGGGTCCTAAGGTCGCCGGACCGTCTCTCCCGCGTAGCGTCCGCAGCACGTGGTTTGGACCGGTGAGAGCCCTACGCGCTCTTTTCGCGGGGCAAGTGCTACGCGCTCTTTTCGCGGGGCAAGTGCTACGCGCTCTTTTCGCGGGGCTGCCGCCGCCGTGTGGGCCGGACGGGCACGAGAGTGGGCAGCACGTTCTCTTCTACCACCTCGCGGGTGATGATCACCGTGGCGACATCGTCCCGGCTGGGCACGTCATACATGACGTGCAGCAACACTTCCTCCATGATCGAACGCAAGCCACGCGCACCGGTCCCCCGACGAAGCGCCTGGTCAGCAATCGCTTCAATGGCATCGGGCGCAAACTCCAGCGTCACGCCGTCCAACTCGAACAGCCGCTGATACTGCCGAACTAGCGCATTCTTCGGTTCGGTCAACACCCGAATCATGCCGTCGCGATCCAACGCACTCACTGAAGTCAGCACCGGCAACCGGCCGACAAATTCCGGAATCAGCCCGAACTTCAGTAGATCCTCGGGCATCACATCGGCAAAAATGTCCGCATCGTCACTGCGCGCATTGTTGATATCCCCGGTGAATCCCAGCGCATGCTTGCCGATCCGAGCAGAGATGATGTTGTCCAGCCCGGCAAACGCGCCACCCACGATGAACAACACGTTGGCCGTGTCGATCTGGATGAACTCCTGGTGCGGGTGCTTACGACCACCCTGCGGCGGCACCGACGCCGTCGTCCCCTCCAGAATCTTCAGCAGCGCCTGCTGCACACCTTCCCCTGACACATCGCGCGTGATCGACGGGTTCTCGCTCTTGCGGGCGATCTTGTCAATCTCGTCGATGTAGATAATTCCCTGCTCAGCCCGCTTGACGTCGTAGTCAGCGGCCTGAATGAGCTTGAGCAGGATGTTCTCCACATCCTCGCCTACGTAACCGGCCTCGGTCAGAGCCGTGGCATCGGCAATCGCGAACGGCACGTTCAGCATCCGGGCCAACGTCTGCGCCAGCAGCGTTTTGCCGGAACCGGTCGGCCCAAGCAACAAGATGTTGGACTTCGCCAACTCAATCTCATCGACGACCTTGTTGCCTTCGTCGGATTCCGCCTGCACGCGCTTGTAGTGGTTGTAGACCGCGACGCTCAAGGCTTTCTTCGCGACATCCTGGCCGATCACGTACCGACTGAGAAACTCAAAAATCTCCCGCGGCTTCGGCAACTCCTCGAACTGGACATCGGAAGCCTCGTTGAACTCTTCCTCGATGATCTCGTTGCACAGATCGATGCACTCATCGCAGATGTAGACACCGGGGCCAGCAATGAGCTTCTTCACCTGCTTCTGCGTCTTTCCGCAGAAAGAGCACTTCAACAGGTCGGCCCCATCACTGATTCTCGCCACAGCGCGACCTTTCCTCTACCAACTCCCCGGACGGGAGCCTATGCACCAGGGCAACGGTACCTGGTGCACCCGACAATACCCCGCCTTCCGGCGTTGGCGCGTTGTCAGGAGTCGCGATTAGCGCGGTGTTTTCCGGGACGAGATGACTTGGTCCACGATGCCGTATTCCAATGCCATGTCGGCGGTGAGGATCTTGTCGCGTTCGATGTCGCGCTCCACCTGCTCGGGATCCCGACCGGTGTGCAGGGCGATGATGGTTTCCATCTCCTTGCGCATGCGCAGGATCTCGTTGGCCTGGATCTCAATGTCGGAGCCTTGCCCGCCGCCTTCGGTGTAGGGCTGGTGGATGAGTACCCGCGCGTGCGGCAACGCATAGCGCTTGCCCGCGGTGCCAGCAGCCAGCAACACCGCCGCGGCACTGGCCGCTTGTCCCAGGCACACGGTCTGGATCTCCGGCTTGACGAATTGCATGGTGTCGTAAATCGCGGTCATCGCGGTGTAGGAGCCGCCTGGGGAGTTGATGTAGATCGAAATGTCGCGATCCGGGTCCATCGACTCCAGGCACAGCAACTGCGCCATCACGTCATCCGCGCTCGCATCGTCGATCTGCACTCCGAGGAAGATGATGCGCTCTTCGAACAACTTGGTGTACGGGTTGTGCAGCCGCTCCCCGTTGGCGGTGCGCTCGCGAAATTCCGGCAGGACATACCGGGCAGACGGCGCGAACCCGCCGTCGAGTTGCGGCGAGGCAGGTGCGGACACAGCTCCTCCGTTGCGGTCAAAACGCGAGTAATTGAGGTTGTTCATCACTTGGCCGTCCCGCCGCTGCCGGCCACATCCGCGGCGTTGCTCACGACGTGGTCGATGAATCCGTACTCGAGTGCCTCGTCGGCAGTGAACCAACGGTCACGGTCAGAGTCGCGCTCCACCTGCTCGAGCGGCTGCCCGGTCTGCTCAGAAATGATCTTGGCCATCTGCTTTTTGATGTGCAGCATCTGCTCGGCCTGAATCTTGATGTCGCTGGCCGTACCGCCGATGCCGCCCGAAGGCTGATGCATCATGATGCGCGCGTGCGGCAGGGCGTAGCGCTTGCCCTTGGCACCGGCGCTGAGCAGGAACTGCCCCATCGACGCGGCTAATCCCATGGCCACCGTCGCCACATCATTCTTGACGTACTGCATGGTGTCGTAGATGGCCATACCCGCGGTCACCGACCCACCAGGGGAGTTGATGTAGACGAAGATGTCGCGCTCGGGATCCTCTGCCGCAAGCAGCAGGATCTGCGCACACAGCAGGTTGGCTACAGAATCCTCCACCTGCGAGCCCAAAAAGACGATCCGCTCTCGCAACAAACGTTGGAATACGTCATCGCCGTAGCTCAGCCCCGAGCCGCCATTGCCGCGCAGCGCCGGGGCGCTCTCACCGGGAATTTCGATTGTGCCCAACGCAAGTGCCTTTCCTCAGACCAGCCAATTGATGTGACCCTAACGCGAACCACCGCATCGCACTTCCCAGTGCGCGGACTGTTCGCTGTCGGCGCACGCGAGAGCCACGCTGCGGCTACCTGCGTTCGGTGTCCTCAGCCGGAATCACGACATCCGCCTCCGCCACCTCGACGTTTCCGGCTGCGTCTTCGGTCACCACGATTTCGTCGATTTCGATATTCCCATCGGCATCTTCGGTGACTACGGTCTCGTCGATTTCGATGTTGCCGTCGGCATCCTCGGTGACTACGACTTCGTCGACCACGACGGTGCCGTCAGCATCTTCGCTGATCGTTACCTCGTCGATTTCGGCGAACTCGTCAGCGACCTCGTCGTCTTCGTCCAGGGCGGTGAGGTCAACTTTGCGCCCGGAGGCGTCCGTGATCTCCGCGCTCTCCAGCACGACCGTGAGGGCCTTCCCCCGGCGGACATCGCCGTAGGCGCTGGAGATCTGGTCAGCCTGCACGAGGGCCTGAATGAACTGGTCCGGCGTCATGTTGTAGCGCGGCGCCTGCTGCACAATCCACTGGCCGAGGTCGTCTTGTTCGACCGTGATTCCCTCAGCTTCAGCGATGGCATCGAGCAAGAACTGACTACGCAGCGACTTGCGGGCATCGGCCTCGAATTCGGCGCGGTGCTCGTCATCGCCATGTCCGTCGGTGAAGTGCTGCTCGAGCATCTGCGCGAGCACACCTTCGGGCACGGGCACCTCAACGGTGGCCAACAGCTCTTCAGCCAACTTGTCGCGGGCCTCGATGCCTTGGTCGACTAGCTTCACCCGCGCCAAACGGGTGCGCAGGTCGTCCCGCAGCTCGTCGATGGTGTCGAATTCGCTGGCCAGCGCGGCGAAGTCATCGTCCTCAGCTGGCAGCTCACGCTCGCGCACACCTTTCACCACGACCGTCAACTCGGCCTCGCGTCCTGCGAACTCGCCCTCCTCCGAAGTGTAGGTAAACGATGCGGATTCCCCTTCGGACAGACCGCGGACGGCCTCGTCGAACCCGGCGATCATGTTGCCGGCACCGACTTCGAAAGTCATGCCGTGGCCGGTGAATTCGTCCACAACCTCGCCGTCGATCGTGCCAGTGACATCGACCACGACCATGTCGCCGTCGGCCGCCGCGCGATCCACCGGGGAGACGCTGGCGAAACGACCGCGCAACTCCCGCATCGACGCCTCGACGTCGTCATCGGTCACCTCAGCATCGGCTACCTGCACCGACATGCCGTGGTAGTCCGGCAGCACGATTTCCGGGCGCACGTCCACTTCTGCCACAAAT
This sequence comes from uncultured Actinomycetes bacterium, assembly GCA_964627505.1. Taxonomy (GTDB): domain Bacteria; phylum Actinomycetota; class Actinomycetes; order S36-B12; family UBA10799; genus JACJWR01. The sequence goes on along the minus strand of CAZVKB010000127.1, from coordinate 422 downwards.
GTCAGATCATCGTCTGGGCCGATCTCGGTGAGATCCTGCTCGATCTTCAGTTGCGGCTGGCTCAGCGTGTCCAAGCCCTGTTCGGCGACAGCCTGCTCATAGGCGGCCGGCAGAGCCTCGTTGATGGCCTCTTCCAGCACCGCTGCCCGACCGAATCGCTGTTCGATGATGCGGGCGGGCACCTTGCCCCGGCGAAATCCTGGGATGTTCACGGAACTGGCGATCGATTTGAACGCCTTGTCGATGGCGGGCTGCATGTCTTCCGGCGTCACCACCACTGTGAGGCGGACACGGGTGGGCGAGAGAATCTCTTTGGTGCTGTTCACGGTGGTCGCAGGCTCCGATATCTACTCTTATGGACGGGTGAGTCGGGGCGGGGAGACTCGAACTCCCGATCTCCTGCTCCCAAAGCAGGCGCGCTA
>CAZVKB010000126.1:0-7824 GCA_964627505.1 uncultured Actinomycetes bacterium | reverse complement strand
GTCATTGCGACCTCCGCCCTATGCGCAGAATTCCTCGGTCCAGGAAAAAGAAGACGAACCCGAACACGACGCCGATCACCACAATGCCCGCAATATTGGCAGCAACCATCGCGTAGCCGAGTTCGTTGACATCAATGAACGGGTACGGGTACCACTTGGTCACCACCCCCTGCAACAGGATGTACGCCACCCACACCATCGGCAGCACCAACGCGCCGAACACCTCCGGCACCCGCCACCGCAGCCGCGGTCCCACCACCACAAATGCCAGCACCGTCAAAGTCGGCGTGACGTAGTGCAGCCCATCGTTGGCAAGATTGCGGCCCACACCGTCAATCGTGTACAGCCCCGCCAGCACGATCGAATAGATCAGCCCGGTCACGGTGATCATGACCAGGCTATCGAGCCGCAGCACGCGAAACACCCGACCATTGCGCTCTGGATTGATCGCCAACGCAGTGGCCACCCCGGCCACCACGATGTTGCTCAGGATCGTGAAAAAACTGAAAAAACGAATTATGCGTACCGGTGTGGTCAAACCATCGCCAGGCACTCCGATCGCGCTGTAGTAGAACTGCAGCAGCAACGACGCCCACGCAATCACAGCCGTCGCTGTGTGCCAGCCACGGGCGTGGCCCACATTCGGGCTGGCAATACTCATCGCTGCGACGCGCTCAGGCGGAATCAGCCAGGTGTCCCACGCGCGTGCTGCGATACAGCGACGCCCACGCCGTGAGCAGCCACCAGGTCAAGATCCCCAACACCAGCCAGCCAATGAACGACGCCGGGGTGCCCTTGATGAAGAACACATTCACGGCTTGCAACAAGAACAGCACCAAAGCGATCACCAACATGATGATGGTCGTGATCAGCCAGCGACCCCAGCGATCCTTGAAGGCGGAAAAGTTCGCCCCGATGGCGTTCCCATGTCCGTCTGCGGCTGCAAACGGCAGGAACACGGTGAGCACCGCCAGCAGGATGCCCAGCGGTCCCACGAACAGCGACACCACCACCACCACGGCCCATTGCACGACCACCCACAGCGCAAACAGTGGCAGGTGCGACGTCGCCCCAGCCAGAGCAGCCTTGAGCCCCACCCGACCATCCACCGCTCGCAGTGCCACGCTCACCAACACCGCAAGCGATCCAATCAGCACCACCACTGAGACCACCAGCGAGATGATGAATGCCGCGTTCATCCCGACCTGCGCGTTGACATAGGTCAGCGCCGCCTGCACCAGCGCGTTGACCAGAATCACCAACAGCGCCGCTCCGGTGCCACGCCACATCCGCGCCAACCCCGTGAACAGGATCGACACCCGGTAGCGCTTCTCCGGCTTGCCCGGTGTCGCTGCCGCCGCGGGCAGAGTTGCCACATCGCTCACTGGTCAGCCCTCGCGTTCTGTCGGAGCACTTCGCTCACAAGCCCTCGGAAAATCTGCTGGTCACCTACGGTCACTTCCAGCACCACCACGTCGTCGGCACCTTCTTCGCTCTCCTCCGCGGCGAGCGTCAAGTCCGGTGGCACCGCATCAGTAGCCACCTGGGAGGCCTGCGCCAGAATCGGCTGGCCGTCGGTCGTGGTGCCCTTGCAGGTGTAGTCGGTTTCGGTGAATGTGCACACCGGCGCCACCTGAATCGCCACCCCGGCATCGAGCAGCACGTCATTCGTGGCGATCCGCACCCCGGTGACGGCGTCCCCGGCAACAGGTTTGAGCTGCGCTATCTGGCTACATCCCGCCGTGGCCGCCACCGCTGTGAGCGCAGCCGCCGCCATGATCAACCGCTTCACTGGGTGCCTCCCTTACGCGCGAGAATCTCCGCTTGTCGCGTGGCCAGAGCAGTTTCCAGGGCGGTATCGGTGATCGCACTGAGATCGAACGGGGCCGGCAACACCAACTCCACATTTCGATCCAGCGGCGAGCCTCGTCGCATCAACGGATTAGCCACCCAGTCGTTCGCGGCCAACTGCCGACTCAACGACGCCACCCCCTGCTGGGAGAAGTCGCCCTCGGTCCACACCGCCGGGGAATCGTGGTCCAGTGTGGTGGCAAAAATCGACATGGTGCCGTCGCGGTTGTCCACCAATTCGACCACCTGGTTCTGCTGGGGGTAATCGATGCACGAGGCCGTGGTGATCTCCCAGAACCCACCGCCGCTGCCACCGGTGGTGCGCGGGTGGGCCTGCACGGTGTTGATGTGCGTGTGGCCATTGAACCAGGCCACCATGTTGGGGTAGGCGAGCAACATCTCGATGAACTCCTCGGCGTGCACGAGGCGATCTCCCGGCGCGAAGACGTTCACCGCGGAATTCTCCAGCGTCAGACTGTTGTGATGGCTCAGCACGATCGCGAGCTTCTGTTCAGTCAAAGCCTTCTGCAATTGCTCCTGCAGCCAGTTGAACTGGGATTCCGGCACTGCCCCGTCGGCGCCGACCACCTGGTTGCAGGTGTCGAGTCCGAACAACCGCAGCGCCGGCCCAACATCCGCGGTCCAATAGGTGATCTTGTTGTCCACGTTCGCCTGGGTGAAGCCGTGCCCAACCGGGCCGGGAACAGCCGGGGAATTGAGATGCTCGGCCATGAAGTCCTGGGCCACCAACAGGTACCGACGGGTGTCGGCGGTCACGCGGTTGAACCCGTTCATCGTGCCGAACTGCTGGCGCAGGTTGTTGAACGCCCGCGTCATGGGGCTGCTGTCCGAGGTCATACCCCGGAAATAGTCGATGGTGAGACCTTCGAAGCTGTAGGGCTTCTTGTTGCCGGTAGCTAAGTTGCGCAGGGATTCATCAATACCGAACGTGCCGTTGTAGAGGGTGTCGTGGTTGCCGTAGACGGTGTACCACGGCGCGGGCGATCCCGGCGAGGTGACTTCCTGGGACATCACGATGTTCATCAGATCGGGGATCTGCGGGAACCCGTACTGGCCGAACGGATCGCTGGCGGGGTCGTCGGGGTGGTAGGCGTACGCCGCCTCCGGCCACACCTGCACCCCTTCGTACACCCCAGCCTTGCCGCTGTTCGGGTCCACTGTCACGCCGTCAAAAACGTCGATGTCCCAGCGGAGTTCCAGGTGGCTGAGCTGATCGGCGTTATCGCCGGTGTTCAGCACCGCCAGCATCGGGGCGCCGGTGACAGGGCTGAACGCCGCGTTGCTCAATGCCTGCATCATCTGCGCCTGCACATAGACGCTCATGGTTTCCTGCGGCCGGAAGTTCCCGGGCATCAACGTGGTGGAGAACTCGCTGATCGGCTCCAGCCGTACCGGCGACTGGGCGTCGATGATGTGAATGTCCGAGGTGTGTCCGAGGTAGGCCAGCGAACGGCGGGCCGCGACCCGCGCCTCGGAGGGCGGACCGGTCACCAGATCCAACCGGGTGACGTACGGTTCGCCCGGGCCAGTGGTGAGCACCCGGTAGTTGCGGTTCTGAGCAGTGGTCTTCTGCAAGATGGTCTGACCCAAGGTGGAGGGGAAATCAGCCGGGGCCGCCGGGGCCGCCAGCGCTCGTCCCAGCATGTCCTTGGGCAACCCCAGAGAGGCGGCGAGTGCCGACGTCAGAGCTAGGAAACCTCGGCGGGTCAGGGCGGTCACAGGCTCTCTCCTTCGGGACACCAACGATTGCGCCCCCTGCTTACCACACACAGCGTTACCGTGTCCGTTCTTTCCCGCCGATCGCCGGGCACTGATCGGCTTTGCGAGATAGAAAAGGGGCATGAACTCTGGTGCCACGGCCTCCCCTGCCGACTCACCCGCGCACTCGGCAGCCACTGCACGGTCTCGTCGCCGGCGGCCGTGGTGGGCACGCACACTCATCGGCATCGGAATCTTCCTGCTTGTGGTGGTCGTGGGGGCCGCGGGATACGTGGGTTACTTGGCCTACCGGGTGCCCAGCAACCACCTCGACCCAATCACTCCCGGGTCGCTGACCGTGGCGGACTCGGCAACGGCGGCCTCTGCCTTGCAGATCGAACCGTTCGCGGTCGCGATCACCGGTGGTGCGAACGCAACCATGACCATCACCGACACCTCCACCGGACAAGTGGTGTGGTTGTCGAAACCCGGAACGGCTTTCGTGAGCGCGGGTTCCGGGAGCATTGAGTGGACCGAGAAGTTCGGCTACTTCTGGGCGGACGTGACACGCAACGCCAGATTCACGGATCAGACGGTGGACACGTTGACCGGCACCTCCACCGGCGGCGCGGTGACCGGGACTGTGCGCGACGGCGACCAGGCGGCCGACTACACGCTGACGTTGACGCCGGTTCGCAAAGACAACATCACCGCGCTGGGTATGAACCTCGAGGTGCGCCCTGCACCCGGCGGCGCGCCGATTTCGTCCGTGCTGCTGACTTCCGGGCGCGCCGATGGGGAAGGCGTCTTCGGCTTTGGCGAACAGTTCCGCGACTTCGATCTCGCCGGCGAGATGTTCCCGATCCTCGTGTCCGAACAGGGCATCGGGCGCGGCGAACAACCCATCACGACGTTGGCCGATCTCACCAACTGGGCTGGCGGCAATCTCGCCACCACCTATGGCGCCTGGCCGACCTGGGTCACCAGCGCCAACCGCTCGTTCACACTGACCAACACGGACGCCTCGGGCGCGTTCGGAATTGCTGATTTGCGCCGCGACGGCGAGATCAGCCTGGAGAGTTGGGCCAGCACGATGAGTGCCGAAGTGCTCGCAGCCGCCTCACCCGCGGAACTGATTGCAGCCCGCGCCGCGGGCGCCTCGCGACCTCCGTTGGCGCCGATGACCCAAGATGGCGCAGTGCTCGGGCTGCAGGGCGGCACTGCACGAGTCCAACAGATCGTGTCAGAGATGCAGGCCGCCGGGGCCGACATCTCCGGGGTCTGGCTACAGGACTGGGTGGGCAAGCGACAGACTTCGTTCGGCAGCCAACTGTGGTGGACGTGGCAGCTGGATGCCAGCCAATACCCGGGGTGGCAGCAGATGGTGGCGGACTTCGCGGCCGCAGACATCGACGTGCTCACCTACGTCAACCCGTTCCTGGCCGATGCCGCCGACAAGGGCGACCCCACCATCCGAAACCTCTATCAAGAAGCTGCTGACCAGGGCTTTCTCGTCAAAGACAGCCAAGGTCAGCCATACGTGGTGCAGACCGTGGGATTTCCGGTGGGGCTGATGGATCTCACCAACCCAGCCGCACGCGATTGGTATGCCGGGGTGATCGCCAGCGAGGTGCTCGGAGTTGGCGCCAAGGGCTTCATGGCCGACTTCGGTGAGGCACTGCCTTTCGACGCGGTGCTATTCGCCGGCACACCTGCCGAGCAGCACAACCGCTTCCCGGACCTCTGGGCGCAGACTGTTCGGCAGGCCTGCGAGATTGCCGGGCAGCCCGAGTGTGTGGCGTTCATGCGCTCGTCGTACCTCAACACCACCGAGAACGTCCCCATGATGTGGGCTGGCGATCAGATGGTCGATTTCGCTGCGCAGGACGGTTTGGGTAGCGCGGTCTTGGGCATGCTCTCGGGCGGAGTGTCCGGCGGCACCGCTTGGCACTCCGACATCGGCGGCTACACGAGCATCAATGCGGTAGTCAAGAACTACGTGCGTCCACCCGAATTGAACGCTCGCTGGGCAGAGATGCAAGCGTTCGGCGCCATGATGCGCACCCACGAAGGCAACCGTCCGCAGGTCAATCAGCAGGTGTACGACACCCCGGAGACCCGGGCCCAGTTCGCCCGGGCAACCCAGATTTTTGGGGCGCTCAAGGACTATCGCGCCAGCGTGCTCGATGAAGCTCAGCGCGCCGGGTGGCCGATCATGCGCCACGGCTGGCTGGTGTATCCGGGGACGTCGGCAGCGCAGGCGGACCTGCAATTCTTCCTCGGGGCGCATCTGCTGGTGGCCCCGGTGACCGCCGAAAGCGCCACTACCGTGGACGTCACTTTGCCTCCGGGCGAGTGGGTGCACGCATTCACCGGCCAGACCTTCGCCGGGGATCAGAAGGTGACTGTGGAAGCCCCGATCGGGACTCCGGCCGCGTTCGTCCGCGCCGATGACCCGGTGGGCCTGGAGATCCGCGCGGCGTTGACGGCAGCCGGGCTGACCGGCGGTTGACGTTTGGCGGATCCAGGAACTGAGTGGGGGTTGGGGACCTATATGAGTCCTCAACCCCCGATGATCATGCCGAGCTGCCACTCAAGCCTCCGCCGCCCGCCGTCGGGACACCACCAGCCACACAGTCTCGGCCACAATCCCCACCACCACGGCCACCAGCAGGTAGCCGAACGCCCCGGCAAGACCGATCGCCAGCGCCACCGTCCACTGCCGCCAGCCGTCCAGATCGCGCATCAACCGCACATGCGCGAGGCCCGCGACCACCAGCAGCGCCGCCAGCACCACCAACGGAAACGACGTCACCACTCGGGCGACATCGGCGGCTACCAGCAGAGCCACGGCCACCAGCGAGGTCCCAATGATCACCGGCGCGCGCCAGCTGCGGGCCCCGAAGGCATAGTGCGCGCTCATCCCGCCGGCCCCGTGGCACAGCGGCATCCCGCTCACTGCCGCGATTGCGATGTTTGCACCCCCTAGCGTCAGCGCGAGCCGCCCGGGCGTCACCCGGGAACTGTGATCGGCGAAGTACGACCGAGCCGCATCCGCGGGGGCGACGCAGGAATTGGCGAAGGTGAGCGGAAGCTGTGGGATCACCAGCACCACCATCGCGACGCCCAGCGTGGACCAAGACAACTCCGGGACCACCAATGGAGTGGGCCCCCAAGTGGGCGCTGCAACAGACGTGCTCACCACACCAGCCCACACCAAGGCGAACACCACCACCGGCAGCACGGTCACCGGCCAGCGCAGCAGCACCGCGGCGATCACCACCGTACCTGCGATCGCCCAGCCCCCAGCCGGCAGTTGCGAGACGAAGGCAGCCGCCGGCGCCACCAGTAAGCCCCAGGCGATCTTCGCGAAGGCCAGCGCCACCGCCAACTGCACCCCACGCACCACTGCCAGAGGAAACCAGTGGGCAACCCGGTCGATCAGCCCGCTGGTCCCGAGCACGACGAAGATGACCCCCATCAGCAGTGCACCGGCGGCAATCAGATCCGAACCGGCTCCCATTGCGATTGCGAGTGCCCCGAACGCCTTCAGCGGCTGCACCGCCACCGGCACTCGAAACACCACGGCGACCAGGAGATAGAGCAGTCCGGCCGGTAATAGCACGGCCGTCACGGAGAGTCCGTTCATGACGATCAACGCCACCGCGATGGGCACGAGGACGCCGAGGTCGGCGACGGCCCCGGAAGCTTCGGCCCACCACATCCGCAGGCCTTCTCGACGCCCAGATGTTGGATGCTGGCCGACCAAGTGATCGGTGGGATCCGTTTGCCCAGAGAACTTCAGCCCGCCACTCGGGTCCTCTGCGCGCACTGCCACGTCAACCCCCTGCGAACGGCGGCAGCACGTCCAGCACCTGGCCGTCCGGGATCGGAGACTCGTCCCCGCAGCGATAGATCCGCCCTTCGCAGGCCAACGAACTCACCGCCAAAACCTCGGCCATCCTGGGGCCGCCAGCCGTGATCAGCGCCGCACACAGCTCAGCCACCGACCCGGCCGGAAGTTCCACCTCGGCCGCACCCATTGCCTCCCGAGCAGCGGCGAAGCACCGCACCTGAACTCCCATATCAGCCCCCGATCGCCGACATCGGCCGGTCGGGCTGGGTAAACTCCGGCTCTCCCAGGCCATGACCCGCACGCTTGGCCAAGGTGTTTGCGCGCATCATCGCCAGCAGTTCGTCGTCACTGGCACCCGCCCGCAGGGCAGTGCGCAGGTCGGCCTCCGAGGTGGCAAA
>CAZVKB010000125.1:0-7862 GCA_964627505.1 uncultured Actinomycetes bacterium | reverse complement strand
CCTTCGGCCGCGACCGCCGTTTACCCATCACCAACCGCTGGCGGGAACACAGTTAGCTGCGGTCAGTGATCAAGGTGGCAGAGCAATTTCAAACCGCCTATGTGGTACAGTGTCCTATATAAAGCGTGAACGGCACGCATGTTGAACCTGCATGAGCATTGAGTCCACAGGCGAGCCATTGCAAAAGGATGACTACATGCCCAAACTGATGAATCTTGTCGCGATTACCGTCACCTCGTTTGCCCTTGCCAGCTGCTCGGCATCGACAAGCACGAATGATTCGGCGACCGTGATATCTAGCGTGACGACATCGGCTGAAAGTGGCGCGCCGAACGGCTCAAATGAGGCATGGGTTCGCGGTACGCACGTCACCCTAACTAACACTGCGCAGAATTCCGTCGAAGTGCAGATGCAGTCTGGGGTGTACGACAATCCGCCTGCTGCTCAATACACCACCCTCGCGCCCGGAGCCAGTGCTTCAGAAACTGATGAATGGACGACGACTGGAACCGACGTTTTTGTTCGCATCAAATATCCGGATGACAAAGTTGTGGAACTCGTCCTCTACAACTTCTCCATCGGCACCCCGACAGCCGAGCTCCGCGACGGGCTCAACGACGGGGAATTTGATCCTTCGGATGCTGGATATCAAGAACATAGCTTTGCTGAGAATTCAGATTGGACGACCACGATCAATGGACATGCTCTGAAGATTTCGCGAACAGGCGACGACGATGACAACAAAAACTGGACGGTGTCCGTGACCTAGCCTCGGTCTTCATGCAGGCTGTTTAGCTCGTCTGTGTTTCAGTTGTCGGGCCACTCGTCAGTGCCGGAAAGGACGTGGCCATGTCGGTGGCGGCGGCATGGTGTCCATGTGCAGTGCTGAACGGGATTAATCATCCCCTGCGCAGTGGTAGCGTCGAGGCTGCCGTCACTGGATGCGTCAGCGACAGTCTGGAGGTGACGATGCTCGATCTGCGCACCGTGGTTCTCCTGACCATTGTCGCCACAGTGGTCTTCTTGTTCGTCACGATCTTCCTCTCCCGACTACTGCCCGACGAGCGCAATTTGCGGTTGTGGATAGCGACTGCGGCAACTGACCTGCTGGCGCTGGCGCTCTTGGGTTTGCGCGGCGTGATCCCAGATCTCGCATCTATTGGCCTCGGGAACACGGCCGCGATTGCCGGCATGTGCCTCAGCGCGCTGGCCAGCCGCGGGCTCGTCGGCCGGCGCACGTCACGCGGCTGGTATTGGGCGCTGATTCCGTGGGTGCTAGCCGCATTCCTCGCCTTTTCCTTCTTTCTGCCGGATCAAACCGACCGGATCATGGCTAACGCGGTGTTCAACGTCCCCCCGATGTTGGCAGCGGCATGGGCGCTGTGGCAGCGGGCACCCGGCGTCTCCCGCACCATCTCGCGAGTGTCATCCCTGGTGTTCCTACTGGGGGCGGCACTGTATTTCTTACGCGGGACATTCGCACTGGGTGTCACCTCGTCAGTTGACTTCAGTGCCACGCCCAGCACCATCACCGCAGCGCCCTACGTGTTTGCCATGGTGTTGACCCTGTGGCTATCCACCATGCTCACGCTCACTGTCAGTGGGCGGATCCAGCACCGCTTGCGGATGGAACGTGACCGCGCTGAGGCGGCCAACAAGGAGCTGTTGGTGCTTTCCACCACAGATTCCCTCACCGGTCTGTTCAATCGTGCAAAGGTGGATGCAGTGCTCACCGATGCGGTGGCGAACGCTAAAGCCCATCAGCAGCCGCTGGCCATCGCCCTCCTCGACCTCGATGGTTTCAAGGACGTCAACGACACCTACGGCCATCCAGTCGGCGACACTGTTTTGGTCGGATTCGGCCACATCCTGACTGGGCATGTGCGTGCTTCGGACACAATCGGACGCTGGGGTGGCGAGGAATTCCTCGTCGTGCTGCCAAACACCGGAATCGCGGCGGCAGAACTGATCGCCGAAGACATGCGGCAAGCCGTGGGGGCCGTCGATCACCCCATCTGTGGGCCGGTGACGGCAAGTTTCGGGGTCACGGAGTATCGGGCCGGTGATGACGGGCCGCGATTGGTGGCCCGCGCTGATCGAGCGATGTACGGCGCGAAGCAACTTGGTCGCAACCGCGTAGTCGTGCTCTGAATCTGCCCCCGGTTGTTGCCAGCGAAGCTCTGGGCTGTCACCATGGTGACGTCCGGGGACTCCAGCAGGGAGCCTTGAGATTTTGGAGGATCGCCATGTCTGACCATCTGTATGGCCCACCCACCGCGACCGCCCGCCGGGTCACTGTCAATGATCTCGCCGCTGCGAAGGCCGCCGGTGATACCTGGCCCATGATCACCGCCTATGACGCCCTCACCGCAGGCGTATTCGACGATGCCGGCATTCCCGTCTTGCTTGTCGGCGATTCCGCGGCCATGGTGGTCTACGGTTACGACTCCACAGTGCCAATTACCGTGGACGATCTCATCCCACTCACCCGGGCAGTTGTGCGGGGCAGCCGACGCGCCATGGTGGTAGCCGACCTACCGTTCGGTTCGTATCAGGAGGGTCCCGCCCAGGCGCTGGCCACAGCCACCCGCTTCCTCAAAGAAGCTGGTGCGCATGCGGTCAAACTGGAGGGCGGCGAGCGCGTCTTGCCGCAGGTGGAAGCGCTGGTCGCCGCGGGCATCCCGGTGATGGGACACCTAGGCCTGACCCCACAATCCGTGCACGCCCTCGGCGGCTACCGGGTGCAGGGGCGCGGCGAAGCTGGCCAGATCCTCATGCGCGACGCCAAACATCTGCAGGCTGCGGGGGCATTCGCGGTGGTGCTCGAAGTGGTTCCCCATGAGCTTGCCGATGCAGTCACCCGATCACTGGCGATCCCCACCATCGGAATCGGCGCCGGCGCCACCACCGATGCCCAGGTGCTGGTGTGGCAGGATCTCGCCGGGCTTACCCCCGGGAAGCCGGCCAAGTTCGTCAAACAGTACGCAGACGTCCGGTCGGTCCTCACCGAGGCGGTCAGTACGTGGGCGGAGGAGGTCGTCGCCGGCACCTACCCCGGCGCAGAGCACCAGTATTCCTGACCCCGCAGCTTCGGCTGATCACCTGATTCCTGACCTCGGAGCTCCGACTATTCACCGGTCTGCTCGTCGTTTGCGAGTCAGCTGTGGCGCGCATGTGTCAGGCTCATCGCGATCCCACTATGACGAGGAGAAGCGATGCGCGTTGTGGTCGCGCTCGGCGGCAACGCCCTGCAAAAGCGCGGTGATGCGATGACGGTCGAGAACCAGCGTGAGAACGTCCGAACGGCCTGTCGAGCACTCAGTCCGGTGGCGATGGAGCACGAACTGGTGATCTCTCATGGCAACGGCCCGCAGGTCGGCTTGCTGTCGTTGCAGGCATCGAGTTACGACGAAGCTTCGACATATCCGTTTGACGTGCTCGGTGCGCAGACTGAGGGCATGATCGGATATTTCATCGAACAGGAGTTAGGCAATTACCTCCCCTTCGAGAAACCCATCGCGACGATCCTGACCATGACCGAGGTCGACGCTGACGACCCCGCGATGGCGGACCCCACCAAATTTGTTGGGCCGGTGTACTCCAAGGCCGATGCGCAGCGCCTCGCAGCCGACCACGGCTGGACTGTCAAGCAGGATGGCGACAAGTGGCGTCGCGTCGTCCCGTCCCCTGTGCCCAAGCGGATCTTCGAGATCCGCCCGATCAAGGCCCTGCTCGACCTCGGGGCCGTGGTGGTATGCACTGGTGGTGGCGGCATCCCCACCATGTATCTGCCCGGCGACGTCGAACTCGAGGGCCCCTGGGACTTCAACCACAAGCACCTCGTGGGTGTGGAAGCGGTGATCGATAAGGACCGCTCATCCGCGGTGCTTGCGCAAGACCTCGACGCTGACCTGTTAGTGATCGCTACCGACGCGGATGCGGTCTACCTGGACTGGGGCACCCCGGAGCAACGCGCGCTCGCTGAAATTTCGCCCGACGACATCGAGTCGTACGACTTTCCAGCCGGCTCGATGGGCCCGAAGGTGGAGGCTGCCGCTCATTTCGCACGGCAGAATCCCGGCCGGATCTGCGCGATCGGGGCGCTGGCGGACCTGCCGGGCATCATGGCCGGCGAAAAGGGCACGCAGATCACTACACATGCCAGCCAGCCCAGGTTCCACTGACGTCGGCCGACCCGATCATCGACTGGTCGAGTCCGCCACAGCCATCCGAAGACCCGCTGATGGCGGCCTACAAACCAGTGACCGCGATGCTGGCGTGGGACTTGTAGCGGCGGTTGGTTGAGATCAGATTTGCGGTGAGGGCCTCAACCTGACCGGCGTTACGCAGCCGACCGGCGTAGACGCCGCGCATTCCGGGGATCAGGCCGGCTAAGGATTGCACGATGTCGGTGGCGGCACGGTCATCGCCGAGCACCAGCACGTCCGAGTGCACTTCGGCGATGCTCAGGTCTGAGAGCACCTTCGCCGACACGTGGTGGAACGCCGCCACCACGTTCGAGTCCGGCAGCAAGTCCGCCGCCTGCTGAGCGGCCGAACCTTCGGGTACCACCAACGCGTAGGCACCGCGGGAGTCGAATCCCAGCGGGTTCACACAGTCGATCAGCACCTTGCCCGCCAAAGGCTCGACAAGGGCGCTCAGCGTCCCGGCATGACTCGCCCACGGAACGGCCACCAGCACCACGTCGGCCGTCGCGGCCGCCTCAGCATTCGCCATGCCGAGCACTGCTCCGGGGGTACCGATCGCTTCGCTGACCTCGACTGCCGCGCCGACGGCCCGTTCGGCGACCCGGGAGCCGATGATTACCCGCTGCCCGGCCGCCGCCCAACGGGTCGCAAGTCCGCGCCCTTGCTCGCCGGTGCCGCCGAGCACGGCGACGGTCAGATCCGACACATCGGGCAGATCCCATGGGTCAGAGCGCGGGGCGGGTGCCGCCGGGGAACCGGCCATTACTTCTTGCCGTTCCACTCGTCGTCCTCCATCTGCCACTCCTCGTTTCGCTTGGCAGCTATCTCAAGGGCATTGCGCGCCTCATCTTCGGTGGGGTAGGGACCCATGCGGTTTTGGCCGGGATTTTGGGTCACTTGCCCGGTGAGCAGTTCGTAGTACCACTGCTGCGGCGGGTGGAGCAGTTTGGACTCCAGATTCTGGTCGTCATTCATGGCGACTCCTCGCAATCGACGATTACCCGCCCCACACTACCGGTGCCGGCGGCATAGACTCCCCACATGCCGCTCATACCTGGCACGGTTACGCCTCGACGCCCTGTCCCTGCCCACATCGTGGCACCCGAGTATGTGGATCGGGAGGCGCCCACCCGCTCCGGCGAACCGGATGTGAAGACCCCGGAGACCATCGCCCGCATGCGGGTGGCGGGCAGACTCGCCGCCGACGCGCTCGCGCTCGTGGGGTCAGCGGTCCAACCCGGTGTTACCACGGATGAGTTGGATCGCATCGGCCACGAGTTCCTCATCGACAATGGCGCCTACCCATCCACACTGGGCTACCGCGGCTATCCGAAATCACTGTGCTCCTCGCTCAACGAGGTGATCTGTCATGGCATCCCCGACTCCACTGTGATCGCAGACGGCGACATCGTGAACATCGACATCACCGCCTACCTCGACGGCGTGCATGGCGACACCAATGCCACTTTTCTGGCCGGCGACGTGGCCGAGGATTCCAGACTGCTCGTGGAACGCACCCGCACTGCGCTGATGCGCGCGATCAAGGCGGTCGCGCCCGGTCGACAACTCAACGTCGTCGGTCGGGTGATCGAGTCTTATGCACGGCGATTCGGCTACGGGGTGGTGCGCGATTTCACCGGTCACGGAATCGGTCACGATTTCCACTCCGGGCTGATCGTGCCGCACTACGACGATCCGGATCTGAATCTCACGCTAGTAGAAGGCATGACCTTCACGATCGAACCCATGCTGACGTTGGGCACGATCGATTACGAGATTTGGGACGACGGCTGGACCGTGGTCACCGCCGATCGTCGGCACAGTGCGCAGTTTGAACACACGATCGTGGTCACCGCCACGGGAGCGGACATCCTCACCCTGCCCACCGCACCAACCCCCGTCGGGGCGGGAACATGACGCGCTGGCTGTCTGCCGAGGAGCAGAAATCGTGGCGAGCTTGGTTGACGATGAACCTGTTGCTGCCAGAGGTGCTCGACCGCGATCTGCGCGCGCAGATGAATATCGGACTCGGTGAGTACGAGATCCTTGTGCACCTCTCGGAGGCCCCCGAACGGCGACTGCGGATGGCCGATTTGGCGCACCGCACACTGGGTTCCCGCAGCCGCCTCACCCACCAGATCAGCCGGATGCAGGCTGCTGGCTGGGTCACGCGTGAGCAATGTGCCCAGGACCATCGCGGCCAATGGGCGGTGCTCACAGACGCTGGTTTCGCACTAATCGAAGCTGCGGCGCCGGTGCACGTCGAGAGCGTGCGACGCCACCTGCTCGACGTGTTGGGTCCGGCGGATTTTGCCCACTTCGGCGCTATGTGTGACCGCGTTGCGCAACCTTTGCAGGACCAACTCACATCCGTGAGTGCCCCACTGTCCCATCCCTAACCCACCTACTACTCCAGGATCCACCGTGCGTGTTCCGGTCTCAGATGGCTTTGCGCCATTGACGATGGCTTCGGCCCTCACGCCCGTGCGGGCTGTGGGCTCGTGGGTGCTGAATTCGCCACCTTGGCTGCTCGGGGTAGCGGCGTTGGCATTGGCCCTCGTGCGCAACGGCATCCACTTTGACATCGGGTCGGCGGATTTCGTGGCCGGCGCACAATCGTTGCCGAAACCGCTGAACTGGTTCTCCTCGTCCTGGGGCCCACAATTGTTCGGGCGGATCACCGGTCTAGATCACTCGGTGTGGACCTGGAATGCAGGATTCCTGGTGGCCACGTTGCTCGCTTTGCTGGCCGGAGTCGTCGTGATTTTGCTGCGCCCAACCCCGCGTCGGCGACTAGCCGTGATTCTGTTGGCGTGCAGTCCGCTCCCGACGGTGCTTTTGTATGGCGTTGGTCGCTACGACATTTTTCTCATCACCGGCGCCGCCTTGGTGGCGTTGAGTCGGCGCTGGTGGATTGTGCTGCTCGGGGCTCTGATCGCCTGCAGCGCCAACCCGGAGCAGTCCGTGGTGGCGGCGGCGTGTCTGCTGCTGGTGTCGATGGCGCCGCGTTTTCGCGCCAAACGCCGCGACGCGCTGATTTTCGGTTCGGTGGCGGTGGTGAACTGGGTGGCGGTATCGCTGTGGTTCGCCGCCTTCGACGTCGACGGGTCTCGTGCCCGCCTGTTCCCGGTGTGGATTGCCAAAAGCGTGCAGGGCTTCGTGGAGGCTTTTCCGTTGAGCTTGTACTCCTGGTTCGGGGCGCTCTGGCTCCTCGTACTCTTTGTCGCCGGTTCGCTCACGGGTCGGTCGCGGTGGTGGGTGGTCAGTGGGTTGTTCCTGGTGCCCGGGCTTTTCACCGTGACCACATTGGACGGGACTCGAGTGTTCGTGTGCGTGGCCGCTGCTGCCGCGCTTTTTGTGGTGCACGAACAATTGCACACGATCCAGCACGGTGACATTGCGGCGTCTCTGCCGAGTCCTGTGCGCTCCGGACCCGATCCCGGCAACGTCGCCGCGTTTGCCGGAGTATTGGTCGCCGCGGCGATCTTGCTGCCAAGCATCTATTACTACGGCTTCAACGGTGAGATCGGGGTGCCGTGGGAAATTCTGCGCGGCCCGTTGAGCGAAGCCGTCGTGGGCTGGGAACAGTGGATCCAGCCCATAGTGGACAGTTTCAACCGCGTGAGCTAATCGCGCACCCAGCACACGAATCAC
>CAZVKB010000124.1:0-7941 GCA_964627505.1 uncultured Actinomycetes bacterium | reverse complement strand
TCATGGTGGCTCGTGGGTGTGTTGTGTGTTCTGGGATTACTGGTCGGCATGGGTTTGGGGAAAACCGTTGGCGATCGCACGTCGAACGGACAGTCCGCCCACTCGCCGACCCCGGGTGCGGGGGAGGAGCCCGCCCGCGTGCTCCCGGCAGTGAGCGCGCCAGCCCAAAGGACTGCGGCAACTTCGGGTTATGCCTTCCTGCACACGCAATCTGATGGGGCGCCGGTGGGCTTCTCGCCGTGTCGGGTGTGGCATGTCCGGGTGAACCCCGAACTGGGTCCGGCCTTCGGATACCAGGTGGTGGCTGATGCCCTCGTGGAACTGAGCGCTGCGACGGGGATACGTTTTGTGCTTGATGGCCAAACCGACGAGCTTCCAAGTGATCAACGTCCCGCCTACCAACCTGACCGCTACGGCGATACTTGGGCGCCCATTCTGATTGCGTGGTCACTTAGTCCCCAGCCCGACATTGCCGGGCATGGTGGACCGGTGATGATCGAACGCCCCGACGAAGACGTCAAAACCTATGTCAGCGGCATGGTGACACTCGATGCGATCAATCCGGCGAACGCCGACCGGGCAGCGCTGCGCGCGGTCATGCTGCACGAACTCGGTCACGTGGTCGGGTTGGATCACGTCAGTGATCCAACCCAGTTGATGGCCCCGCAACTCAGCGGGCTGCGGGACTTCGCGGCTGGTGACTTGGCTGGTCTTGCGCAGGTAGGGGATACCCCTTGCGTTCCCTTGGTGTGAGTCGGCAGCAGGGTCGGAATCTGGTGCTTCGCCACGTGGCGTCCGTTGATCCGCACAGATGAGTAATCTGAGACCATGCTCGGCTAATACCGAAACTGGTCGCACACACGGGAAGGGGTAGCAATGGCAGACAAAGCCAAAGTCGTGATCACAGTTGGGGCCGACGGCCCACTTGAAGTCACTGGCGATGCTGAGGTACGGGCTGCTGACGGTACGGTGATTTCAGAAGCCGAACGGGTGTTTCTCTGCCGCTGTGGGCAGAGTGCGAAGAAACCGTTTTGCGACGGGAGCCACCGCAAGGTTGGCTTCCACGACGCCGGTCTGGGCACCTAGATTCGCGCGACTGAGGTGGCTGTGGCCTAACCGATTCAACACAATGGTCGTCCTGCCGAGTTTCGGGCGTTGTCGACTGCGGCCCGACGGGCCGACTGTGATTAGCCGTGCCGACCGAAACCTGGGTTGCGCTGGGTCAGGTCTCGATTTGCGGATGTGTGGGAAATTCCAGTTTCAATGAGGTTCCACTGCGCTGCGTGCGCAGACCGGCCAGAACGAGTTGCGCCAATTGCTCGCCCGCAACCTCCGGCGGCAGACCGGCATCGCGAATGTTGGACACACAATTGCGTTGCGCATCATCCATGCCTGGCTGGGGAGAGAACTCGAAGTAGCCACTCAGACTGTCCACTGCCGTCAGGCCAGGTCGTTCGCCGAGCAGGATCACCGCAGATCGAGCGCGCAGCGTGGCCCCCACATCATTGAGCAGCCCGACCCGACCAAATGGGACCACTACCACGGGACCGACGGTGAGTTGAGCAGCCCGGAGCAGCGGCACCATCCTGGTGAGTACCCGAATGCCCGCCGCTGCCACTGCGCCCGCGGACAAACCATCGCTCACTATCAACGCAACGTCGCAGGTGTGCGCAGGGGGCGCCGCCACCGAAACTGCGAACGCCCGCAGTCGGTCGCGGCTGTGTTCATCCAGATGTCGCCCGCGATCGGGACGCCGTAGATGCTGTTCCCGGCTCGTCGCCTCGGTCGCCAGCACCATCGTGGCGATACCCGCGCCGGCCAATTCAGCAGCGAATGCGGCGGCGTCAAACGGGGCGTGGACAGCGTCTTTCGCCAGTGCATGGTCGGCCTCGAACGACAACAAGGCACTCGTCGGGAGGCTCACTCCAGCCCGACCCAACCCCACCCGCGCCAGAGTCAAATCGCGCAATCCCTGCCAGTCCGGCGCAACGGCCGCAGCGTCACTGCCCAGTGGCGAAACCGCAGCCGCACTTTCGGGCGCAGTCACTGCGACACCGCTGGTTTCCCGTGCAGGATCCGCACCCGGTCCCGACGGTGCACCGCTCACGATGTGGCCAAGGCGAGAAGCGGGTGACCGGTCGGTATCTCCTGCAGGCGGCCGCCGTCATCCACGATGCCCTGCTCCACTAGCCAGGACTGAAACTCCGGTGCTGGCGCCCGCCCCAATAACCGGCGCAGGTAAGCAATGTCGTGGAAACTGGTCGTCTGGACGCTGAGCATCACATCGTCCGCTCCCGGCACCCCCATGAAGTAGGTGCATCCCGCCAGCCCGAGCAAGGTCAAAAGATCATCGGAGTCGTTCTGATCAGACTCCGCGTGGTTGGTGTAACACACGTCCGCACCCATCGGCACTCCCAGCAACTTCCCGCAGAAGTGATCCTCCAAGCCTGCCCGCCGAATCTGCTTGCCGTTGTACAGGTATTCCGGGCCGATGAAACCCACCACCGTGTTGACCAGCAACGGTTGAAAAGCGCGCGCCACGCCATACGCCCGCGCCTCCAGTGTCTGCTGGTCGACTCCGTGGTGGGCATCCGCCGACAAGCACGATCCTTGCCCGGTCTCGAAATACATCACATTGTCACCGACCGTCCCGCGCGCCAACTGCCGACCGGCGCTATGCGCTTCGGCCAACAGCGCCAAATCGATGCCGAATGCCCGATTGGCGGCCTGGGTGCCAGCGATCGACTGGAAGATCAAGTCCACCGGTGTCCCGGTCGCCATCACCTCAAGCGTGTTCGTCACATGCGCCAACACGCAACTCTGAGTTGGAATCTGCAGTGTCTGGATCAAGTCGTCGAGCATCCACAGCAATTCCGTGGTTGCCCGCAAACTGTCGGTTGCGGGATTGATGCCGATGCAGGCGTCACCGACTCCGAAAAGCAACCCATCGAGGATCGACAACGAGATCCCCAACGGATCATCGGTGGGGTGATTTGGTTGCAGCCGGGACGACAGATGACCGGGCAATCCGATGGTGTCGCGGAACCCCGTGACCACGCTGGTTTTGCTCGCCACCGCAACCAGGTCCTGGTTCCGCATGATTTTGCTGACCGCCGCCACCATCTCGGGGGTGAGACCGGGTGCCAGCGCACTCAGCACCTCACTGTCGGTGTCCTCGGCCAGTAGAAAGTCCCGAAACTCGCCCACGCTCATGTGCGCGACCAGTGTGAAGGCCGAGGGATCGTGGGAATCAATGATCAACCGGGTGACTTCATCGATGTCATAGTCCACCACCAGCTCGGCGAGCAGATCCGCCAGACCGATGTCAGCTAACGCGATCTGTGCGGCCACCCTTTCCCGCTGACTCGTGGCAGCAACTCCGCTGAGTTCGTCTCCCGAACGAGCCGGGGTCGCTTTGGCCAACACCTCGCGCAGGTCGGCGAACTCGAAACTTTGCTGACCTACACTCGCCCGGTAGCGCATAGCCCGATCCTGTCAAGGTGCAGTGCTGGGGTCAAGGTGCCCCGACTGCTGCGGGCCTGGCATGTCGGCGCCCACGCGCCCCAACCAAGGCAAAGCCGTTATTGGTAGGCGGCCTCGCCTGTGAGCGCTTGCCCGATCACCAAGGTGTGAATCTCATTGGTGCCCTCGTAGGTGTACACCGACTCCAGGTTGTTCATGTGTCGAATGACCGGGTACTCCAACGTGATGCCGTTGCCGCCGAGGATGCCACGCGCGGTCCGGGCGATCTCAAGCGCAGCGCGGGCGTTGTTGAGTTTGCCTGTCGACACCTGCGCCGACGTCACCAGCCCGGCATCTTTGAGTCGGCCCAAGTGCAACGCCAACAACGTGCCCTTGCCGAACTCCAGCGCCATATCGGCCAGTTTGGCTTGGGTGAGTTGGAATCCGGCGATCGGTCGATCGAATTGCACCCGACTCATCGAATAGTCGATGGCGCATTCCAGCGAGTCGCGCGCAGCGCCCATTGTTCCGAAGACGATGCCGAAGCGCGCCTCGTTCAGACACGACAGCGGTCCCTTAAGTCCCCGGACGTCCGGAAACGCCGCGTCGTGGGGCAGTCGCACGTCGGAGAGCACCAGTTCACTGGTGACCGAGGCCCGCAACGACATCTTGTCGCCGACGTCGTGTGCTGAAAAGCCGGTCGTGTCGGTGGGCACAACAAACCCGCGAATCCCCTCATCGGTCTGCGCCCACACCACGGCGACATCGGCGATGCTGCCGTTTGTGATCCACATTTTGGTGCCGTTGAGCACCCAATCCGCCCCGTCCCGCTCGGCATGGGTACGCATGCCGGCCGGGTTGGAGCCAAAGTCCGGTTCGGTGAGCCCAAAGCAGCCGATCGCGCTGCCAGCGGCCATGTCGGGCAGCCAGCGTTGCTTCTGCTCCTCACTTCCCCAACGCCAAATGGCAAACATCGCCAACGACCCCTGCACACTCACCAGGGAACGGATCCCGGAGTCGCATGCCTCCAACTCCATGCAGGCCAGTCCGTAGGCCACCGCCGACGTGCCCGCGCAGCCGTAGCCTTGCAGGTGCATCCCGAGTAGGCCCAACTCACCCAAGCCGGCGGCGAGGTCGCGCGCGGGGAGTTCCCCGTCGGCGAACCACCCGCGAATGTGGGGTCGCAATTCGTTGTCGACATATGAACGTACGACGTCGCGCATGGCGCGTTCCTCGTCGCTGAGCAGGAAATCGAGGGCGAATAATTCGCTGGGACTCATCGGCATGATTGCTCCCTGGGGTTGGTGGTGTGGACGCGAGATTCGGTGTTCATCAACCGCGCAGCAGCGAGTCGACGGCATGTGCGATCTGACTCGGCCGATTTGTCCGGGCCTCGCGCACATCGGCCAACCGCATGGCGGCAAGACCTGCGTTCGCGCCGAGCCAGCGCAGAGGTTCGGGCTCCCATGTGGGTTGCCGCCGGTTGACCCACGGCAGCCCCACCTCCGGGGTCTCGGCACCAGTGATCAGCGCTGCGAGCGTGCGACCAGCCAAATTGGACGTCCCTACCCCATCACCGACATAACCACCGGCCGCACCCAGCCCGGTAGCCGGGTCGTATCGCACACCAGCCCACCAATCCCGCGCGATGCCGAGCGGTCCGCCCCACCGATGGGTGATGGCCACGTCGGCGAGATCCGGAAACAACTCCACGAGCGTGCGCGCCAAATTGTCATGCACGCTAGGCACTTGGTCGTACTCACCGCGAATGCTGGATCCGAAATGGTAGGGCGCGCCGCGACCGCCGAACGCCAACCGACCGTCCGCTGTGCGCTGACCGTAGATGATCAAGTGGCGAAGATCGTTGAAAGTCTCCCGATCCACCAAACCCAGGCTCGCCCACACGTGCTCGGGCAGGGGTTCGGTGGCGATCATCAGCGAATAGACCGGCGTGATCTCGCGGCGCGCTCCGGGTAGCAGCGCGGTGTACGCCTCCGTCGCCCGAATCACCGAACGCGCGTGCACCGCACCTTCGGAAGTGCGCACCAGACCGGGGGCGATCTCCACAGCGCGGCTGCCTTCATAGACCGTCACGCCGGATTGGATCGCCGCATCCGTGACTCCGCGTAGCAGTCGCAACGGATCCACGGCCGCACAATGCGGGGTGTACACACCGCCGAACACATTGGTGGCGCCCACGCGCGCGCGGGCTTCGGCAGCGCTGAGTTCTCGATAGTGGGAGGTGTCGAATCCGTACGCGGCCATCTCCGCCACATACCCAACCGCGCGTTCCACCTGGACGTCTGACCGGGCGAGATACACACTGCCGCCCTTAGCCCAGCCGCAGTCGATGCCTTCGGTGGCCACGACTCGGCCCACCTCGTCCACGGTGTCGTGCATCGCTGCTTGCATGTTGTGGGCTGCCGACGAGCCATACGCAGCGGCGACTCGATGCGGTTCGGCTGGGAAGAGTGCCGAGCACCACCCGCCGTTGCGCCCCGAAGCCCCGAACCCGACCCGGCCAGCCTCCAGCACCGTGACGCGGAGGTGGGGAGCGGACTGGGCCAGATAGTAGGCCGTCCACATGCCAGTGAACCCGCCGCCGATGATCACCACATCCGCGTGCTGCTCACCAGTCAGCGGGGCCAGGGTTGGTGGTAGCGGCGCCCGATCCCACCACAGCGAGCGCGGGGTCATCGGCACCACTGCGCCACATAGGACGGAACCGGCAACCCACGAGCATGCGGATCCGCCTCCGGCACGCCGGGCACTAGCCGCAGCGGGACCCGGCCTGCCCACACTCCGGCGTATTCGTCGAGGTCCGCTTCGGAGTCCTCCGCGAAACCCGCTCCGACCTTCAACGACCACGTCTCGGGCTGGAGGTACAGCACCATCGTGGCCTTGTTCTCCTGCGGCGAGGGTGGCCGAATCTGACTCCAACGCTGCGGCAACAGGTGCTCGGTGATCGCCCGCAGCGAGTCATCGTGATCCGCGCCTGCCAGCCGCACACAGGATCCGAACAACATCGCAGAGCGGTATTCCATGCTGGACTCAAACGCCGAGCGCGCCGCAACCAATCCATCGAGCAGTGTCACAGTGAAACACGTGGGCGCGCCGGCAGCCAAAGCCTTGAACAGTCGAGAGGCGGTTGAGCCGTGGAACACCACGCCGTCGCGCCACGGGGCATACGCGACCGGCAGCACGTACGGCTGGCCAGCATCGGCGATTCCGACATGTGCAACGAGCCCGGCGGCAAGGACGTTGTCACGTTCGTGCACCGACTGCACCTGCTTCTCTGGCAGCCGACGCACCACGTTGCGCACGGGACCGGCGTCAGTCCCGGTTCGCTGCGTCCGAGCATGGCCGGTCACAACAGTTCCAACCCTTCCGTGAGGACATGACGCAGAATGCCCTCGATCTCGTCAAACTCACTCTGGCCGACGATCAGCGGCGGCGAAATCTGGATCACCGGATCGCCCCGATCATCGGCGCGGCAATACAGCCCATTGTCGAATAGCGCCTTCGACAAGTATCCGCGCAGCAACCGTTCAGACTCTTCCTCGTTGAAGGTCTCCTTGGTCGACTTGTCCTTGACCAATTCGATGGCGAAGAAGTAACCCGCGCCGCGCACATCTCCCACAATCGGAAGGTCGAGCAGACGTTCCAGCGTCGCCCGCAACGCTGGCTCGTTGCGCTGAACGTTGCCGTAGAGATCCTCTCGTTCCAGAATGTCGAGATTGGCCAACGCGACCGCCGCACCTACCGGGTGGCCACCCCAGGTGTAGCCGTGCAGAAACGTGTTCTGGCCGCGGGAGAACGGTTCGAACAGCCGGTCCGAAGCGATCATGGCGCCCATCGGCGCGTACCCGGACGTCATGCCCTTGGCGCAGGTGATGATGTCCGGCGTGGTGTTGAACAGCGGCGTGGCGAAAGGCGCGCCAATCCGGCCGAAGGCACAGATGGTTTCGTCGGCCACCAGGATCACATCGTGGCGATCACAGATCTCGCGGACCCGCTCGAAGTAGCCCGGGGGCGGGGTGAAACAGCCGCCAGAATTCTGCACCGGCTCCAGGAACACCGCCGCCACCGTGTCAGGGCCTTCCAACTGAATCATCGTTTCGATCTGGTCGGCTGCCCAGCGGCCAAACGCCAGGAGATCGTCGCTGTGTTCCGGCGCGCGGTAGAAGTTGGTGTTGGGCACTTTGAAAGCCCCGGGCACCAGCGGCTCAAACATCTCCCGGGCAGCAGGAATACCGGTGATGCTCAGTGCTCCCTGCGGAGTGCCGTGATAGGCCACGGCCCGGCTGATCACTTTGGTCTTGCGCGGTTTCCCGGTGAGTTTGAAATACTGCTTGGCAAGTTTCCATGCGCTCTCCACCGCTTCTCCGCCGCCGATGGTGAAGAACACCCGGCTGAGGTCGCCGGGTGCGCGCTGGGCCACTCTTTCCGCGAGTTCCCCGGCGCGCGGCTGGGCATACG
>CAZVKB010000123.1:0-7991 GCA_964627505.1 uncultured Actinomycetes bacterium | reverse complement strand
TGGTCGGACGCGGCCGGTGCATTGCTGATGTCTGCGCTGATCGCGATCGCCGCCTTCGCCACACCATATGTTCTGGGTCAGATCGCCGGAAATTTGGCAGACATCACGATCTGGCACCTGCTCGGGCTGCTTGGGGCATTGGTGCTACTGGAAATCGCCATCAACCTGTGGCGCGGCGCACGCGGCCTGAACCTCATCCGCACCCGCACCAGAGCGGTCTCAGCCGCGGCTATGGCGGTCTGGGATCGCATGATCCGGCTTCCTGCCAGATGGCACGCAGATCGACCGCTCGGGCAACGATTGGTGGCGCTGTCGGCACCCAATCTGGCATCCAACGCACTACCCAACACCACAGTGAATGCGCTTCTCGACAGTGGCGCGGTGATCGGGGGTCTGGCCGCCGTGGCCACCACCACCCCAGCACTGTTCTTCGCCATTGCGCTGGTGGTGTTGGCCCAGGCCTGGGTGGGGGTGATCTTGGTGCGCCGTCAGGCAGCACAGGCCCGCGTGCGGGTGATCGCCGGGGCAAAGGCCAACGGCCGGCTAATCGAAACTCTGCGCGGGGTCAATACGCTGCGTCTGTTCGGTGCCCAGTCCCGAGCCTTCCGACGCTGGGCGCAGACCCAGTCGGTGCTCGCGGCCGCCGATGTCACATTGCGTCAACTTGGCACAGTCCAAATGGTGTTTACGGCTGCCTGGCCCATTGTCGGCCTGATCGTGGTGGTGGCGGTGTCCGCCACCTCCGGAGCCGACTTCGGTCAGTTCGTCACCGCCCAAACTGCGGCTGCCCTGATGTCGATGGCCGTTGCCGCAGCCACTCTGGCTGCGGGTGCTACCACCACCGCCCGCGCGCAATTCTCCGAGGTGACCGATCTCTTGGCGGCACAGCCCGAACAGCCTGGTCTTGGTGAATCTCCAGGCACCCTGAACGGCGCCATCGCTGTCACCGATCTCGCATTTCGCTACCACCCGGAAGGTCCGCGAGTACTCGACGGCGTCACCTTGCAGGTAGCCCCGGGTGAGCATGTGGCCATCGTCGGACAGTCCGGCTGCGGCAAGACCACATTGGTGCGAGTGCTGCTGGGTCTGGAAACGCCCACCTCTGGAGTGATCACTTTTGACGGCCGTGACCTGGCCACACTCGATCAGCCGGCGTTGCGGCGGCAGATCGGCACCGTGCTGCAATCGGCAGACTTGTTGGCCGGGAGCATCAGAGAGAACATAGATATGGGTCGGAACTTGACCACTGCCGAGATCTGGGCGGCTTTGGATGCGGCGGCCATCGGCGAGGATGTGCGAGCCTTGCCGCTCGGGCTGGAGACCACAGTGATCGACGGCAATTCATCGATGTCCGGCGGCCAACGCCAGCGCATCCTGATCGCCCGAGCATTGGCCGGGGAACCTCGGATGCTGGTGTTCGACGAAGCCACGAGCGCCTTGGACAACGTCACCCAGCACGCCGTCGTAGCGTCGTTGTCGCAGCTTCGGCTGACCCGAATCGTTGTAGCCCATCGGCTCTCCACCGTGCGACGCGCAGACCGTATCGTCGTGCTCGGCAGAGGTCGGGTGGTCCAGCAGGGAAGCTACGAGGAATTGATCGCGCAACCAGGCGCCTTCCAGGATTTAGCGATTCGGCAGCTCACATGACGGCTCCCGAAGACCTGCCCGATAGCCCACCGACGTTGCATGTGCCGCCAGGTCACCACTACTCGCCCATCCCCGCTGCGAGTGACATTCGACGCGCCCCGGCAATCGATGGACCTGCGACCCCACAGATTCCCGGGGTGGAGTTGCACGAGACCAAGCAATGGGAGTTGCTCGGGCGCCTGCTCCCCAACTACCCGAAGATCGCCGACTGGTTGGCCTCTGATGCGCCGGCCCGCTTCACTCTGGACAACACCTGGTTTACCGGCGCCGACGCGGTGTGCACCGCTCTGATGATCCAGCGCCTGCAACCCGCTCGAATCGTCGAAGTCGGGTGCGGTTACTCCTCTGCTCTGCTGCTTGATGTGGCCGAACAGTTTCTACCCGAACCTCCTCGCTTCACGTTCATCGAACCCGACGCCACCCGACTGCGGTCTCTGGTCAGCCCGCCTGAGTTGGCACATCGCCTGCGGGAGAGCCAGGTACAGGATGTCGAACTCGCGGTCTTCACCTCCTTGGCCGACGGCGACGTGTTGACCATCGACAGCAGCCACGTCCTGAAAGCCGGTTCAGATGTGCACTACCTGATGTTGGAAGTGCTCCCCCGCCTCGCACCAGGAGTGTGGATCCACATTCACGACATCTTTCATCCATTCGAATACCCCGCGCACTGGCTGGCCGAAGGTGTGGCCTTGAACGAGGCCTATGCCCTGCGCGCGTTGTTGCAGTCCAACTCGCGGGTACGGATTGCTCTCTGGAACCACTATTTGATGCGCTTTCACCACGAGTGGTTCGCCGCGCACATGCCGCTGTGCCTGTCCGCCCCGTTCGTCACCGGGGGGATCTGGCTACGGGTGCTCGACTCCTAGTCACAGGTTGGCCCCGAATGACAGTCAGATCCGTGCCATCCCGACGACTCTGGGCCCGGCATTCGAACTCGGCCGCGCATGCGGGCGCGGCCATCCGTGCCTTCCTCGAGCTCACGCCCTTTCGCCGCAAGGCCGGGCTTGGACGATGCGTGATTACTTGGGCTTGTCGGGCTCTTGCGGGGCTGTTGACTCGGATGCTCCCGTCGCCTTGGACTCCCCGGTCGCCGTGGACTCCCCGGTCACAGCCGAGTCGCCGCCAGCGTCGAGATCCTGCGCGGCTCGGATGGCCCGAAGTTCCCCGGTGGTTTCTACCTCCATCCCTGACCCGAGTTCCACCGCCACGTAGCCCTCGGGCAGATTGGACAAGTCGGGTGCGATCGTGACGTCTGGCAGTCCGGAGTCGGGAAGCCGTACGGTCTCTGGTTCGCCCGCCAATTCCAGAATCAAGTCCCCGGAATGGCGTTTGGGCAGGGTTTCGCCACGGAAGAATGCCGGAGCCTTGGCGTTCCAGACCATCATCAGCACCACCCCGAGCAGCAGGGCACCGATCCCGATCACGAACACGCCCCCGATACCGGCGAAAGTTGTATACCCGTACTCGGGATCGGCGTACTGATAGGACGCGATAACAAATGCCGTCAGCAGCATGACGCCACCGAGGAAGGGAAGCAGACCCTTCATGAAGAAGTCGTGCACACCCGTGAAGATGTCCTTGCGATAGAACCACACCGCGGCGAACCCGGTGAGCCCGTAATAGAAGGCGATCATCAACCCGACGGCCGCAATGGAGTCGCTGAGCACGTTGTCGCTGACCATCGTCAGCCCGACGTAGAAGATGATCGACACCGCTCCCATCCACACTGTGGCAACGGTCGGCGTGAGGTACCTGGGGTGAATGTTGGCGAACGAATCCGGTGCGGCCTTGTAGGCACCCATCGCCAGCGTGGTGCGGGCGGTTGGCAGGATTGTGGTCTGGGTGGACGCAGCCGCCGATGAGAGCACGCTCAGGATCAGCAGCACCAAGAGAAATTGGCCCAGAGCATTGTCGCCAAACACCGCCGGTCCAATCGCGCGAAACACGTCGTCAGAGTTCTCTTCGTTCGCGAGGCCGTATCCCGTATCGCCTGTACCGGCAAACGCCACCGTGGCGATGCTCACGATCGCGTAGGTGAGCAGGAGCAGAACTGTCGAAATAATCGCCGCCCGACCTGGGGTTTTCTCCGGGTTGGTGGTCTCCTCGTTGATGCTGACCGCGGTGTCCCAACCCCAGTAGATGAACACGGCGATCAGTGTGGCAGTGACCAGCGCGCTCAAACTCAATCCCGACGGCCACAGCCAGGTGATGCTGGGCTTGAGGGAATCGGCGGTGGCATTACCGGTGTAGACCTTTGTCAGCGCGATGATCGAGAACGCCACAAGCACGACCACTTCAATGCTCAGCAGTGCGTATTGCAGGCGCGCGGACACCTCGATGCCGCGGTAACAGATGTAAGTCATGATCATGATCCAGATCACGCCGGCCACTGTGCTCCATAACTTGGAGTCCGCCAACGAATCCAAACCCACCAGTTGGAAACTGTAGGAACCCGCGATCTGGGCCAGGTTGGCCATGACGATCACATCCGCGGCGATGATTCCCCAGCCGCCAATCCACCCAGCACGTGGGCCGAACGCGCGCGCAGCCCACGTGAATGTGGTCCCGCAATCCGGCTCTGCGCGGTTGAGTTGCTGGTAGGCGATGGCGATGAGAAACATCGGGATGAAGGCCAAGAGCATGATCGCCGGCGCCTTAACCCCCACGATGCCATCGCCGTTGCTGGTTGCGACGACGAAACCGAGGCTGGCCGCCAAACTATAGGCAGGAGCCGTGGAGGCCATCCCGACCACGACGGATGACACCAAGCCCAGTGCTCCGGTCTTGAGCCCTTTGCCCTCTGCGACTTCCGGGAAGCCGATCGGCGCCTCCGTCGTTTGGTGAGTCATGCTGGCTCCTCGGTCGGTCGCGATCAAGCTCTGCGATTTAGTTAGGTGACTAAAGCATCACCACCGTCGTCGATCATGCCAGTCCCCGCAGGCTGAATGCGGAATTACCGGGAAATGTCCTAGAGATGAATAACCTCCACCGAGTCTGGAATCCGCAGGTGCAACACCTGCGGGTCCTGGTCAATACTGCGCACATGACTCGGACCCGGCTGGTGTTCAAAGATGACCTGCTCGATGCTCAGACCCTGCGCGCCATCGGATCAGCACCTTATGGCGGCGCTGATGTTGGGGAGGCCTTGACGGCTGCGCGTGCGGTGCACGGCGAAGATTTGGACTCCTGGTATACGGCATGGCTTGACGTGGCCGATCGGGTATTCGATCTGGCCAATGTCGCCGCAGCGGCAGGCCGAACCGAAACCGCTCGACTGGCGTATTGGCGGGCATCGTCCTACTACCGGACCGCGGGAGTGATGTTTATCGCGGCACCCCTGGACGATCGGCTGGTGAGTTCCACACAACGCCAGACCGAAAGTTTCCAACTGGGAGCCGAACTGATGGCGATGCCGCCGGAAATTGTCGCCATCCCCTACCTCGACACGACCCTGCCGGGGTACTTCTTCCGCGTTGATGACCACCCACGACCGCGCCCCACCGTGATCGTCACAGGTGGCTACGACGGCACCAAAGATGAGCTGTACTTCTACAACGTCGCCGCAGCGTTGGCGCGCGGATATCACGCGCTGGCATTCGACGGTCCCGGGCAGGGTGCGGTGCTGCTGGAGCAGAAACTGCCGATGCGCGCGGATTGGGAGACTGTGATCACACCGGTCCTAGATTTCGTACTGGCCCGGCCAGAAGTGGATCCGGCACGCGTGGCCCTGATCGGTGCGAGCCTCGGCGCCCACCTCGCGCCTCGGGCAGCGAGCGCGGAACATCGGCTCGCCGCGTGCATTGCTGACTGCGGGGTCTACGACATGTATGCCGGTTTCGTGAGTCGGCTTCCGGGTCCTTTGCGCAGCGGATTCGAGCAAGGTCATCACACGGCAACTGCGGCAGTGCGGGAAATGCTCGACGCCGTCGCAAAGAAACCGATCGCCGGCTGGTCGATTCGTCGGGGCATGCTGGTGCACGACGTCGCGACACCACTGGACTATGTCGAGGCGACCAAACCCTTCAGCCTCGCCGGACGCGCCGCGGAGATTCGTTGTCCTACTTTCGTGTGCAACGGCGAGAACGACCCGATCAGCGCCTCAGCGCCCGAGTTGGTCGCGGCGCTCACCTGTGAGCACGAGTTCGTCACCTTCACAGCCGCTGAGGGCGCTGGTGACCACTGCGAATCCGGAGCGCGCACGCTGTTCCATGCCCGTGCGTTCGACTGGCTCGACAGCTACCTGAAGCCGTGAAGTGAGCCTGGGCGTGTACCTGGCAAGTCTCGAATCCCACGCGAGTATGTCGCGAGTACCGCGCGAGCGTAGCCACACAGGCCGTTGGTCGGCTAGCCTCACACGTTGTGATTGACCAAGGAGTCCGACCGTGACTGACCGTCCTGCAACCACCGAGGAAGCGTCCACGGAAGCCAGTGACATAGGTCTGCTGGCACATCCCGCGGCTGCCTCGTTAGTTCCGCTCAGCGGGGGCGACGTGTCGACCCGCGCTGGATCAGAACTCGACGATGCCACGCTGCTGCGGGCATTCGAACCGATCATCAAACTCACCAAGGGTGAGTCGTTCTTCCCTGTGTCGGTGTCCCCCTACGTCGCAAATTCGGCGCTGTGGGTGAGTCGGCCTGGTTCGGCCAGCGAAATGGAAGCTGAACCGGGCACGCTCGACTTGGATCGACTTGCCGCGCTGGGCGCTGCGCACCCTGGCCCCGGGCAGTCGCTGTCGCTGGTGAGTATCGGGCACAAAATCCCGTTGTTGCAGCGGATGTTCCGCCGTGATCGGCGAGCTCGGCTGAAGGGTGGCAGCCGTCTGGCCGAAGTGGGCTTGCTGGGACGGACCATCGATTCGGCGAGTCGCTTGTCCCTGATTTTTCGCGGCAGCATGCCCGGTGGCAGTGCGTCGACATCGTTTCGCATGCAGAACGAACTGCTTGATCCCAACACGCCCACGTACTACGGCCGGGTGATCCGCGATGGCGGGTACGTCATCTGCCAGTACTGGTTCTTCTACGCCTTCAACAATTGGCGGTCGGGTTTCGGCGGTGTGAACGAGCACGAGGCGGATTGGGAGCAAGTCACCATCTACCTCGACGGCAGCGGCGAATACGATTCCGCAGGTTTGCCTTATCCCCGCTGGGTGGTGTTCTCGGCGCACGACGAAACCGGCGACGACCTGCGGCGACGCTGGGATGACCCGGATCTGACGGTGGTGGGTGGGCGACATCCGGTGGTGTTTGCTGGCGCCGGTTCGCACTCCGGGGCCTATCTGGCCGGCGATTATTTGATCACGATCGAGCCGCCCAATATCGGCGGGGTGATCAACGGTGCGCGGAAGGTGGTGCGGTTGCTGACGCCATGGAGTTCAAATACCCGCGGCGTCGGCATCCCCTACATCGACTACGCGCGTGGCGACGGCATGAAGATCGGGCCTGGTGAGCAATTTTCGTGGAAACAGGTTGTGATCGACGACTCCACCGATTGGGTCTACTCCTTTCGCGGACTCTGGGGACACGACACCAAAGATCGCCTAGGCGGCGAGCGGGGTCCGGCTGGTCCGCGATACGAACGCGATGCGACTGTGCGCGCGTCCTGGGCCGATCCGGTGGGATGGGCGGGCTTGAGCAAGGTGCCGCCAAACCCGGCACAGGCGGCTGAATTCGTGGATCACCGGATCGCTGAAATCAATACCGAACTCACCGACATTGACCAGACGGTGAGCGACGGGCGGACCGAGTTGCGCACCAAGACCGCGGGTTTGGATCCGGGATCGCCGGAAGTGCGCGCGCTGGCCAAACAGGAAGCGGAATTGCTCAAGTTGCAGCGCAACCGCATTCGGCTCTCCGACGAGCGGGCCCGGTTGCGGGAGGCCCAGCGCACTTCGCCGCCGGTGCCCGATGTGCACTCACACTTGCGCCACCGCAACACTCCGATTCCTTCGGCCAACCGCAAGCGTTCCCGGATGCTCAACGCCTGGGCGATTCTCAGCACACCGCTGATCCTGTTCCTGCTCTCCCGCTTGGTGCTGCCGACGGGGACGAGCCGACCGTTGGTCGTGATGGTGGCGCTGGCGGTGCTGCTCACGATTGAAGCCCTGGCCCGCGGTTACCTCCTAACGTTCCTCTCGCGAGCTGTGTTGGTGGTGGGCGCTGGGGTGTTGCTCTACTACGGCTACCGCGACTGGCAAGAGGTACTTGCGGTGATCCTCGCGCTCACCGGTTTGGCGGTGCTGCTGGTGAATCTGCGAGACGCCTGGTGGCGCTAGCCGTATCCCCGGCACCCGCACCCCGCACCCAGCACCCAGCACCCAGCACCCAGCACCCAGCACCCAGCACCC
>CAZVKB010000122.1:0-8225 GCA_964627505.1 uncultured Actinomycetes bacterium | reverse complement strand
GAAGGCCCCGTCAGCGACTCCACCGCGTGTTCCGGGTGCGGCATCAGCCCGACCACATTGCCCCGCTCGTTGCAGATTCCAGCGATGTCATGCCGCGAGCCATTTGGGTTCCCCCCGAGGTAGCGAAACACCACTCGACCCTCCGCCTCCAGCGTCGCCAAGGTCTCCTCGCTCGCGACGTAGTTGCCTTCGCCGTTCTTCAGCGGAATCACGATCTCGTCGCCCGCCCGAAAATCCGACGTCCACATCGTGTCCGGGTTCTCCACCCGCAGCCGCTGATCGCGACACACGAAATGCAGCGAGTCGTTTCGCGTCAGCGCCCCTGGCAACAAGTGCGTCTCGCACAACACCTGAAAACCGTTGCAGATCCCCAACACCGGGAACCCACCCTCCGCAGCTTTCACCAGCGGAGCCATCACCGGGGCGAACCGGGCAATCGCCCCACAACGCAGATAGTCACCGTAGGAAAAACCCCCAGGTAGCACCACAGCATCTACGTCGTGCAGATCGGCATCGGCATGCCACAGTGACACCGCCGCCGCGCCAGCCAACCGGACCGCTCGCGCGGCATCCACGTCGTCCAGGGTGCCGGGGAACGTCACCACCCCGATCCGCACACCGAGCAACGATTCTGCGGCGGTCACTTCGCACCCCGGTCGTGGCAGGAACAGTACTCACACCGCTGCCCCTCCGGCAGGTCCACACAGTGCACACAGAGACAGTGCTCGCAACAGATCATGCAGGCATTCGTCCCGCGCCCGAAACTGCGGATCGTGTAGTCCTCGATCACCGGATTGCTCAGCAGCGTGCCAGCGAGTTCCTCGACAAGTTCATGATCAGGATCGCCGTCCACATCGATCACGAAAATTTTTCCTTGCCGTACATCCGCCACATCAGCAAGACCGAGCCGACCGAGCGCTCCCTTGACTGCCTGCCCCTGCGGATCCAGGATCTCTGGCTTGAGCATGACCTCCACGACGATCCGCGACACTAGTGACTCCTTCATTGGGCTGGTCCAGCGGGCGACCCGATCAGCCTAGCCTGCCACCCCGACCACAACACTGATCACACACACCCGCCCCACCCACACAAAAGGTGCGGCCAGGGTCCCTCGTCCCCGACCGCACCTGTCGTGAGCCAGACCTACGCCTCCAGCGGGTCACCCAACTTCCAGTCCCGCACCTGCGGCATATCTTCCAAGTGCTCCACCACATACACCTCGTGGCGATCCAACTGCTCCTGGCACCACTCGGAGAGCTCCACCGACCCCGGAATCGAGCGCTTGCAGTTGTTCAACGCGTCCATCACCATGTGGTAACGATCCGCACCATTGCGCACCACCATGTCGAACGGCGTGGTCGTCGTGCCTTCTTCCCGGAAACCCCGCACGTGGAACCGGTCCGCGTCCGGTCGCCCATGTACCAACTGGTGAATCGCCCCGTGGTACCCGTGGAAGGCAAAAATCACATCGACGTTGTCGGTGAACAACTCCCGGAACTGCAACTCGCTCATGCCGTGCGGGTGATCCTTCGGCCGCGGCAGGGTCATCAGGTCCACCACATTCACCACGCGCACCTTCAGCTTCGGCACCCGCTGCTTGAGGATGTCGGCGGCGGCCACCGCCTCCATCGTGACGATGTCCCCTGCGCACGCGATCACAATGTCCGGGTCCGACTCGCCATCGTCGTTGCCCGCCCACTCCCAAATACCCGCGCCACGCGTGCAGTGCTCAACCGCCTCGTCGATCGTCAAGTACTGCAGTTGCGGCTGCTTGTCGATCACGATGAGGTTGACGTAGTCCTTGGACGAGAAGCAGTGGTCGGCCACGCTCAACAGACAGTTCGCGTCCGGCGGCAGGTACACGCGCGCCACATTGCCCCGCTTGGTGATGACGTTCTGGATCAATCCGGGGCCCTGGTGGCTAAAGCCGTTGTGGTCATTGCGCCAGGCCGTGGACGTCAACAGGATGTTCAGGCTCGGCACCGGATAGCGCCACGGCAGTTCGATGGCCTCCTCCAGCCACTTGCCGTGCTGGATCGTCATGGACGCGCTGACCATCGCAAACGCTTCGTAGGTGGCGAACAGCCCGTGCCGACCGGTGAGCGTGTAGCCCTCTAGCCAGCCATGACAGTTGTGTTCGCTCAACACTTCCATCACCCGGCCGGACGGCCCGATCTGCACATCGTCGGCGATCAGGTTCTCCATGAAGCCACGGTTGGAGACCTCAAAAACTTCACCGATGCGGTTGGAGTTGGTCTCGTCGGGGCAGAACACCCGGAAACTGTCCGGGTTGTCGACGTAGATGTCGCGCATCATCGACCCGAGCACGCGCGGACTCTCCATCCGCTCGGTAGCCGGCGACGTCACGTCCACGGCGTAGGAGCGGAAATCGCGCAATGCCAAATCTTCGGCGACCTTGCCACCGTTGGCCGACGGGTTGGCGGTCATCCGCAGGTCGCCGGTGGGGTTGTTCGCGAGCACGGCGGGCATCGGCGCTCCGGTGTCGTCAAATAGTTCCGCCGGATGGTAGGAGCGCATCCACGACTGCAGAATTGCCAAGTGCTCCGGATTGCCCTTCACTCCCGATAGCGGAACTTGGTGCGCCCGCCACGAGTCGGTCACCTTCTTGCCGTCCACCTCGGCGGGACCGGTCCAACCCTTCGGGCTGCGCAGAATGATCATCGGCCAGCGGGGACGCTTGTGGAAGCCGTCCGCGCGCACCGAGGCCTGAATCGCGGCGATCTTGTCGAGCGCCTCATCCAGCGCCTGGGCGAAACGATGATGCATCCCGGGCAGGTCATCGCCGGTGACTTCGATGACGTCGTAGCCGTGACCGGAGAGCAGAGAGTGCACCTCGGCAGGGTCTTTGCGCGCAAGCACCGTGGGCCCGGCGATTTTGTAACCGTTGAGGTGCAGAATCGGCAACACCGCACCATCGTGTTCGGGGTTGATGAACGAGATGCCCTTCCACGAGCCCTCCAGCGGACCAGTTTCGGCCTCGCCGTCACCCACCACCGCCAGCGCCAGCAGATCAGGATTGTCCATGACGGCACCGAACGCATGGGTCAGTACGTAGCCCAGTTCCCCACCCTCGTGGATCGAACCCGGGGTGGTGACACTGACATGACTGGGGATACCGCCAGGTGCGGAAAACCGCCGGAACAGTGTGCGCATGCCATGGGCATCCTGCGGCGTGTCCGGATAGGCCTCACTCCAGGTACCTTCCAGCCACGAGGCCGAGGTCAGCGACGGGCCGCCGTGACCCGGACCCGTGAAGAACACCGTGGACTGCCCCCGCTCCCGAATCGCCCGCGACATGTGCGCGTAGATGAAACCCAGACCGGCCGAGGTGCCCCAGTGCCCGAGCAGCCGCGGCTTGATGTCCTCGCTGGTGATGTCACGGCGGTTCAGGACGTTCTCTTTGAGATAGATCTGCCCGACGGTCATGTACATATTCGCGCGCCACCAGGCATCAATCGCAGCCAGGTTGGCATCGGAGAGGTAGGGCTGCCCACCTCCCTGCGGCGCTTGTTCGGGGTTGAAACCCTCGTCGGCGGGCACAGGTGGGACGGCAGCGGATTCGGCAGCGTTGGACATGGAACCCCTCGGTGGTTAGCGGGCGATAAGTGCCTCCATGGTGGCCCTTGTCGACCCGTGATGCCACGCCGAGCGCGGGACGTTTACCTACCGGTCACCAGATGCATCCGAAACCGGCACAAACGCGGAGCCCGTAAGCCGCTCATATACCTCGATGTAGCGGGCCCTGGTGCGCGCCACGACCTCCTCCGGCAGCGCCGGCGGTGGGGTGTCACTGCTGCGATCCCAACCGCTGGCAGGTGAGGTCAGCCAGTCCCGCACGATCTGCTTGTCGAATGACGGTTGTGGTCCGCCGGGGGCCCAGGTGCGGGCATCCCAGTAGCGCGACGAGTCGGGGGTGAGCACTTCATCGGCCAGACGCAGGGTGCCCTCGGCGTCGAAACCGAACTCGAATTTGGTGTCGGCCAGCACGATGCCGCGCTCGGCCGCGATCTCCTCCGCACGTGCGTACAGCGCCAGCGTGGTGTCGCGCAGCGTGGTGGCCAAGTCCGTCCCCACACTGTTGGCCACAGTCGCAAAGTCCACGTTTTCGTCGTGGTCGCCGAGGACCGCCTTGGTTGCCGGGGTGAAGATCGGGTTGGGTAAGCGGGAGCCGTCGACCAATCCCGTCGGCAGCGCCACCCCACAGACCGAGCCGGTGGTCCGGTAGTCGCTCAGGCCGGAGCCGGTGAGGTAGCCACGGGCTACGCACTCCACCGGCACCATGTCGAGCGGTGTGGTGATCATCGCGCGCCCGGCGACCACCTCGGGGACGTCGGTGGAGACCAGATGGTGCCCGCACATATCGGCCAGTTGCTCGAACCACCACACGCTGGCGGCGGTCAGGATGCAGCCCTTATCCGGGATCGGGGTGGGCAGAATCCAGTCGTAGGCAGAAATCCGGTCAGATGCTACGAACAGCAGTAGATCATCGGGGGTGCGCCAGAGGTCACGTACTTTTCCCGAGTACACGTGCACGAAGCCTTCGGGCAAGGTGTATTCCGGCTGTGGAACGCGATCGGTAGGCACGGTGGCGGGAGCCTTTCCACGGGAAGGTCAGTTGGCTGGCGAAACTTCTGGGGTGCGGGTCAACAGATCCGATAGGCATGTCACAGGATCGGGCTGGGTGCGTATCCGGCGGCCTTGGGGTGGTCCGCCACGAGCCGCGCGACCCGCCCGACGATGGTGGCCACCTGCGCCCGGGCGGCGCCGGTGAACTCGATCGGCTGCGCCAAGAGATCGGCCAGTTCATCGGCCGCCAAACCCAGCCGCGGGTCGGCAGCCAGGCGTTCGATCAGTTCCTGCCCGCCGCCACCGGTCTCGCCACGCATACCCAGCGCGACCTCCACGGCATGAGTCTTGATCACCTCGTGCGCAGTTTCCCGCCCCACCCCGGCTCGAATTGCGGCCATCAACACCTTGGTGGTGGCCAAGAACGGCAGATAGCGATCCAGTTCCCGTTCGATCACCCCCGGGAAGGCGCCGAATTCGTCGAGCACCGTGAGGAACGTCTCCAGCATCCCGTCGAGCGCGAAGAACGCGTCGGCCAGTGCGACTCGCCGCACCACGCTGCATGAGACGTCGCCTTCGTTCCATTGCCCGCCGGCCAGTTCACCGAGCATCGAAGCGTAGCCGCGCAGAATCACCTGGAAGCCGTTGATGCGTTCGCACGAGCGGGTGTTCATTTTGTGCGGCATCGCACTGGAACCCACCTGGCCTTCCGCGAAGCCTTCGGTGACCAGTTCGTGGCCGGCCATCAACCTGATGGTGGTGGCCAGCGACGACGGCCCCGCCCCGAGCTGCACCAGCGCCGCGGCGACGTCGTAGTCCAATGAGCGCGGATACACCTGACCCACGCTGCTCAGGGTGAGTTCAAAACCCAGGTGTTCGGCTACGCGCGATTCCAGCGCATCCAGAGCCGCCGCATCGCCACCGAGCAAGTCGAGCATGTCTTGGGAGGTGCCCATCGGACCCTTGATGCCGCGCAGCGGGTAACGGGAGATGAGGTCGGTGAGCCGGTCGTAGGCCACGAGCATTTCGTCCGCCGAGTTGGCGAAGCGCTTGCCCAGGGTGGTGGTTTGGGCGGCGACGTTGTGGGACCGTCCAGCCATTGGCACGTCGGTGTATTCCGCCGCGAGCCGGGCTAAGCGCGCGAGCACTGCCACGGACTTTTCGGCCACCAGCATCAGCGATTCCCGGATCTGGAGTTGCTCGACGTTTTCGGTCAGATCGCGCGAGGTCATACCCTTGTGGATGTGCTCATGGCCGGCAAGCTCATTGAACTCTTCGATGCGAGCCTTGACATCGTGGCGGGTCACCCGCTCCCGAGCGGCGATGGAGTCAAGGTTGACCTCGTCCACCGCCCGCTCATAGTCGGCTATCGCCGAAAGCGGAACGTCGATCCCCAGGGATTCCTGAGCCCGCATGACCGCCAGCCACAGCTGCCGCTCCAACTTGATTTTGTGCGCCGGTGACCACATCGTCGCCATCGCCGGGGAGGCGTAGCGGGTGGCCAGGACATTGGGGATCTCAGCAGTCACGGTTAGCCCTCTCAGCCGGCGTCGGTGTAGGTTTCGGCAGCCTGCGCGGCGATGTCCGTGCGGAAGTGGCCACCCGGCACATCGATCGCCGCGACACCCGCATAGGCGTGCGCGCGGGCAGCTGCAAGATCGGCACCCATTCCCACCACGCCAAGCACTCGTCCGCCCGCCGACACGATATTCCCCTGGTCGGTGGCAGTGCCGGCGTGCAACACGACTGTGCCGGGCAACGCGGCGGCCACATCGAGTCCGGAGATCATGTCCCCGGTGCGTGGGTTGCCCGGATATTTCGCAGCCGCGATCACCACTACCACCGCCGCGCCCTCTTGCCAGACCAGCGGACCGAAGGTGCTCAGGTCGCCCTGCGCGGCCGCCGCCAGCAACTGGCCCAGCGGCGAGTCGAGGAGCTCCAACACCACCTGGGTCTCGGGATCGCCGAAACGCACGTTGAATTCCACCACCCGCAGCCCGCGCGAGGTGAGGGCCAAACCGGCATAGAGCAAGCCCACAAATGGCGTGCCGCGGCGGGCCATCTCGGCGATCGTGGGCTCCGCAACGGTCCGCACCACATCGTCCACCAAACCTGCCGGCGCCCACGGCAGCGGTGAGTAGGCACCCATCCCGCCCGTGTTGGGTCCGGCATCGCCATCGGCGGCCCGCTTGAAATCCTGCGCCGGCTGCAACGGAATCACCCGCGACCCATCCGAGACCAGGAACAGACTCACCTCCGGACCATCGAGGTACTCCTCGATCACCACGCGCCCCGCGGGCTTCTGCAGACACTCAGCAGCATGGGCGAGGGCAGCCGCATGGTCATCGGTGACCACCACACCTTTGCCGGCAGCCAGCCCGTCGTCTTTGACCACATAGGGCGGGCCGAATGTGGCGAGCGCGAACTGAACCTGGTCCATGGTGTCGGCAGTGATGGCGGCGGCGGTCGGGACACCGGCGGCCACCATGACTTCCTTGGCGAACGTCTTGCTGCCCTCGAGTTGCGCCGCCGCGGCCGACGGACCGAACACCAGTCGCCCGCGGGCTCGGAGCTCATCGGCAGCGCCTGCCACCAGCGGCACTTCCGGGCCGAGCACGACGAGGTCGGCGGCGAGGTCATCGGCGAGATCGGCTACCTCCGCCGGATTGCCTACCGCGACCGGATACACCGGCACTTCCGCAGCAATCCCGGCGTTCCCGGGGGCACAGAACACGGCGGTCACGCTGGGGTCACGGCGCAAGCCGCGCATGAGGGCATGTTCGCGACCCCCGGATCCGATTACAAGCACTCGCATGCGGGTAAGGCTAGCGGGCGCACGAGCGGCGGATTTCGCGACGCCATCCGGCCCTGATTTCGCAACAGTCCCATAATCCACCTACGCTGCAAGGCATGACCGATGAGCAGACGTTTGCCGAGCGGTGGCTGGACGGCACCAACGACGAAGCATTCGCCCTCGACCGGGCGCATGTTTTCCATTCCTGGAGTGCGCAGGGGGCGCTGAATCCGCGGGTGCTGTCTTCCGGCCGAGGCAGCAAGGTGTGGGATTTCGACGGCACCGAATTCCTGGATTTCTCCAGCCAATTGGTCAACGCCAATATCGGCCATCAGCACCCGGCGGTCGTCGCGGCGATTCAGGAGCAAGCGGGCGTGCAGGTGACGCTCGCCCCGCAGCATGCGTCCTTGGTGCGCGGCCGAGCCGCGAAGGCCATCACCGATTTGGCGCCCGCGGGACACCACAAAGTGTTCTTCACCAACGGCGGTGCGGACGCGGCTGAAAATGCCATCCGGATGGCCCGGTTGCACACTGGGCGCCACAAGGTGCTCAGTTTCTACCGCAGCTACCACGGGAACACCGGTGCCGCGATCACCGCCACCGGCGACCCGCGGCGCTGGCCCAACGAGTTTGCCTACGGACACGTGCACTTCTTCGGCCCGTACCTGTACCGGTCGTCGTTTTGGGCCCAGTCCCCGGAAGAGGAATCCGAGCGGGCTTTGGCGCATCTCGAGCAGGTCATCACCTTCGAGGGCCCACGCACAGTGGCCGCGATCATGATCGAAACGGTCGTCGGCACCGCAGGAGTGCTCGTACCCCCACCCGGGTATCTCGATGGTGTGCG
>CAZVKB010000121.1:0-8383 GCA_964627505.1 uncultured Actinomycetes bacterium | reverse complement strand
AATGGTGCCCCCGGTGGGATTCGAACCCACACTGGCGGGATTTTGAGACCCGTGACTCTGCCGGTT
Source organism: uncultured Actinomycetes bacterium (assembly GCA_964627505.1). Taxonomy (GTDB): domain Bacteria; phylum Actinomycetota; class Actinomycetes; order S36-B12; family UBA10799; genus JACJWR01. Next base: position 8,317 of record CAZVKB010000121.1, on the reverse strand, counting down.
GGTCTACAGGGGCGGTACCGACGAACATGATACCGGCACCCCGCGGCATTCGTGGACGCACCGGGGGCACAACGCCGGCACCCATGTGTCGCGACGTCCGCGCCGGGGCATTAGCGTAGTCCGCGTGACTGTGCGAGTGGTGGTGGCAGAGGACGAGGCATTGATCCGCCTCGACCTCGTGGAAATGTTGACTGAAGCCGAGTACGAGGTGGTTGGCCAGGCTGCCACCGGGGAAGCCGCAGTTGAACTCACCGCGTCGCTGCGCCCGGATGTGGTGCTCCTAGACGTGCGCATGCCGGTGATGGATGGCATCACGGCAGCCGAAATCATCATGGGGGAGCGGCTCGCGGCGGTGGTCATGCTGACCGCGTTCAGCGAGCGCGACCTGGTGGATCGGGCGAAAGCCGCCGGGGTTGTCGCCTACCTGGTCAAGCCGGTGTCACCGGTGCAGTTGATGCCAGCGATTGAAATGGCCGTCGCGCGATTCAACGACACCGCCCATCTGGCGGCCGAAGTCGATGCGCTGTCGGGCCAGCTGGCCGACCGCAAGGTGATTGAGCGCGCCAAAGGCATGATCGCCGCACACCTGGACATCGATGAGAATGACGCCTACCGCTGGTTGCAGCGGGCAGCCATGGATCGCCGCACGTCGATGGCCCAGGTGGCCCAGAAAGTCGTCGACGGGGACGAATTCACACAGCAGAAACCTGCCGGCAACTAACACGCCGCAGCCAAGTGGCAGCGTAAGCAAGTGTTTACGGCTATTGTCGTCGCACCGTCGGCACAGTCGGCGTCCCTTTGACTAGGAGAACTATATGAAACGATCCTCGGTCCTGAAGTCGGGCATCGTGCTCGGCGCTGCCTCCTTGGCGCTCGCCGCGTGTGGCGGCAGCTCATCGTCGGAGACCTCAGCGTCGGCCAGCCCAGCTGCCGCGAAATTCAATCTCGCAGACACCGTGATCTCGGATGTCCCCCTGCCCCCCGCAGCCGCCAACGCTCCAGGCGCGCCGGCCACGGCAGCCGCCGGTGACGGTCAGCTCAAGATTGGCACGTTGCTCCCGCAGACGGGTTCGCTGGCCTTCCTCGGGCCACCGGAATTTGCCGCCGCCGAACTCGCCGTGCAGCAGATCAATGCCGCCGGTGGAGTCAACGGTGCCCCCGTGGAACTGATCAACGGTGACTCCGGTGACACCTCCACCAACGTCGCCTCCCAGACCGTGGACCGGCTGATTTCCCAGGGCGTCGACGCTATTGTCGGCGCGGCCTCTTCGTCTGTGACATTGAGCGTCATCGACAAGGTCACCGGCGCCAACGTGATCATGGTGTCGCCCGCCAACACCTCGATCAAGTTGTCGGACTACCCGGACAACGGTCTGTACTACCGCACCGCGCCGCCGGACACCCTGCAGGGCAAAGTGCTCGGCGACCTCGCGCTGGAAAACGGCAAGACCACCATGTGCATCCTGGCGCTCCAAGATGCCTACGGTGAAGGTCTGGCCAACGTGGTGGAGGAAACCTTCACCAGCGGCGGTGGCCAAGTCAGCGAAAAGATCATCTACGACCCCAAGGCTGCGTCCTTCGAGGCCGAGGTGGGCCAGTGCAAGGCAGCCAACGTCGACTCGATCACGCTGATCGGCTTCGACGAGTCGAAGAAGATCCTGCAGGAACTCATCAAGCAGGGCATCGGCCCGCAGAACACCCAGCTCTACCTCGTGGACGGCAACCTGTCGAACACGCTGGCTGAGGATCTGCCCGAAGGCACGCTCGACGGCGTCCGCGGCACCACGCCGGGCTCCGCGCCAAGCGAAGAGTTCCGGCAGCAACTGCTCACGGTGAACAGCGGACTCGTGGACTTCACCTACGCCGCCGAAACCTACGACGCGGTGAACCTGATCGCGCTCGCGGCAATCCAGGCCCAGAACGACAGCGGTACGGCGATCGCACAAAACATCGTGAGTGTCAGCGGCGGCAACAGCGCCGGTGCCGACTGCACGGACTTTGCCGGCTGCAAGACGCTGCTCGAGCAGGGTCAAGCCATCAACTATGAAGGTCAGTCTGGTCCGATCAACCTCGCGGCCAACGGTGACCCGAGCAAGGCCGCCATGGGCGTGTACGTGTTCGGTCCGGCCACCACGAGCTGATCACGCAGCACCCGCGTTACCGCTACTGCGCGCTGGCAGCGTTGGCACCCTCGGGTGTCGCGCTGTCAGCGCGCAGTTTTTTGCTGACTGCCGCGCAGGTCCACGCGAATCAGTCCACACCGGCACCCACCCACCTCTAGGGTAGAGAGCATGTCGTCACAGCCTGACCACACCGCCGCCGCCAGCAACTCACCCGACGAGATCATGGCTGCAACCAAGCTCAGCCGTCGGGATTTGGTGGTCACACACGGCGACGCCCTCGCCCGTAGCCTGGGCTACCCAGGGCACTTTCTGCGCGAACGATTCGAGTTCGCCAACCCCAAGTATGAGTATCGCCGGATCTTCAGCGAACTCCTGGGCACGTTCATGTTGGTGACTGTGGCGGTTGGGGGTGGCATGGTGAATGCCCGATTCGGCGGTGACGTCATTCCGTTGGCTGCCGCCGTAACCGCACCGGCGCTCATGGTGGGTGCGATCATCCTGTTCATGGGGTCTGTCTCAGGGGCTCACCTCAACCCGGCAGTGACGCTGGCCTTTGCCCTGCGGCGCGACTTCCCTTGGCAGCGTGTGCCGATGTACATCGTTGCGCAAATGGCAGGGGCGATCCTGGCCACGTTGATGCTGATCGGGCTACTCGGGTCGCAGGGTTCGGCCGGTCTGACACTGCCTGGGGTGGGCATCTCCACACTCACGGCCATGTTCTGGGAGGTGCTGCTGACGGCGATTCTGGTGAGTGTGATTCTGGGCGCCTCCTCCGGCGCGCAGAACGTGGGGTCGCTCAGTGCTCTGGCTGTGACCTTCACCATCGCCCTCGACGGACTGTTTGGCGCCCCGGTCTCAGGTGCGTCGATGAACCCGGCTCGGTCGCTCGGACCGGCATTGGTCATGGGTGATTTCACCGCGTGGTGGGCCTATCTCATCGGTCCGATAGCGGGGGGCGCGATAGCGGTCGGCATGGCGTTCATCCTGCGCGGGCGGGGCGGGGGCTACTACGGGCGGAAAGCCGCGGACGGGTCGTTGGGTTGGCTGTGGGCGCCCGGCCCGCTCAAGCCCGCAGGAACGGACTCGGCCGCGACTGTCGTGCCGGAGACGCCGAACGCCGCCTCCGGTCCTGGGGCCGACGGCCCTGGGGCGTAGAGATCCGCACCGCCGGTTCGGCGCCAGCGCCGACCTACGCCTTGGCCAGCGTCCCCAGGTACAACTCGATCACCTTGGGATCATTGGCCAGCGCCCGACCGGTGCCGGTGTAGGCGTTGCGACCCTGATCGAGCACATACGCCCGATCCACGATTTGCAGACAGCGCGCAGCGTTCTGCTCCACCATGATCACCGTGACACCGGCGGCGTTGATCTCCTTCACGCGCACGAACGCTTCGTCCGTCAGGGCGGGGGAGAGGCCGGCGCTCGGCTCGTCTAGGAGCAGCACTGAGGGCTTCATCATCAGCGCGCGGCCCATTGCCACCATTTGCCGCTCGCCCCCGGAGAGGCTGCCTGCGCGCTGCTTGCGGCGAGCGGCCAGAGCCGGGAACAAGCCGGCGACGAACTCGAAGCGCTCGCCGAACAGATCGGGTTGTTGAAAGCAGCCCATCTGCAGGTTCTCTTCGATCGTCAGCGAGGGGAACACGTTCTCGGTCTGCGGCACAAACCCGATCCCGCGGGCCACGAGTTGGTCGGCACGCATGTTGGTGATGTCTTCTTCGTTGAACATCACAGTGCCAGATCGCACCGATACCAGCCCGAACAGCGCTTTGAGCAGCGTGGACTTGCCGGCGCCGTTGGGCCCGATGATGCCCACAAGCTCACCCGCCTGGGCATACAAGTCGGCGCTGTTGACGATGTTGACCCCCGGAACGTATCCGGCAATCACTTCGTCCATGCGCACGAGCGCCCCGCCCGCCGCCGTGACGTGGATCGTGCGGTCGATATGGGCGGTCGAGTGGTGGCCGCCGCGCTGCTGGGCATCGAGATCGATCTCGCGCTCGAACTCGGCTGGGTCATCGGGGCTGACGCTCATGCGGACTCCTGGGTGTCGGACAACGATTCTCCGGTGGCGGTCAGCGCCTTGCCGTGGTGGGTGCCGAGATAGGCATCGATCACCGCCGGGTTGGCCATCACAGCGTCGGGCGGGCCTTCGGCGATGATGCTGCCCTGACCCATGACCACCACCCAGTCGCTGATCGTGCGCACCACATCCATGTCGTGTTCGACGAACACCACGGACATGCCCTCGTCGCGCAGACCTTCGATGTGATCGAGCAGCGACTGCGTGAGCGCGGGGTTGACCCCGGCCATCGGCTCGTCGAGCATCACCAGTTCTGGATCGCTCATGAGTGCCCGAGCCATCTCCAGGAGTTTGCGTTGCCCGCCGGAGAGCGATCCGGCGAAATCCTCGCGCTTCTCCGCCAATTTGAAGCGCGCCAGCAATTCGTCGGCCTTGGCTTCGATGCTGCGTTCCTGCGACCGCCACGCCGCGGGGATCAACGCGGCCAAAAACCGTTCGCCGCGCTGGTTTTGGGCCCCGAGCGCCATGTTGTCGATCACGCGCATCCGGCTCAAGGCCTTGGTGAGTTGGAACGTGCGGATCATTCCCAGGCGCGCCACCTTGTAGGCGGGCTTGCCGCTGAGTTCGATGCCGTTGAATTGCCACTGCCCGGCGTTGGGTTGGTCAAAGCCGGTGAGCAGGTTAAAGAACGTGGTTTTGCCGGCACCGTTGGGCCCGACCAGCGCGGTGATGGCTCCACGCTGGATCTCAACATGATCCACCGACACAGCCGTGAGGCCGCCGAACTGCCGCACGATGCCATCGGCCACGAGGATCGGGTCGGGCTTGGGCACCCCGGGTTCGTGCGCCACAGCCGCCAACGCTGCCGCCGCCCGCCGCTTGCCGGTCATCCCGCGTTTTGGGGGCGCAGTCGCGCCGAGGTCAGCAGTCGCGGGATTCTGAGTTGTCTGGGGGTCGTCATCGGGCATTGAGGGCCAACTCCTTTTTATCGCCGAGAATGCCCTGTGGCCGGTAGATCATGAGCAGCATCAAAGACAAGCCCAGGATCCAGTAGCGCACCTGGCCCACTTGATCAGTTCGGATGAAGTCGATCGTGCCACTTTGCACCGCTCCGGCCAGCGCGCCATCGATGAACACCAGCAGGAACCAGAACACCACGGCTCCCAGCACCGGCCCCATCACCCGGCCCGCCCCGCCGAGCACCAGTACGGCGTAGGCGAAGAAGGTGAGGTCGGTGGAGTAGTTGTCCGGCTGCACGGATTGCGAGCCGAGGGCAAAGATGAACCCGCCGAGCGCCCCAAGCACACCACCAAGGATCAAGGCCTGGATCTTGTAGAAATACACGTTCTTGCCCAGGGAGCGGACGGCTTCCTCGTCCTCCCGAATCGCCTTGATCACACGTCCCCAGGGGGAGCGCATCAACAGCCACACCAGCAAGCACGACAGCGCCACCAGCGTCCAACCGACCGTCACCACCCACAAGTCGTTCTGACTCAGATCGATCGGGCCGGCCTGCAGGCCGCTGCCATAGGGGGACAGCGAGTAGAAGTCGTCGGCGAAGTTGTTGATGCCGTCGGACCCGCCGAAGTATTCGCGCAACGAAACCGAACGCACGAGCAGCCGAATGATCTCCGCCGCGGCGATGGTCACGATCGCCAGATAGTCCGCGCGCAGCCGCAACGTCGGGATACCCAGGATCAACCCGAGCGCCACCGCCGCCAGCAGGCCCACCACCACCCCGAGGATCAGCGGGAAGTCCAGCAGCACGATGCTCACGGCAAACCCGTAGGCGGCCACCGCCAAGAAGCCCGCTTGCCCGAAGTTCAGCAGCCCGGTGTAGCCGAACTGCACGTTCAGTCCGATTGCCGCCAGCGCGTAGATCACGGCCAAGACGCCCAGGCCCTGGGTGATGGCCTGGCTGAGGATATTCGCCCAATCCATCGTGAACCCCTTACCCGACCCGTTCGCGGCGACCGAGGATGCCCTGGGGTCTGACCATCAGAATGAGGATCAGGATCACCAGTGCACCAACGTTCTTCAATTCCGGCGGGACGAAAAGTGTCGAAACCTGAATCATCACCCCGACGATCAGCGAACCGACGATCGCGCCAAACGCCGTGCCGAGCCCGCCGAGGGTGACTCCGGCGAACACCAACAGCAGCAGTTGGAAACCTTGGATCCAGCTCACGCCGTTGTTTAGGCTGTAGATGATGCCGGACAGTGCCGCCAGCCCAGCGCCGTAGATCCACACCCGGTTGATGACGCGCTCGACGTCGATTCCGGAGGCGCTGGCCAGGGCGGGATTGTCGGCGATCGCCCGGCTGGCCTTGCCCGACCGGGTGCGCAGGAGCCAATAGGCGGTGGCGAGCAGGAAGATGATGGCCACGGCGGCAGCGATCAACCCCTTGGGGGTGATCACTACAGGACCGATCTCGATGCCAGCCTGCCCGACGTAACTGCGGAACTGCCGCGTGTTGCCGCCGAAGAAGAACAGGTAGATGTAGCGCAGCAAGATGCCGAAGCCGATGCTCACGACGAGCATGGCGATCAGCCCGGTGCCGCGGCGGCGTAGATTTCGCCAAAGTAATCGGTCCTGCACGCCTCCCAACACGGCGCAGACCACGAGTGCGCCGGCGGCAGAAATCACGAACGGCAGATTGAGGACGGCATTGAAGAAATACGTGCTCAGGGCGCCGAGGGTGATGAGTTCACCGTGGGAGAAGTTAGTGAGCCCGGTGGTGCCGAAAATGAGCGACAGCCCGATGGCCGCCAGCGCGATCACCAGCCCGAACAGCAACCCATCGACTGTGAGTTGCAGGGCTTGCGCAGCTTTGCTGGTGGTGCCACCGCCGCCTTCACCGCTGTCGAGGCGGAACAGTACGGATTTTGTGGTGCCCTCGAGCACCGACACTGTCAGGGTGTTTTCCGCGCCCTCTGCTAAACCCACGCCCTCGGGCAGGCTGGCCTCGTCCAAAGTGGCCAAATAACTGCCCGCCCCAGGCACGATCACCGTCCACTTGCCGGCATCGTCGCTGACGCCCTCAGTCGAGAACGCACCCGCCGCGAGTGGGCCGGTGGCACCTGTCACTTCGGTCGTATTCGTTACCGTGACGCGGGCCCCGACGACACTGACGTCTTCGGTGTTGTCCTTGACCAACAGTGTGCCGCGAAGCGACGTTCCCTCATCTGCATGTGCTGGCACTGCAGTGATGAGTGCGGTCAGGACGGCGGCCAACAAAGCGGCAGCAATCACCCACACTTTCCGCACGCGCGCCTCCCGGTGAATAGATGTCGAAGAATCAGCCGAGAGCATAGTGGCCGAAAAAGGGTGCTGTGCACGGCAGAAATCGCATGATTCCTTACATTACTTGCGCAATCTGGCCGGTGCGGGCTAGCCGCTAGATTCCCTGAGGTTAATTATCCGGGGACTATTTCGCCGCCACTTTGCGGAAAACTGGCCGCGGCAGAGCTTTCATCGTGCCCATCACGGCCCGCAGAATGGCAGGTGAGTAGACCACATGCTTGCCAGCCTGCCAGGCCTTTACGGTGTCGGCGGCGACGGCTTCCGGCGTGGTGGCGAAAGGCGCGGCTTCGAGACCTTCGGTCATGCGGGAGTGCACAAAGCCCGGGCGCACCACCAACACCTCGATGCCCGTGTCTGCCAACGCGTCGCCCAAGCCTTGGCTCAGCGTGTCGAGTCCGGCCTTGCTGGCCCCATAGACATAGTTGCTGGCGCGCGCCCGATCTCCGGCCACCGACGACAGCACAATGATCGAACCATGGCCTTGCCGTTCGAGCAGTGCGGCAGTCTCCAAGACGGCGCTGGCGCCCCCGAGGAAGTTGGTGCGCAACAACGGCAGGGCCAGAGCCGGGTCGGCGGTGATCGCCTGTTGATCACCGAGCACGCCAAATGCCACAATCACGATGTCCACATCCACGCCGCCGACGGCGTCGGCCAAAGCAGCGCGATGCGATTCCGGGGCATCGGCATCGAAAGCTGACGCCGACACGTCGACACCGGGCAGTTCGCCGCCCAGTGTGGACACCGCAGCATCCAGCCGCGGGCTCGGACGTCCCGCGAGGGTGACCCGGCGCAGGCGCGCCCGGGGCAGCGCCCGGACAATCGCCAAGCCGATTTCCGAGGTGCCTCCAAGGAGCAGCACCGATTGCGGTT
>CAZVKB010000120.1:0-8405 GCA_964627505.1 uncultured Actinomycetes bacterium | reverse complement strand
CGCGCCGTCATGTCAAGTCGTTCCAGGGTGCGTCCGAGCCGCAGGAAGAAGTAACCCTCGTCCCGCGGGGAGGTCCAGTCGATCACTCCGTGCACCACGGCGAGCCGTTCCAGAACTCCGAACAGCAGCACGCCAGGGCTGCGGATGTCGGGCTTGCTCACCGCCAACGACAGTCGCATGTCCACGCTGTTGAGCGCTTCGAAAACCTCCCCGGAGAGGGCATCGCGAATGGCGCGGGCATTCTCGCGGGCGGCATGCACCGATCCGCTGATAGTCGTGGGATCCTCCGTACTGCCGAGCACCCGACGCACCAACGCCGACGGTGAGGTGACAGCCCCTTCCGGATCCGGCATATTGAGCGCTTCCAACAGGATTCGCGCGCCCATCGCCGGAGCTACCCGCTTGTCTTCCACCAGGAGTTGGTGATGTTCGGCGAGGATCCGGGCTGTCGCCTCCGAGCGCTCCACATACCGGCCGATCCAGTAGAAACTCTCCGCGAGCCGACTCAGCATGATTCCTCCGGTGCCACGGTGCGCAGGACTGGCGGGGTCGGCGGGGATCCCGCCGCTTGCTGTTGCTGCTCAGACTGTTGGCGCATGCGTTCGGCCGTGAGCACTGGACCGCTCTCCCGCCATGTGGGTCGACGCTGGTAACGCTGTTCGATGCCGATGAACCCTTCGGCGGTGCCGTCGGCCACAGTCGGGCCTTCGTCGGCGGAGATTCCGCCTTTGCCGTCGTCGAGCACCCAGGTGTCTTTGGAACCGCCGCCTTGCGAGGAGTTGACCACTAAACTGCCTTTGCGCAGAGCCACCCGCGTGAGACCGCCGGGCAGTACCCACACCTTCTCGCCATCGTTGACGGCGAACGGGCGCAGGTCCACATGGCGCGGTTCGATCTGACCTTCGCCCACGGCTGAGGGCGAAGTGCTCAACGTGAGTACCGGCTGAGCCACCCAGGCACGTGGTTCTTCGGTGATGGACGCCGCCACTGTGGTCAGCTCCTCATCCGAGGCTTGGTGTCCCATCACCAGTCCGTAGCCGCCGGAACCGTCCACCGGTTTGAGCACCATGGTGTCCAGGCGTTGCAGCACATAGGCCCGCACATCATCGTCCTGCAGGTCATAGGTGGGCACATTGTCGAGCACCGGACGTTCCCCGAGGTAGTACTCGATGATCTTGGGCACGTAGGGGTACAGGGCTTTGTCGTCGGCTACCCCGTTGCCCACCGCATTGGCGATGGAGATGGTGCCGGCACGGGCGGCGTTGACTACCCCTGGGATCCCGAGGATGCTCTCGGGACGGAAATGCACCGGATCGAGGTAGTCGTCGTCGATGCGCCGGTAGATCACGTGCACCTGCCGCGGGCCTTTGGTGGTGCGCATGAAGATGGAACCGTCCCGGCAAAACAGGTCCCGACCCTCCACCAACTCCACGCCCATGCGGCGGGCCAGGAACGCGTGCTCGAAGTGGGCGGAGTTGTGGACACCCGGGGTGAGCACCACCACCGTGGGATCGGGCACGCCCAGCGGCGCGGCCGCGACGAGCGAGGCAAGCAGCCGTTCGGGGTATTCCGCAACACTGCGCACCCGCTGGGTGGGAAAGATTTCCGGCACCACATGCGCCAGCGTGCGCCGATTCTCAAGAACGTAGGAGACCCCAGACGGGTTGCGCAGGTTGTCTTCCAGCACGCGCATGGTGCCGTCCTGGTCCCGAATCAGGTCCACGCCGGCAACGTGGATCCGCACGCCGTTGGGTGGCCGAATCCCGTGCGCGGCGCGGTGGAAGTGCGCCGAACTGGTGACCAACGCCCGGGGCACGATGCGTTCGGAGAGGATCTGCCCGGCTGAATACACGTCGTCGAGAAACATCTCGAGTGCCCGGATCCGCTGACGAACTCCCTGATCGATGATCCGCCACTCGTCGGCCTCAATCACCCGTGGAATGAGATCCAGAGGCAGCGGGCGTTCCCGTCCGCTGAGTGTGAAGGTGATGCCTTGGGCCGTGAGGTGACTGTCACGCACGCGGCCGCGGTCGCGCAGGCCTTCGGACCCGAGCGCCCGCAGTGCGGCGTCGAGTTGATTCAGTCCACCCCGCGGTCTCCCGGCAGGGTCATACATCTCGTCATACGCACCCGGTACAGGCTGGTACTCCGCAGGTGGTGTGCGCGTTGTTGCTGTCATCGGCGTCCCCAATCCTGAGTGAGAACCTAGCGGCTGGCCAGACCGGAACCCAATTTGTCGCCAAGGTGTAACAAGAATGTGACATAAGTGCGAGTAGGTGGACCTGCGCACACGGTGCGCGAGGGGTCCGTCAAGATGGTGGCTGCGATACCCGCCGCAGCCCAACCAGGTGGTGGGGTCGAGCGCGAAGGAGCGAATGGCATGACGATCACCGAACTGCCGTCAGCAGTGCGCGCCTCCTATGAGGCGAAAGTGGACCGGGTGCGCGCGCAGTTGGCGGCACTGCCCGCCGATGCGCCGGTGCGACTGGGCAAGGCGACCTCCAATCTCTTTCGACTGCGCGAGCCAGTGGCCAGCACGCGCTTGGATGTGTCCGACTTTGCCGGCGTACTCCATGTGGATGTGGCCAACCAAACCGCGGACGTGCTGGGGATGACTACCTATGAGCACCTGGTGGATGCCACGTTGGTCCACGGCCTGATGCCGATGGTGGTACCGCAGTTGAAGACGATCACGCTGGGCGGCGCCGTCACTGGGCTGGGGATCGAGTCATCGTCGTTTCGGGCCGGTCTGCCCCACGAGTCGGTGCTTGAGATGGACATTCTCACCGGCTCGGGAGAGATCGTCACTGCGCGCCCGGACAATGAGCACGCGCAGTTGTTTTTCGGGTTTCCCAACTCCTACGGCACGCTCGGATACGCGCTGCGGCTACGGATCCAACTGGCGCCAGTGCACCGGTATGTGGAATTGGATCATGTGCGGTTTCACTCCGCGGACGAGGTGGCCGCAGCAATCGCGGAGATCACTCATACCCGCAGTCATCATGGGCGGCAGGTGGACTTCCTCGACGGCACCGTGTTCGCGCCCGATGAGATCTACCTGACGCTGGGCCGGTGGGCCGATCACGCCCCGTATGTCTCGGACTACACCGGATCGCGCATCTTTTACCGTTCGATCGCCCAGCGGCACCGGGACTTTTTGACCGTGCGCGACTACATCTGGCGCTGGGACACCGACTGGTTTTGGTGCTCCGGCGGCCTCGGCGTGCAGAAGCCGTATGTCCGACCGTTCATTCCACGTCGCTACCTGCGCTCGGACACGTACTTCCGGGCTGTGGCATTCGCGCGTCGGTACGCGGTCGTCGATCGCTTGGCGGTGTTGCGCGGACAGCCCAAGCGGGAGTACGTCATTCAAGATGTGGAAGTGCCGGTCGAACGGCTCGCGGAGTTTCTGGATTTCTTCCACCGGGAGGTCGGGATCCGACCGATCTGGCTCTGCCCGCTGACCCAACTCGACCCGCAGCACCGCTGGGATCTCTATGTGATGGCCGCGGACAAAACGTATGTGAACGTGGGGTTCTGGTCGAGTGTGCCGATCGCACCTGGCGCCGAGGACGGCACCGTCAACCGTGCGATCGAGGTGGAAGTGGCCCGACTCGACGGCCGCAAATCGCTGTATTCCAATAGTTTCTATCCGGAAGCCGAGTTCTGGTCTATCTACAACGGCGCCACTTATGGTGTGCTTAAGGCGCAGTACGATCCGGACGGACGACTGCTTGATCTGTATTCCAAGTGTGTGGCTGGAAGGTAGCGACAAGATGCGAATCGCGGACATGTTCACGGTGGTTGTGGGCTCGGACTCGGGCGTGGCGGTGCGCGCATACGACGGCAGCGAGATCGGTCCGGCGGATCCAGTGGCGACGATTGAGATCAAGTCCCCGGATGCGGTTGCGTATATCGCGACGGCACCCAGCGACCTGGGTCTTGCCCGGGCCTACGTGTCTGGCGCGCTGGACGTCACCGGCGATCTGCACGCGGCACTCGTGGCTTTGGTGCAGGCGGTCGGTAAAGGTATGAGTCCGGCGGACATGTTCAAGATGGCCAAGTCGGTGCACTGGAAGAATCTGCGGCGCCCGCCGATTCCGCCCCAGGAAGCGCGGATGAAGGGTTGGCGGCACTCCAAGCGCCGGGATGCCTCAGCAATCTCGCATCACTACGACGTGTCGAATTCCTTCTACCGGATGCTGCTGGGTCCGTCCATGGCCTACACCTGCGCCATTTTCCCGACTCCGGAGTCGAGTCTGGAAGATGCCCAGGAGTACAAGTTCGATCTGGTCTGCCGCAAACTGGGGTTGGAACCGGGCATGCGGTTGCTGGATGTCGGGTGCGGATGGGGCGGCATGGTGGTCCATGCAGTGCGGGAGTACGGCGTGGATGCGATCGGGGTGACGCTGTCGGCACAGCAGGCTGCCTATGGGACGCAGCTGATTGCCGATCAGGGTCTGTCCGACCGGGCGCAAGTGCGTTTCATGGACTACCGGGACGTCCCTGAGTCAGGATTCGATCGGATCTCGTCGATCGGCCTCACCGAACACATCGGGGTGCGCAACTACCCGTCGTACTTCGGCTTCCTGCACCGCAAATTGCGGCCCGGCGGACGTCTGCTCAATCACACCATCACCCGCAATGATGGGACCCAGAAGGCCAAAGCGGGCGGGTTCATCAGCCGCTACATCTTCCCCGACGGTGAACTTGTGGGCCCAGCCCAAGTGATGGGGCCGATGAATGATGCCGGGTTCGAGATCCAGCATGAGGAAAACATTCGCAAGCACTACGCACTCACCCTCAAGCACTGGAGTGAGAACCTGGAAGCCAACTGGGAAGAAGCCGTGGCAGACGTTGGGTTGGCCAAAGCCCGTACGTGGCGGCTGTACCTGGCGGCGTCCCGCACGGGGTTCGACATCAACCGCATTCAGTTGCACCAGTTTTTGGGCAGCAAGACCACCTCGTCGGGTACCAACGACTACCCCTGGCGCCCCGACTTCTGTTGATCAGACTGCGGTGAGGTGCCGCGGCGGACTAGGGCTCAGCGTGCATTGATGCGGGTGCCTGGGCGAAATGGGCCGCAGCATTGAGGTAGCGCTGGGTGGTTTTGGTTTCCTTCGCACTGGCAATGGGTCCCGCGAGTTTGACGAACCACGCTGCCGGCCGCGTGACCGCTGTGACAGTCAACACCACCGAGTCGTCGGGACGGTGGCTCACGATGAACGACTCTTCGCCCTGTAGGGGGTGTTTCGGCAGGGAACCGTAGGCGAAACCGATGGTGTCGCCCTCAGCCACCACGGCCACCACTTGGCAAATCGCCGAGACTCCGAATAGGCCGAGCAGCGGCAGCACGATGCCGACGCGCTCGCCCTCGCGAACTTGGTTGTGCTGGGGTTCCATGTGAAAGCCAGCCTGGCGATGCAGTTGCCAGGTCATGAGGGCTTCGCCGACCTTGGCGAAAGCCGCGCTGCCCTGTCCGACCACGCGTTCGGTGGTGCGGGTGCGGAAGCCATGGGGCGCGGGGGCCCAGCCGAGGCTGATGCCAACTGGTGCGTAGGTCAGTTGGGCGTCTCGGGAGCGCTCGACGAGCGCCCTCGCGGCTGTTCCATCAACCTTGCGTCGGGTGAGCGGCACAGTTGTTCCTCTCTGTTGCTGGTTCTGCTTCTACCGGAAATCTACCGCGCCGGTGCTCGGCGGTGCACGGTTGTGGTGATGTGACGCCGGATTCGGATTTCAGAGTTGCGCAGGTGGGCGGCCTGGCAACCGTCGAGATGGGGTGGGAGAGCACCGGTGATCACCGATTTCCCGACCCTGTTGCAGTGGCAACTTCGGGTATCCGAACATCAGCGTGGCGTTTGGTTCTTGTATGCCTATCGTGACGATTTGAGCGAAGCATCCAAGTTGTGCGGTCCAAATGAGGTGTGCTGTGAGTAAAGAGCTTTCATCGTCGACGTCGTCAAAGCAGCTGCGGAATCGCCTCCGGGGGCCGGGAGAGTCATCAGCTCCACACAACCTGGTGCAGGGCGGGGCCATGCGGGTGCGTTCCCGGGGACGGGTGGCGGTGGCCATGTTGGCCGTGCTGTCCACGATGGCATTCCTGGTGGGCGTTACAGGTGCGGGACCGGCCGCAGCGGCAGACCCAATAGATGTTTCGCCGCGGTTTGTCGCGTCTGGTGTCGGTACTGGATTGTCGTCCTCGAGTGCGGGTGTGGCGGTGGATGCCGATGGTTACGTGTATGTAGCCCAACCAGACGCTCCTTTTGCGGTGAATGTCTACCCCCCGGGTGCGAATGGTCCTCAGGCGCCCGTGCGCACCATCAGCGGCAATTCGACGGGCCTGTCGACACCTAAGTATCTGACCTTCGGGCCGACGGGTGAGTTGTATGTTTCGAATGAAACTGGGGGGGTCTCAGGCGTTGGCAGCATCACGGTGTATGCGGTGGGTGCGAGTGGTGATGCCGATCCTGAACGAACAATCACAGGCAATATGACGTTCCTGAATTCCCCGCAAGGTATATCAGTGGATACAGGTGGGCGCTTGTATGTGGCCAATGCCGGCACGAACAGCGTCTCGAAGTGGGACGTGGCTGCAACCGCAGACGGAAACCAGGAGCCGAATGGCGAACTTGGGTTGGCCGCTTCGCCTTCGGGCATCTCTGTTACCACGTCGAATGTGTTGTTCGTGGCGAGCCATGACAGCAATTTGGTGTACAGGTGGGACTCCACATCAAGCGCTTTCGGTGGAATGCCGATCCCACCATCGGGAACGATCAGTGGTGGCGCTACGGAATTATCCGGACCGACAGACATCTTCGGGTACAGCGACGGCAGCGTAAGCGTGGCGAACAACACTGGTAACTCCGTGACAACGTACTCACCGAATGCCACTGGGGACGCAACTCCGACGCAGTTTGTTTCGGGGCCGCTATCTGGACTTTCGCAACCATTCGGTATGGCACCCACGGCATCTGGGATCGATACGTATCTCACTACTCGCGGGAATTCCTCCCTTCGCATGTTTGGTGCTTGGTTCCCTGAGGTGGTGACGTCAGCGGCGAGCTCGG
Source organism: uncultured Actinomycetes bacterium (assembly GCA_964627505.1). Lineage (GTDB taxonomy): Bacteria > Actinomycetota > Actinomycetes > S36-B12 > UBA10799 > JACJWR01. Next base: position 1,338 of record CAZVKB010000120.1, on the reverse strand, counting down.
TGACCTCGACGTCGGCGACGTTGAACGGCACGGTAGATGCCAACGGTTCGGACACGTCCGCATTGACGATCAAGTACGACACGGATGCTGCCGTGGTGAATGCCGGTAATGGGACGTCTCCAACAGTGACACCTTCGTCGGTTTCCGCTGATGTGTCGACGCCGGTGTCAGCGGCGGTGTCGGGGTTGTCGCCTTCCACGACATATTTCTATCGGGTGTCGGCGACCAACATGGTCGGTACGACGAATGGGTCGACTCTGTCGTTCACGACGTCGCCAGCAGCGCCGGTGGTGGTGAGTGGTCCGGCGGCTACTTCTGTGACGGCGACGTCGGCGAGCTTGGGTGGAACGGTGAATCCGATGGGTTCGCCGACGTCGGATATCTCGATCAGATACAGCACGAACATGGAGATTATTTCCTCTGGTGGCGGGACGCCTGCCACTCCTGTGACGCCCTCCTCGGCGGGGGGCTCTTCGCCGGTGATGGTGTCGGCACCTGTTGTGGGGTTGACGCCTTCGACGATGTATTTCTTTGCCGTTTCGGCCACCAATGCTGGTGGTACCACGTTGGGTGCGCCGGTGCCGTTTATCACGTCTGGGGCGACGGTGCCGGGTGCGCCGACGTCGGTGTCGGGTTCGGTGTCGGGGGCGGGGCAGGTGACGGTGTCGTGGGTGGCGCCGTCCTCTGATGGTGGTGCGCAGATTTCGATGTACACGGTGCAGGCGATGCCTGTGGATGGGGGGGTTGCACCGGCACCGTGTGAGGTGACTGGTACGCCGCCGGTGACTTCGTGCGTGATGTCAGGTTTGACACCAGGTAAGACGTACACGTTTACCGTGCAGGCGACCAACAGTGTGGGGCCAGGTACGGTCTCGGCGCCATCTGGTCCGGTGGTGGTGGGGACGGTGCCGGGTGCGCCGACTGGTGTGGCGGGTGTGTTGACGGGTGTGGCTGGGCAGGCGGCGGTGTCGTGGACGGCGCCGGTGAGTGATGGCGGTTTGGCGTTGACGGGGTACACGGTGACGTCGGTGGAGGCTCCGTCGAAGTCGTGTGTGGTGGGTCCGGTGGCGCCGCCGGTGCCGACGTCGTGTGTGGTGTCGGGTTTGACGGCGGGTGCGACGTACACGTTTACGGTGGTGGCGACTAACGGGGTGGGCGATTCTGTGCCGTCTGCGGCGTCGGCGCCGTTGGTGGTGGTGTATCCGGCGGGTGCGCCGACGGATGTGGTGGCCGAGCCGTTGCAGGATTCGGCGTCGTTGTCGTTTGTTGCGCCGACGGATACTGGTGGGGGCACGATCACTGATTATGAGTACAGCCTTGATGGTGGGTCGACGTGGA
>CAZVKB010000119.1:2341-8406 GCA_964627505.1 uncultured Actinomycetes bacterium | reverse complement strand
GTAGAGCCACCCCCGCTCCCGGGGGTCGCGTCTGACCCTTGTAGCCACCCGCAGGCTGTGTCTTGCTGGCTACCCGCAGGCTGCTCCTTGTGGCTACCCGCCGGCTGCTCCTTGTGGCTACCCGCCGGCTGCTCCTTGTGGCTACCCGATGCTGAGTTGCCAAGGGTGTTACGGCAGCAGCGAGGGGTGATCTTCCACGATGGTGGCGGTGGCGTAGACAGGCACTTGAGCGGTCTCGGCCAGGTAGTCATCGGCGGAGTGCATGGCCAAAGCCAGTAGCCACACAGCAATGCCGGCATCGTCCACGAGTCCGGGGATGGTCAGGAGGGCTTCGGGCAGCAGGTCCACTGGTGATACGAGGTAGGCCAACGCGAGACACATGGCAAAAAGTCGACCTTTGCCTAGCCCGTCATACCGGCCGGTGGCGGTGTCCCGAAGCATCGGCGGAATGGCTTTCGCGCGGGCGAGAAAACCGTTTCGACCCTGGGCATTCATGGTGCTCACCGTGGCGGCAGTAAGAGCTGCGCGGCGCGAAGATTTCATGACTCCTCCAGGAGATTGCTGCGAATCCACAGCGGTTTCGCGAGAGCCTGAACGTGTCGACTCCCGGTGCCTATTCCAGCACGGAGGTAAAGGTGAGCAACGACTCACGACGGCGCGCGGTTCGCGGCACGATCCAGGAGCGGATTTGGCCACCTGCACCACTGGCGGATGCGGCTGCGGCGTGGGCACGCGGTAGGTTCGGGCAGTGACTGAGCACGCATCCTGGTGGGGCCGGACGGCCCGGCGCACGCCATTGTTGCGTGGATTGCCGCCAGAGGTGGGGGTGCTGTCGGCGATCGCGTTCTGCGTGGCGTTGGGCTTTGGGATTGTGGCACCGGCGATTCCGGTGTTCGCCCGCACCTTTGGGGTGTCGGCCTTTTTGGCGGGCATGGTGGTGAGCGCGTTTGCGTTCGTGCGTTTGATTTCGGCGCCGGGTGCGGGTGCGCTGGTGAACAGAATCGGCGAACGGCGCGTGCTGGCCACGGGCTTGGCTATCGTCGCGGTATCGAGTTTCGCTGCGGCCTTCGCGCAGTCCTACCCGGCGCTGATCATCATGCGAGCCTTGGGCGGCGTGGGCTCGAGCATGTTCACGGTTTCGGCCATGGCGCTGCTGCTGCGGACGGTCGCCGCTGAACAGCGCGGGCGGGCTACCGGCGCCTACCAGGCGGGCTTCCTCTTTGGCGGAGTGGCAGGGCCGGCCGTGGGGGGAGTGGTCGTGGGGATTTCGCTGCGCGCACCTTTTCTGGTCTACGCGGTGACGTTGGCGGCTGCGACCGTGGTGTGTCTGGTTTGGCTGCGTGATCCGGTGCCGGCTGGGGCCGAGCCCACGCGCGGCCCCGACGCCGGGCAACCCGATGATCGGGCCGCTGACCAGCCACCCGACCAGGGTGCAAAACAGTCGGGAGTCGGGGCTGGTCAGCCCCCGCATGTGGATTCAGTGGAGGCATTGGAATCAGTCAACGAGGTGACGCCGGAAACCAACGAGATAGTGGAGTTTGCCGATCCTGACCATCATCCGGATGCCGTAGCGGATCGCACGATGTCGCTGGGGACCGCGTTGCGCAACCGAGCGTATCTGGCGGCAATTGCCACCAACTTGGGTAATGGTTTCAGCATCTTTGGCCTGCGCTCGGCGCTTGTGCCGCTATTCGTGGTCGAGGGTTTGCGGCAGGGCCCAGGGGTCGCGGGCGTGGGGTTCTTGGTCGCCGCGGCCACTCAGGCGGTCCTGCTCTTACCGGCGGGTCGGTTGGCTGACCAACGCGGTCGTCGGCCCGCGATGATCATGGGCAACATCGCCAGTGTCGCTGGCATGGTGATGTTGGCGTTCAGCGGCAATGTGTGGTTGTTCTTCTTGTCCATGGGAGTGTTGGGCATTTCCGCGGCCTTCCTGGGTCCGGCTCCGGCGGCCGTCGTCGGCGATGTCACTCATGGTGAACGCAGTGGCTCACCGGTCGCGGTGTTCCAGATGGTGAGCGATTTCGGAGCCATCATCGGGCCGTTGGCGGCGGGCTTGGTATTGGACTCGGCTGGCTTCGGTGCCGCCTTCGCGGTGGGTGCGGTGATCATGGGGCTCGGGTTGGTGACGTCGCTGGTGATGCCGGAGACACTGCGCAAGTCCACGGCAGTCTGAGCCGTCCCGAGCACCTGGGCGAAGCGGTCGATCCAGGCGGATGGACGTGCGCGCCCGGGTCTGGTGCAGACGACCGTGTGCCAGGCACACCAGTAGGTTGGCGACATGAATGCGCAGCAACCGGTGATCGACTCGTGGTCGTGTCCGACGACCATCTATGCCGGATCGGCGGCCTTTCGACATTGGTGTGAGGGTGCGGCAACCGGGACCCACGTGCTGGTGGTGGACGCAGCGGTGTGGCAACGGCACAGTGCGCTGTTGGCGACTGCGGGCAGCGTCGCAACGGTGCAGATCGGGCCGGACACTTCTGACTCTGAGCGGCTGGAGATGATCACTGCGGCGATGGCGCGCCATCCTCAAGCGACCATCCTGGCAGTGGGCGGCGGCAGCGTGCTGGATGCGGCACGGTTGGCGGTGCTGGCGAATTCTGACGCTCGGGTGCGGCCTGCGCTTGCGGCGGGGACGGGCATGGCGATGTTTCCTGCCGCGCGCGACGCGGCGGCGAATGTGGTGTGCGTGCCCACGACGATTGGCACTGCAGCGGAGGTCAGCCCGATTGCGGTGTATCGCCACGAGCGGCGCCGGGTGATGGTGGTGAGCCCTGCGCTGCGGGCACGCACGGCCATCATCGACCCCACGTTCACGGCCACCGTGACCCGAGGGAGTCTGGCGGCTGGTCTGCTCGAGCCGTGGTCACGGGCAGTGGTACCAGCCGTGTGCGGGCAGCGATTGCTGTTGGCCGACAACTTAGCGGCCGCATTGCGACAGACCATCGAGGTGTTGGGCTGCGAACTGGCAGCGGGCGCCGATGAGCCGGCGCTGGGCGGGGGAGCGCACGCTGGCGTTTCCGAGGCGTGGCGACTTGCTGCGGCGTTAAGCAGTGCCCAGACCCACACAGCCTTTCTCTCGCTGGGCAGATCTGCTTTTGGCCACGCTCTGTGGCCCTTTGCCACCGAGCTGTCAGCAGCCTTTCAGGTACCCAAATCGCACGTGTTGACATGGTTGGTGCCCGCCTGGCTCGATGGGGTGGCGCTAGGGGCTTTGGGGCCAGCATTTGGCACACCTGAGCGGGTGCATACGGTGCTTGCCGTGTCACCAGGTGACGCGGCAGTCGCCTTCCGGCGATGGTGTGCGGAGATGGGTGTTGCTGAGCACATCCACATGTCGACCTCCGCAATCCCGGATATGAGGGCGGACGAGCGGTCGCCTTCGACGCCCTCCGACGTCGTCGCCAGCATCACTGCGACGTGGCTGACCGGCGGGTTCTTCTTGGCAGGGGTCACCGAAGCGGAAGTTGCGTGGTTGGTGGATCGCACCTGGGCTGAGCGTGTGCGGTAACGCTGCTGCCGGCGAATCACCCCTACAACGTTTGACGCGTGACCATCTGGGCGAAGACCCCTGGGCGTTCGACGAGCTCATCGTAGGTGCCGGTCTGCACGATCCGGCCGTGATCCAACACCACAATCCGGTCCGCCCCCCGGATGGTGCTCAGGCGGTGTGCTACCACGATCCGGGTGACCTGCAGCCGCGCAAAACTATCCGCCACATGTGCCTGGGTCACAGAGTCCAGCGCGCTGGTGGCTTCATCCAGAATCACGATGCGGGGATTGCGGGCAATCGCCGCCGCAAGCACCAACCGCTGACGCTGCCCACCGCTGAAGGTCCCGGCGTTTTCGCCCAAGATTGTGCGCATACCCATCGGGAGTTTTCGGATGTCGTCGGCCAGACCCACCTTTTCTGCCGCCGCCCATGCGTCCGCCTCACTGAGGGGCCAGTCCCCGACAATCGCCGAGAGGATGTCGCTGCCGGACACGGCAGCGTTCTGCATCGACACCCCGATTTGCGCGCGCACCGCCCGCGCATCCAACGTCACCAAGTCCTGCGAGTCATATGTGACACTGCCCATTTCCGGGCGATCGAATCCCAGGAGCAATCGCACGATCGTGGACTTGCCCGACCCGGACGGTCCGACAATCGCCAAGAACTCCCCCGGCGCCGCGGACAGCGTGATCTCATCGAGCACAAGTGCCGACATCCCCGGATAGCGGTAGCTCACATTGGTCAGCGCCACATGGCCACTGAGTAGACCCGGATCGGTGGCCCCCTCCACGATTTCCACCGGTTCCTCCAACACCGGTCGCACGCGGTCGAACATCGGGACAATGTTGAGCACATACCCCAGACTCAAGTCCAGTTGCGTCGTGCTCGAAGTCACCTGCCCGAGCGCGGCGATAAATGTCAGGAATGCGGCGGTGGACATCACGTCCGGGTTGTTGCCCACGATCGTGAACACAGTGAGCGTCAGCAGCACCGGCAACGCCGCATAGATGGCAGTGCGCACGGCACTGAGCCGCTCCGAGGTGAGCAGTAACTCTGCCTGCACCGCGAACTTGGCCGACCACGCAGCCAGCGCCCGATTCTCAGCAGCTGATGCCCGGATCTTGTCGATGCCTTGAATCAGCTGCAGCATCACCCCGGAGGCTTCACCCTTGGCGTCGTACATCGCCCGCAGCCGGGTGATCTGCGCCCACGTCAGCGTGGCGCTGATCGCCACCACCACCGCGGTGATCCCGATCACCCACATGGCAACCTGACTGTTGTACACCACCAGCAGCGCCAAGCTGAACACCAAAGTCACCAGCGCGAGCATGGTCTGGGAGGCCACCGACGACACAATCTGCTGGATGGCGCTCACCCCAGTCACCCGTTGCGTCAGGTCGGCCACCGAGTAGCGATTGAAAAACGACACCGGCAACGCGATCAGCCGGTCCCACAGCCCCGACTGCATCGAGGACAGCATGCGGCCCTGCAGTCTGAGCAACCGTCCAGAGCGGGCCAACATGAACGACGTGTTGGCGAAAACCACCAGAAACAGCGTGATCGCGGCACCGATGATCACACTGGTTTCACCCTCTGGCACCAACTTGCCCAGGATCACCCCGGAAGCCACCGGGATCGCCAACGACAGCACACCGGCAATCAGGCTGAACAGCACGGTGCGGCGCAGGTCCTGACCGCACCCACGCAGCCCGAACGCCAACAGGTCCCGGACCCCGATCGAGCCCGATGGCATGGGTCGGTACAGCACATATCCGGACGGTCGCAGGGATGCCGCGACATCCGGCGTGACGATTTCGCGCGCACCGGTGCGCGGCACCACCAGGTCATACCCACCCTTTTTTCTGGGCAACACCACCACCGGCTGACCGTCTTCGGCCCGGAACGCCATCATCGGATCTATTGCGTTGCGCCACCAACCGTCGCTGAGTGTCACCGCTCGCACCCGCACCCCGGACGCCCGCGCGATCGCCCGTACCGGGTCCAGGCTGTTCCCTGCCGCCCACGTGGGTCCAGCGACGATCTCGAACCCCTGCGCTGCTCCGAGCATCATGCAGGCAGCCAGCACACTTTCGGTTTCACTGGCTACCAGCGGGGCGTTCGTCTCACCGATGGATTGAAACTCCACCAGCGCTTCTACCCGGGCGGATCGTTCGAGCGCCGATCGATCACGGTGGCGGGCATCTGCCAGCGCGATCGAATCCCGCGCATGTGCGATCACCAGCGCGATCGCAGCCTGCTGCGTCCACCGCACGCCACTTGCGACATCCGCCGCCGCCAGCCCCGAACCGTCGCTGAACAACCCCCCGCCAGCTTCCCGGACCCGCACGATCGGCGGCAGGGCCAACGGCACGGCTAGACCCGACGGTGCCCGCAGCGCACCAATTTCGACCACCGCGTCGTCTGGCACAAACCAGCGCAACCCCCACCGCGAGTTCAGCAGCGTGCCGTCCGGCACGCTGACCTGTTCGGTATCCGGTTGTGATGGTGCCGACTGCACCGAGCCCGCGATGCTCCAATTGCCGAGCAACCCCGTCAACCAACCCGCGAAACC
>CAZVKB010000119.1:0-2241 GCA_964627505.1 uncultured Actinomycetes bacterium | reverse complement strand
GGGTCGGAGCACTCCAACGGAGTGTGCGCATCAAGCGTGCGATCGTTGCGTCCCAACGGCGCGGCGGGCGATGTTGAATTACTCATTCGGCAGCCACCAACGACGTGTACAGACCGCCGAGCGCGAGTAGTTCGTCATGGGTGCCGCGGGCCACAATCCGGCCTGCGTCGAGCACGATGATCTCGTCACAGTCGCGGATCGTGCTCAACCGGTGGGCCACGATCAAAGTGGTGACACCGCGCCGACGGAGGTTGCGGTCGATGCGTTCCTCGGTTTCCGAATCCAGTGCGCTGGTCGCCTCATCCAGCACGATGATGCTGGGGTCTAAGGTCAACGCCCGCGCGATCTCCAGCCGTTGGCGCTGACCGCCGCTGAAGTTGCGCCCAGACTCGGACACCCACGACTCATAACCGCCGCGCCGGCCCACGATGTCGTCATGAATCGCCGCATCGGTGGCCGCCCGGATCAATTCCTCGTGGGGCAATGTGTGATCCCACAGGCTCAAGTTGTCGGCGATGGTGCCCTCAAACAGCATGATGCGTTGATCCACAAAGGACACCGACGTGGTGATCAGTTCCCGCTGCCATGCGGTGCGCGGTCGGCCGTCGAACAGCACCTCGCCGGACCACGGCTCGTACAGGCCCATGATCAGCCGCACGATGGTGGACTTCCCCGAGCCGGTCCCGCCCACCAGGGCCACGCGCTGACCGGGGGCGATGCGTAGCGAAAAATCGCTGATCACCGGCTTTTGCGTGCGCGCATAGCCAAACTCCACATTGCGCAATTCCAGCGTGCCGGCCAGCCGAGTGTTGGCCTTCATCGCCGCGGTGGCGCCCGCCGTGCCCGCCGCCGCGAACTGTTCGTCCGGGGCATTGCTCAGCACATCGTTGAGTTGTACGACTTGGCCCTGGGCGGTTTGCGCCTGATTGGCCAAGTTGACGATGTCGCTGATCGGCGTCAGGAAGGAGGACATCAACGACTGGAAACCCACCAGAATCCCCAGCGTGAGCATGCCGGACATCACCTGTAATCCGCCGATCGTCAAGATCAGGACAGTGGTGAGGCTCGACAGGGTGGTCGGCACCACCGACAGCATGTTGGTCAGCCGGCCCATCTCTTGATTGGCGGCCAGGTAGCGCGCTTGGAATCCCGCCCACCGCTCGAACGCCGAGTCCTCCGCGCCGGTGGTTTTGATCGACTCGATAGCTGACACCGTGGACATCCCCAGCCCACTGAGCCGGGACTCCTCCCGCAGTTGCAGCTGATTGGCGGCATCCCGGCGTTTGGAGACGAACGCCAGCGCCACGATGTTCAACGCCGCGGCCAGAATCCCGATCATCGTCAACAGTGGGCTGTAGAGCAGCATCACCCCGGTGTAGACCAAGAGCCCCACGAGGCTCACTGCCGCCGTCACCAACGGGCCGGCGAGCAGCGCGGTAATGCTGTCGATTTGATCCATCCGGCCTACCAGCACCCCGGGGAAGCGTTGGGTGAAGAACTGCACCGGTAGATGGAGCAAATGATCGACCAGTTTGAATGAACCGGACACCGTCAAGCGCGTTTGCAGACGCGCGAGAAACATCTGCTGCACAAGTGTGAGCAGGCCCATCAGCAACGCCACCACTGCGACTGCAGACAGGAGATTGCCCAGGTTGGTCGGGGAGGGGGACGAAATGACGTCGTTGACGAAGACCGTGGTGAACAACGGCAGCAGCACACCCGGCACCACCAGGAACAGCCCGGCGATCGCGGCCAGGATGAAACCTAGGTTTCCGGGTGCCAGCCGGTCGCGCAGATCGCGCACCCAACTCGGGCGGGAGCCGCCGGGGACGAATTCGGGGCCGGGCGAAAACTGCAAGGAGATGCCGCTGTACGCCTGCTCCACCTCGCTGACTGCCACCGACCTGCGACCGTCCGCCGGGTCGTTGATCAATACCTGCCCGCGATGAAACCCTTCCAACACCACCCAGTGCGAGAACCGCCAAAACAGGATCGCCGGCAGCTCGCATTCTCCAAGTTTGTCGAAGGGACGCCGAAACCCCTTTGCCACCAATCCGTACGAGCGCGCCGCCGCCAGCATCGCGCTGGCCTTGGAACCATCCCGGGATACTCCACATGCGGTGCGTAGCTCCTCCAACGGCACACAGCGCCCGTAGTGCGCCAGGATCATCCCGAGCGCCGCAGCGCCGCACTCGGTCTCCTCCATCTGCAGCACGGTGGGCACCTTCACCCGGTTCCGCG
>CAZVKB010000118.1:0-8435 GCA_964627505.1 uncultured Actinomycetes bacterium | reverse complement strand
CAAGCTGGTTTGCTGCCATGCTGTTCGCGCTTGTGCCCTTGCGTTTGAACATGCCAGGGTCGCCGCCGATCGGCGCTTGGTTGGACTTCCTGGTGTTCCTGTGGGTGGTGCTGGCACTCATGCTGTCGTTGACCGTGTTCGTCGTGTCGTGGCTCCGGTGGACGCCCACGCCGGAACCGGTGAAAAGGAAGTCGCGGCACAAACTCCGCCGCAAGAAGCCTCACAAACGTGGGGCCACGTCCACACTGGTTACGAGTTCGCCACGCGACGAGAGTGACGCACCGGCGCGCTAGTGCCGCGCCGCCCAGCAGAGAGTTGTAGTTTGATTCATTTTTGTGGTGTACGACTGGCATCGCTGCTGTGCATCGGTCAGGATCGCCTATAGCAACGTTCGAAAGAGGTGACATGGCCGGACTATCACGACGCGCGTTCCTCGGTTTGGTCTCGGGGCTGGCTAGTGCGTACGCACTTCCCGTGGATCTCGTGGCCCGGGCCGTTGCGGCGCCGGCCGTACCGGCTGAAGTCCAGACCACTCTGGTGGGCACGATTCGCAAAGCTGGCACGAGTGGCTATGTGAAATTGGTGTCAGCGGCGGGGGAGCCCACCCTGACCCGGGTGGACATTCTCGGCCGGGAACCGACGGCGGCCCGCGCCGCGGTGCGCCGCTCGCTGCTCTACCTCGGGCACATGAGCGATGTGCATGTGATCGATGCCCAGACTCCCGCGCGGTTGGACACCATGGCCGGGGTCGATCAGGTGCTCTTCAGCGGCAACTTCCGACCGCAGGAGACCCTGCAGGTGCAGATCCTCAGTCGGCTCGTGGCCGCGCTCAACGCCGCCGCGTCCAGCCCGATCACCGGAGCGCCGATGGCCCTCGTGCTCAACACCGGCGACAACACCGATCAGCGCTCGCATCAGGAATTGCGGTGGTTCATCGACACCCTGGATGGCGCGACGATCACCGCGAACACCGGTAAGGCCGGGGTCTATGAGGGTGTGCAGGCGTGGTCGGAATGCAACTACGCTTACCATCCGGATGATCCGAGTCAGGACGTGTGGGGTCAGGAATTGGGCTATCCCGCCTACCCGGGTCTGCTTGCGGCGGCGGTCAGCCAGCCGATCGAATCGGCGGGCCTGGCTATGCCCTGGTATGTGGTCTACGGCAACCATGACATCGCCTACTTCGGCGGCTGGCCAACAGGATGGATGACCAACCAATTGGCAGTTGGCGGTCGGAAGGCATCGTTGGCCTCTGCCACCGAGCGCATGCTCGTGGTGGGGATGGGTGCGACCTCGTCGTTCGAGCAGTTGTTCCTCGGGACGGCCACCACCCTGGGCTTGGCTTCGGACGTGCGCGATGTCACCCCGGATGGTAATCGACGACTGATCGACATCATGGACTACATCGCGGAGCACCTGAACTCGCCGGCCACCCCGGGGCCGATCGGGCACGGCTTCACGCCGGAAGATTTGGTGACCGAGAAGACCTATTGGTCGGTGGACGTGACGCCGTACCTGCGGATTTTGGGGCTTAACTCCTGCAATGTCACCGCAGGGGCGGGCGGCTCAATTCCGGAGGATCAGTTCGAGTGGCTCAAGGCGCAACTCGCGCAAGCGCAGGCGGCCAACATTCTGTGCGTGGTGGCGAGTCATCACACGAGTTTTTCGATGGACAACTTGGCGCAGCCGGTACTCGGTCCGCAGCAGAAACTCATCGCGATCGACGAGTTTCTCGACACCCTGCTGCAGTATCCGGTGCTGATTGCGTGGATGAACGGTCACACCCACATGAACCGGATCACGCCCCATCCACGAGCAGACGGCGCGGGCGGTTTTTGGGAGATCTCCTGCTCCTCCTGCGTCGACTATGCCCAACAAGGTCGGGTCACCGAGATCGTGGACAACCGCGACGGGACGCTTTCGATCTTTACCACGGTGCTCGATCACGATGCGCCGGCACAGACCAATCCCAATGACCTCTCAGTACTGGGCTTGGCGTCGATCAGTCGCGAATTGGCGGCCAACGACACATATTGGGATCCCAATAGCCTGTTGGGATCGGCTGCCGATCGCAATTGCGAGTTGCTGCTGCCCGCACCGTTCGATTTGTCCACCATCAGCGACGCCAGCGTTGAGGCGCAGCAACTCACGCAGCGAACGCGGCTGTTGGCTGGAAGGGGGGCAACAACATGACGTGGGGAATGGGTACACGGGGAGCGCTGACATGGTTGGCCGCGGTCGCCGGAACTGTGACTTTGGCTGGGTGTGCCTTCACCCAGGGATTGCTGCCGGTGGGTGGCCTGAGCCCAGACATCTACTTCGCACAAGCCGATGTGCTGGTCGAGCAGGGCGTGGCGGTCAAGACGTTTCCCCAGTGCACCATGCCGGAAGGGAGCACCTTGCAAACCTGCACGGGGGAGACCTTGGATGGGCAGACCATCACCGTCACCGGAGACCAAGGTAAAGATGGGATGCCCTTCAGTATCACGGTGGGTTCAGACGTGATCTTCCAGGGAACGGCTGCTGAAGTCCTCGCCGAGAACGGAGTCCAGTGATGAGTGCGGGAGCGCAGGAGATCGTGGCCGATGCAGGAACGGTGGCCGCGGGCAAGCCGCGCCAGGCACCCAAGCGGTATGGATTTTCGGTGCTGCTCAGCGGGATCGCGCTATCGCGGCATCAATGGTGGGGGCTGTTGTTGGTGGTGGTGGCCAATGCGTTCGTACAGATGCTGGTGAGTGTGTGGACACCGCTGACCACCGATACTCCAGCCTTCTACCTCTCTGCGGTGATTTCCTTCGTGGTTCTGGTGGGGTCGTTCGGTGTTGTGTGCGCGTTGGCCCTGGCGTGTGCTGATGGTCGCAAGGGTGTGGGCAACGCGTTGCGAACTGGGTCGTGGGGTCGGTTTTTCGCGTGGACGGTTGGCCTCACCGTGGTGGTGTACATCTTCGCGCTCTTGTGGTTCTGGCCGGCGATGGTGCTACTGCTGGTGATCCCGTTTGTGCCCTTGGCAGCCATGGCTGGGCAGCGCAATCCGTTGTCGGTGAACTTCCGCGTGATCCGCGCGCGGTGGGTGCGTTATTTGGTGCTCGTGGTGTTCTGGTCGTTGATCATGGCGCTGTCGATGGTGGGACTGATCCTGGGTTCGATCACATTTCCGTGGTGGGGCGTAACGTTGGTGGGGTGGGTGTTCAAGGGGTTGATCGGGGTCTGGCTGACGTGCGCCTTTGCCAGCCTCTACCGCAGCACCACAGTCGGCGCCGTCGGCGCCGTCGGCAAAATCGCCCAATAACCGCATCATCGCCCAAAGGCCTAAGGGCGATTTCACGGTTATTGGGCGATTGTGTGCGGGAGGGTCGTTGCTGCGCGGGCGGGTCGATTGTGTGCGGGAGGGACGATGGTGTGCGGGAGGGTCGTTCTTGCGCGGAGTGGCAGTGCGCGGGGCGGGGGCGGGGTCGTTCGTGCGTGGGGGTGGCGGGGCGTGGGGTGCGGCCGTTGCTAAGCGAGAATGTTGGCGGTTGCCTGTAGCCTGCGGCTTACGGTTTACCGTCCCACATCGGCGGCGACATGCTGGAGGCACAGTGTTCTTAGCCAAGTTGGCAGCGACACCGGCAGCTGCGTCTGCTGCACCGCCAGTTGTCGTGTCACAGCGGCGCACGAGCAGGCGACTTCGATTTGGGGGACTGGCCGCCGTGGGGATCATGCTGGTGGTGGCCGGCTGCAGCAGCAGTACGTCGGAATCTGCTACCGCGTCGGGCTCGCCGTCGGTCGCAGCCTCTTCTCCCACCGGGAACGCCGACCCGGCCACCCAAGCCGCACTGTCGGCGGCCATGTCCACGCTGATGTCCAAGTACCAGTTGAAATCGCTGATCGTGCGCATCACCAAGGACGGCCAAGACGTATTCACGACCGCCTCTGGAGAAGCGATGACGGGTGTGCCGGCAACCCCGGAGATGCGCTTCCGCAACGGCTCCTTCGCCTTTACCTACATCGGCGAGATCTTCGCGAAGCTTGTGGACCAAGGCAAAGTATCGCTTGATGACCCGTTGGCTACCTGGTTCCCGGACTACCCTCGCGCCAGCGAGATCACGGTGAAAAACCTGCTGAACATGACCTCTGGCTACGCCGACTACGTCTACCAACCGGCGATGGGGGATAGCCTCAACGCCGACCCATTCAAGCAATGGACCAACGAGGAGCTATTGGCTCTAGGCTTCGGCGGCCCGGAACAGTTCGCTCCCGGCACAAACTGGGGCTACAGCCACACCAATTACGTCATTCTTACCCAGGTGCTCAGCAAGATCACTGGCAAGCCGATGGCCGAGGTGATGGACGAGTACATCATCAAGCCGATGAATCTCACGGCGACCGGCGGCAATGACGACACTCCGGCGATTCCGGAACCGGCCATGCACGCCTACACCAGCGAGCGCGCCGAGTATTTCGGGGTGTCACCGATCTCCCGGCTCTACGAGGAGAGCACCTACTGGAATCCCTCCTGGACCACTGGGGAAGGCGCGGTGCAAACGTCCAACATCTACGACGTCACCACCTCCATGGAGATTGTGGGATCGGGATCGCAGGTCTCAGATGAGATGTACGCCGCGCAGACCGGCCCCAATTTGGTGGGATTTGGCAGCAAGGATCCCACGGGAGTGTGCACGGCATGTCGGCCGAACACCGAAGCCGCATCCTATGGATTGGGCGTGATCCTGCTCGGACCATGGATCACCCAAACCAAGAGTTTTGCCGGCGCAGCGGCCACATCTGGGTACCTGCCGAGCGAGCAACTCACGGTCTCGGTGGCGATGACCTACCTTCCGACTGCCTATGACGCAGCGACGGATCTCAACGCTTCCAGCTGGGCCACGTTCAGTGGCCTCGCCGATGTGGTGGCACCCGGACAAGCTCCACCGCCACCGTCCACCGGCTGACCAGTCTGCGCGACTGGCTCGCGAATTGTCCGGGTAAGCCGTAGGCTCTCCGGACCACTCTGTCGGGAGGTGCCATGGCCACTCACCTCGTCGCTGAAGCAACGCTTCGGCGCGGCCGAACTGCCCCGGGCACGGTGCTGGTCTCGGCCCATCGTGGGGGACCAAAGTCGTACCGCACCCCGGAGAACTCGCTGACTGCATTTGGGGCGGCAGCCGCCAGCGGGGTGGACTTGGTGGAATTCGACGTGCATGCCACCAAGGACGGCGAGTTTGTGGTCAGTCACGACCCTTGGGTGCGGGTGGCCGCGGACGTGCGAGCGATCGGGGAGTGCACGTTCGCCGAGATCAGCGCCAGTGCAACCCCATTGCCGACCGTGGCGCAGGTGTGTGCGGTGATTCCCGCGCCGGTCGTGGCACATGTTGATGTGAAATCGATGACCGCCGGCGGCGCCAGTGGGGTCTGGCCAGAGGTGGCGCTTGCTCAACTCGTGCACGACACATTGGGCTCCGACCGCTACATCTTCACGTCCACCAACATCGTCACCACTCGACGTTTGGCCGGATGGTGTGAGGCAAGCGGCATCCCCAACTGCGTGGGATTGTCGATGTGGAAGCCGCTCTCGCGCGGTGGCCGCTTGGGTTGGGTGCCGATCGCCCAGCAACTACCCACCGCCCGATTTCGGCGTTCGGGCGCAGGTTTTGTGGTGGTGCACCACTGGTTGGCGCGTGCGGGTGTTTTGGCTTGGGCACACCGTCATGGCATCAAGACGCTGGTGTGGACCTGCGACACGGACCGGGCGCTCCGGGCTTTTCTCTCCGACGCCCGCGTGTGGGCCGTGACCTCCAACGATCCCGCGCGGGCGATGGCCCTGCGCTAAGACTCGGCCCCACGCTGCGGCGCAGTGGCCTTGGGCAAGGGCGGGTGCGGCGTAGGTGCACATCCACGTGACGACTCGCGACCATACGACTACCGATCATTGAACCCAGTCGGTTCGGCATTGTCAGCTACCCAGGCCGCCAAGCCATCCCGCACCACTTTGCCGTTGCTGGTCAGGGGAAGTTCGGGAACTTGGCGAATCTGTTTGGGGCGGCGGTATCCGGCAAGCTCCCGACGACACCAGAGCGCAACGTCTGCCACCGCAACGGAACCGACCACTGCTGCGCACACTCGCTGGCCCCAATGCGGATCAGGCTCGGCGTACACCGCAACATCGCGCACCCCTGGGCAGGCTCGGATCACCGCCTCCACCTCCGCCGGGTAAACATTGACTCCGCCGGTGACGATCAGGTCGGTGCGCCTGCCATGCAAATAGAGATAGCCCTGCGGATCTAAGCGTCCGAGGTCGCCCACTGAAAAGGCCATGCCCTCGGCGGTGTTCCGCCACGCAGATTCGGTTTTGGCCTCGTCGCCGAAGTATTCGAAGCGCGCGTAGGGCGGTGCCACGCACCAGATCAGACCTTCGGTGCGCAAACTCCCGTCATCGATGAGCAGTTCGCGGCCAACGCGCGCGCGCCCCAGAGTGCCTGGGCGCTCTTCCCACTCGGTTCCGCGACAGGCGGTGAATTGACCTTCGGTGGAGCCCAGGAACTCCCACACGTTGTCGACCCCTGCCCAGTCATGAATCGCGCGCTTGAGATCCGGTGGGCAGGCTGAACCGGCATGTACCAGCATCCGGAATGTGGCCGGAGGAGGTTCGCCGGGTAGCGCGAGGAGTCGCTGCAGATGTGTGGGAACCGCCATCGCCACCGTGGGTCGCTCAGTGGCGATGGCTTGGGCGGTGCGGGCTGCATCGAACGGGCCGAGGTAGATCATGTCGGCTCCGGCCAGAAATGCCAGCATGGAGAACCGCAGGGGTGCCGAATGCGCCAACGGCCCGAAGTTCAGGACCCGGTCACCGGCCTCGATCGACCATTGTGCGTGCTCGTCGCGCCAATAGTGACTTGCGGTGGTGTGGTCAAGCACGCCTGCCCAGACACCCTTGGAGCGCCCGGTGGTGCCGGAAGTGAAGTGCATCGGACGACCCAGCGGGATGTCGCTGAGTTCCAAGGAGCCAACTGCGGCGGGTTGGGCAGCGGCAAGTTCGTGCACGTGCGCGGCGGACGCCACCACGTACGCAACGCGCGCATCGTCAAGATACGTGCTGAGTTCGTGGTCCGTGAGCAAAGGGTTGACCATGACCGGCACGATTCCTGCGCGCAGGGCGGCGAATGCCACAATCGCGACCGCGGCTTGGGTGCCGGCAGTTTGGGGGGCTTCGGTCGCGACGATCCCCAGCCGATCACCTATTCGAAGGCCAAGACGATGCAGGCGCACCGCGGCGGCAGTCGAGCGCATCCATGCATCTTCGGCGTGCAAGACGTAACCCACCACACCGGCCATCATGGCAGGAGTGTCAGACGTGGGCAGTGTGCAGAGCGGCAAAGCGGACAGGCACCATTAAGGCCATGCGTGCCATGGCTCGTCGAGGATGTCTGCGTTGGATACCAATAGCAGTTGCAGTGGTGGGGATCACCGCAGCAAGTGCGGGCTGCGCCAGTCAACCCAATCAACCGGTGCCCGGGCCGAGTGGCACCGCGTCCCCGCTGGTGGAGCAACCGCCAGCATCCGTACCCAGCCCGACCGAGACGGACATCGTGGCCCTGTGCCCGTACGACGACGGCTCCGGCGTACTGAAGAATGTGCCCTGCGACGCTCCGGAACTGCGCACCACTCCTGCCGCCAGTCCCGCTAGCGCCGGCGACATCACCTGCGAAACGCGGTGTACAAACTCCGGTTGTGAGCAGTATCAGCTGTCTGTTTTGGGTTGCCAACAATAATCGGGCTGAGCCATCTCGACCAACTGCGCGACCAACTAATCCGCGGCAGTAATGTGCGCAATGAGCAATCTTGACACCGCAGTGCGCACAGCCGTGGGGTCTTCGGCACCGGGACACAGCCGGCGCGCCCGCCCCAGCCAACGCCCTCCTAGGACATCTGCGTGGCCCGCCTCGGGCAGTATCACCACCTCGGCGGCTGGACATGCATCTGCGAAGGCGCGGTAGCCAACCGCTGCGGGGGCACACGCTCCTGATCGCCCACACCCAACCACCAGCGGCTTTCGAGGGAACGTAACGGATTCCCGTGTGGCGTTCCGGTGTCGCGGCCGTGGCCCAGCGCCATCCACGGGATCAATCACGATCAGGCCTGCCGGAGGCGGCAGGGTCCCACTCGCCCCTGAGCTACCCCAGAGGTGGCGTGCAATCAACCATGCCGCCTGGCCGCCCCGGGAATGTCCCACCCACCACACCGGTCGCGCGGAGTCGAGACCGAACATCCCGTTGCGCACCAACGACATTGCCGCTGCGGCTTCGTCGGCGGCAGTGAAACGGCCCGTCAACGCCGAGATTCCATACAGTTTCGGTACAATTACGCTCACCCCAAGCGCGCGCACCGGTGCGAGCAGCTCGTTATATGCGGCAGGCGGAACCATGAAGCCCCGCAAGAAAACCATCGCAGCATTCATC
>CAZVKB010000117.1:0-8693 GCA_964627505.1 uncultured Actinomycetes bacterium | reverse complement strand
GCAGTCGCCTTCGATGCGCAACGCGGCCGAACGGGCGCAGCGGCTGGCGCAGGAGGATCCGCTCGGGTAGTGAGAGGGGCAGGCGCCGTTGCTGGATAGCCGCGCGACAGTGATCCAGCGACTTCCAGCCGCCGATTGATGGCTACTGTGAGGAGTCGGTCGCGGGTTTCTGGGTCACGTCCCCGGAGTTCTGCGAATTTCGGCTCATGGCCAACAGGGGCAACCGGTATCTTCGACGTCGCCGTCTCGAATCGAAGGGTTGCCCAACGGCGTCTCAGACGCAGCAGTTCGCGCACGCTCTCAGGTGCCAACTTTGCAGATGAGTGTTCAGCTTCAGAGTCGAACCAGTGCTGCTTTGTGCGCGAACTGGCGATCACCCTCCCGCTCCTTAGTAACAGATCTATTGAGAAGTGTGTCTATGCTTGTCGTATGGTCACAGATCCGGATGACGTGATCGCAATCCCAGCCATTACCCAGGAGTCGCACGAGTGGGTGCCGGTCGACGGTGGCCTGCACTCTCGTTCAGAACTCCGACGGCAGCGTGGCCCATACCAGTCGGTGATCCCAGCAACGATCGCCCAGTGGCGTCCGGTGCTCTCAGCCGCCATCAGCGCAGACGTTGAAGATGCCACCCGTGCCCTCGTGGATTTCGATACCTACTCTCTGCGCATATTGGGGGCAGAGGACCCCACGATCGGGCCGATGTCCGCAGTTTTGCTCCGTACCGAAAGCGCGTCGAGTTCGCAGATCGAGAACCTCACCACCAGCGCGCGGCAACTGGCGCTGGCTGAGTTGGGACAGACCGACAGGCCCAACGCGCTGACGGTGGTGGGCAATGTCCGCGCCATGGAAGCGGCCTTGCGGCTATCGGAATGCATTGACGAATCCGCGATTCTGGCGATGCATCGGGAACTCCTCAGCCGACAGCCCGGATTCCAGCGGTACGCAGGAACGTTTCGAGATCAACTCGTGTGGATCGGCCGCAGCAACGCCGGTCCGCGCGGAGCCGACTTCATAGCGCCCCAGCCCGATCGGATTGCTGGGAGTGTGCGCGACCTCATCGCCTTGATCGCACGCGACGACTTGCCGGTGTTGGTGCAGACCGCCGTGGCGCACGCCCAGTTCGAAACTGTGCATCCGTTTGTCGACGGCAACGGACGCACTGGACGTGCGCTCGCCCAAGCCCTCCTCCGAAACAAGGGTCTCGCCTCGCACACGACGGTACCCATCTCAGCGGGTTTGCTCACAGACACCGCCAACTACTTCGAGGCCCTCACCGCCTACCGCGGCGGCGATGCCGGGCCGATTGTGCGCGTATTTGCGCAGGCTTCCCGGTTCGCTTCGGTCACCGGTCGACGCCTTGTCGATGGCCTTGCCGCCCAGGTAGCCGAGGCCCGTGAGCGCTTGCGCGGGGTTCGTCCGCAGGCCGCTGCGTGGCAGGTGGTGCCGCGGCTTGTCGGGCAACCCGTTGTCAACACCACCTACCTTGTAGAAGAACTTGCGCTGACCAGAGTGACAGCCACCCGCGCCCTCGATCTGCTCACCGAGCGAGGTGTGCTCATCGAGCGCACCGGCAAGCGGCGTAACCGCGTGTGGCAGCACACCGGCATCCTTGACGTCCTCGACGCCTACGCCCGCAACATCCATCGGCGCATCTGAACGGGCTGACATGGGTGAGCCATACGTCCTCGACAGGCTGGAGCTAGAAGGTTCGGAAAGGGATTTCCTCTCGTTGCGTGCGATCGCGAGGTCAGTCGTGGTGGGTGACCGCGTCGGGGTCGGTGGTGACGAGGACCTTGCCGTTGGTCCCGCCTGCGATCAGTTGCGCGAGTGCCTGCGGGGTCTGGGCGAAGGCCAGCACGCGGTCGATGTGGGGACGCAGCACGCCGTCGTCGACGAGTCGGGCGATGGCGCGTAGCGCAGCGCCGTCGGGCTCGATGAACAGAAAGCGGTAGGTGACCCCGTGCGCCTTCGCGCGGCGGCGCGTGCGGGCACTGATGACGCGCAGCGCCTGCTTCACGACGATGTTCGCACCCACCTGTTCGGCGAAAGCCGGGTCCGGCGGGCCGGTGATTCCGATGATCGTGCCACCGACACGCAACACCTCCAGCGAGCGGGTCAGAACCTCGCCGCCCTGGGTGTCGAGGACGACATCGATAGGCACATCCTTGAGCCTCTCCACGAAGGCCTCTGTGCGGTAGTCGATGACGATGTCGGCGCCGCGGTCGCGTGCGAAGTCCACACTCGAGCCCGACACGGTGGTGGCCACCGTCGCCCCGAGGTGCTTGGCGAGCTGGATCGCCACCGCGCCCACACCGCCGGCGCCGCCGTGGACGAGCACCGTCTGCCCGGGCCCCACTTGCGCGATCCCGGTCAGTGCCTGCCACGCCGTGAGCGCCACGACCGGCAGCGCCGCGGCCTGCACTGTGGACAGCGTCGTAGGGGTTCGGGCGAGCGCCGCCGCGTCGACGGCGACGACTTGGGCGAAGGTGCCCATCGCGTCGACGCCCGTGTAGGCGTAGACGAGGTCGCCGACCGCGAACCCGCTCACATCCGATCCCACGGCGATGATCTCGCCTGATAGTTCCCCGCCCATTACCTTCGGCAGTTTGAGCGGCAGGACGGCCTTGAATTCACCGGCGCGGGTGCGTTCGTCGGCGTGGTTGACGCCCGCAGCGACCATCCGCACTAGCACCTCGTGCGGGCGCGCAGCGGGCTCGGCCATCGTCACTTCGCGCAGCGGGGAGCCGTACTTCACCAGAACGAAGGCCTGCATGGGGATCTCCCGCCGCCGACAACGTCGACCGAGTAGTTACATTACGGTACTACTTTCCTGACGCTAGACTAGGTGGTAAGAAAAAGCAACTAGTCCGTGTGGAGGCGCCATGATCTCCGAGCCGCGCTCGGCTTGTCCGATCAACCGGTCCCTGGAGATGCTCGGCGACCGGTGGAGTCTGCTCGTGCTGCGCGACATCGCTCTGCACGACCGCCGCACCTTCCGCGACCTGCTCACCAGCAGCGACGAAGGCATCAGCGCCCCCATGCTGTCGCGCCGACTGGGCGACCTCACGAATGCCGGGTTCCTCACCAAGGAGCAGGTGGCGCGCGGTAAGCAAGGGCGCTACTCGTTGACCGAACTGGGTGCGAGCGCGCTGCCCGTCCTCATCGAACTCGGCCGCCTCGGCGTCCGCATTGACCCCACCACCGCACCCCACGCCCCCGCCACCGGCGCGGCCCTTCACACCCATCTAG
This sequence comes from uncultured Actinomycetes bacterium, assembly GCA_964627505.1. Classification (GTDB taxonomy): domain Bacteria; phylum Actinomycetota; class Actinomycetes; order S36-B12; family UBA10799; genus JACJWR01. The sequence goes on along the minus strand of CAZVKB010000117.1, from coordinate 5,441 downwards.
CCGAGCTGCGCCGACGCCACGGCCTCGCCGCGACCAAGCCTCCGACTTAAACGTCTAAGAACCGCCATCTGCCACCGATCCGTTTCACGTAGTCCGCGGTGACGAGGTACATGTTGGCGTCTATCTCAACCGGCGACGAGCCTGATCACCTTGCAGAGTTCGTCACCGTGGCGGTCGCGTGCGACTTCAAGGTCGTAGTCGACCTGTATGTTGATCCAGAAGCGGTCGTCAACGCCCAGTGCCCGTGATAGGCGCAACGCGGTGTCCATGGTCGGGTCCCTGTCAGTGGTAGTCGGTAATCTCGACATCGTCAGCGCCGCGCAATTTCTTCTGCGCCGCTCGTTGCAGTTCCGGACCGAATGCAGGTACGCGTTTGCGCCTCCAGACCTTTGCGGTATCACCGTCCTTGCAGGAGCGGATCATTAAGGTAGCTATCGTTGGGCAGTAGTGTCCACAAGAGTGAGTATCGGACACGATGTGCTAACCGCCCCACAAGGATTCAGCGGGTTTTCCATCCACTGGTGGCATTTTGGCGACGGTGGCCGCTTACGTTGTCCATAGGTCGATATCCCAGTGCTCGTCCCCCAACCCGCGCTAGCCTCGACGGATGAAACGCCACGTGCCGTGCCCGCCAGATGCCAACGGGATCCCCAAGGCCATCCGTCCGCGCAGGCGTGTGTTCGCTCCTGTCAAGACCGCCGCAGCCGCCGCTGCCCTGCTGTTGGCCGCCTGCTCCGCCACCGCCCAACAAAAGCCCACTCCCGCCCGAAGCCGTCGCAGACGCTGTTGTCTCAACCACCTGCACTATGACCATGCTGACGGCCGTGCAGGGACTGCGCACTTGCCGGTCCTGGATCACTTACTCTCCCAAGGACTTCGGGTCGGTCAGCGAGGCGCAACTCACCGCCGACCTGACGTTGCTGTTCTCGCAAGGATCCCGCGCGCCGGCGCCGCCAAACCGGTGGGACCGTACAGCCCCGCTCTGGGCGTGGGTGATCCAGTCGCGCATCGTCGCGTCTATTCGCACCGACTCAACCGTCCTGGCGTCACGGCCCAACGGCGGCCGACCACGACCTCGGCTACGCCTTCTGGCTCGCTCCGACGGACCCGTGTGTGACGTCCACCGATCGACCGTCGTCAGCTCGGCCGACAGACGTTTCCGAGCGCATGACCTTCCCGGCGCCGAGGGACACCAGGGCGAATGCCGCTGCCACCGCAGCTACCAGAACCTGCGGGACTGGGAGGATCGCCAGCACAACGATGACAACCGCGGACACCACTGCAGTTACCGGTCGCCAGTGCGCGGTCTGACTGCCGACGCGCGCGAAGACCAGGTGCTGCACCGCCGGATCGGCCGCCATGGTGTCGGCCAGCACCCTCCGCACTCCGGACACGCCGAAAAGGGTTAGGGCTGCCACGATGACATACGACACTGCTGGCGGCATGAAACCCAAGATGACGAACATGGGGTAACTGGACTCGGTGATCCATCCTCCGCACAAGGCCAGTAGTGATAGCAGCACCGCCAATGTGACCGCCGCCATGATGATCGCGGTAACCACCAGGCCACGCCGATCCCGAGCCGCTGCCGTGCGCAGCCCCGGCGAGCCGGCCCCGACCACCGCCAGCGCCACCATGAATACGAGCCCCGGCAAGAGGCCATCCGACGACGTCGTCAGCGCCGGCGAGGCCACGGTGGCAGGCGCCCCCTCCAGTACCGCGGCCACCACCATCAATACCGCCACCACGATGGACCCATATGCCATCACCCGCAACCAAATGGCACATGCGCCCGCACCCAGCGCAGCGAGAAGCGCACACAGTCCCAGCACCACCACTACCGCCGAGCGGTTAAGATCCGAGGCGAATTCGATGATGGACGCCGACCACGACAACGCCAGCGCCCCAAGGCAGATCACGACCACCATGCCGCTGGCCCAAGTGACCGCGGCGCGGCCGACATGATCCTCACCTGCGTGCCCGACTGCGGGAAGGAACGCCGGCACCAGCAAGGCCAGCAGCACACTGAGTGCGGCGATCACAGCGCCTGGCCAGGCCATGCCGTAGGACAAACCCACCCCGGCGCTGATCGCCATGAACGGCACCGCCAGGGGTGCCTGCGCGGGGAAGCCGATAACCGTCCCAGGCTTGCCGAACAGTGCGGCGGCAGCCCACCCCAAGGCGAGCGTGACGACGATGGCCGATGCCACGATCATTGTTGACCTCCACAGCTGTTGGGGGCCGGAACACCGTTGAACCGGTCGGCGATCCAGTCCAATTCGGCGGGGCGGGCCGCCCACACCAATGTCTCGTGGGTGTCGTTTTCGGCGAAGAAGGTGTCGACCACGGTGCCGAGTTGGCACAACGCCTGGGCGGTGGCCCGGGTCAACTGCGGCGAGACGTCGGTGTCCTTCATGCCCTGCATCATCAGCACCGGCATGTCCACCCTGCGGTCCACCGGCATGTTCTGCGAGACCACATTGAGGATGTTCTCAGGGGGGTCCGACTTCACGTAGGTGTCAAACGGTTGCGTCAACTGCTCCACCAGCGCGTCATGGCAGTACTCCTGCGTGAGCGCCATGGCTTCTACGCCCTGCGGAGTCAGCATGTCAGACGGCGAGAGTTCATCGGGGAACGCCGTGGTCCACGACGACATCAGGTTCAACACGTAGGAGGTGCGGATCGCCGATTCCTCGGCATTGCCCGGATTGGATACCAGAGAGTCCAGCGCCAGTGGAATCGGCGGAATCATCCCCGGAGCCGACACAACTGCACCGCGCAGTTGCAACTCTGGGGCATACTCTGGGGCCAACGACGCGGCCGACAGGCTCGCATGGCCACCCTGACTGTGACCGTAGATCGCCATCCTCGAAGCATCGATCCGTTCCGGCGCTAAGTAGACCGCTGCCCGCAGAGAGTCCAGCACGTTGTGCGCCTCTGTCGCCTTGAGCGTGTAGACCGGGTTACCCGGCGCCCCTTCACCCTCGTAGTCCGCTGCGGCCACCGCATAGCCCTGGTTGACCAGCGGACGAATCCGGGCCTCCCACATGTGTGTCCCAGTGGTCTGATCGATGAACGGGGCGATCGACGGTGCACACTGCTGTGCCGTCCCCGTAGTGCCATGAGCAAACGCGACCACCGGGCGTCCAGCCGGCCCAGCAGGGGCATCCGGCTCGACGACCATGCCAGTCACCGCTGTCGGCTCCCCACTGGCCGATGTCGACAAATACATGATCCTGGTCGCCCGGATGCCCGAAGGTGCACCAACCATCGGCTCGGACTTTATGACTGTCCCCGGAAGCCCTTCGGGAAGCTGCTCCGGCGGGGTGTAGAACGGGGTCGGCGGGGTCTCCTTCAACGCACTGTTGACCGGGTTCCGCGCGATACTGTCGGGACCCTGAGCCTTCACCACGAAGGGGGCCCAACTCGTCGCCGCAAGGCCGGCGAATAGCACAGCGCCGAGCACGATCACCAGCCCAGCCATCCTGGCTCTTACCCGTTGAGATTTCACCCGCCGAACGCTAACGGAAGCATGGAGCTGATGCCAGGTATGTATTCGCTTGCCCACCTCTTGGCAGGCTCATCATCAGGCTGGACACCAGTCGTTTTCGACGGTTCCTGTGCGGGGATGCTCAGCTGGTCTCGATCGGGAGGGTGTTTGTCGCGGGCGAGTTTAGGGTGTGGGGGTGTAGGGGCCGGCGGCGGTGGTGAGGTCGGAGAATTTGTTTTTGTTGTTCCAGCTGCGGGCGATGAGGGTGAAGGTTTGGCCGTTGGTGAGGCTGGTGAGTTCGCAGGTGGTGGCTGGTGGGGTGGCTTGGGTGCCGGTGGTGTCGCAGAAGCGCACGGCGGTGGTACCGGCGAGGGCAATAGTGCGGTAGCGGATGATGTGGGTGGCGCCGGCTCCGACGTCGGTGACGGGATTCCAGGTGGCGGTGATCTTGGTGTTGCCGCCGGTGCCGGTCAGCCCGGTGGGGGCTGCGGGGGTGGCGAGGGTGGCGATCGGTTGGAACCATTGGGAGGGTAGGGAGGTGCCGCCGGCACCTTCGGCGGCTAGGGCGGTGACGCGGACGCGGTAGTTGGTGGCGTTGGTCAGGCCGGTGATGGTGGCGGTGGTGGCGGTGGTGGCGGTGCGGGTGGTCCAGGTGTCGTAGTTGGGTCTGGGTGCGGTGTCTAGGCGGTAGCCGGTGATGCCGCTGCCGACATCGGTTGGGGTGGTCCAGGACACGTTCGCGGAGGCGTTGCCGCGGGTAGCGGTGACTGCTGTGGGTGCGGCGGGCAGCGATCCAGCCGGTAGCGCTGCCAGATATTGGGCGGCAGCACCGTTGCCGGTACCGCCGATGCTGGTGAAGCCACCGCCGGCATACACGGTGGGGCCGGAGACCGCCAACGCGTACACGGTGTTGTTGGCGTTCGGGTTCCAGGCGGGGTCGAGGGCGCCACTGGGCAGGATGTGGGCCAGGTTGCTGCGGGGTTGCCCGGCCACGGCTGTGAAGTATCCGCCGATGTACCAGCCGCCGACACCGTCCGGGACGGTGGCGTACACACTGCCGGACACCGGTGGCAGGGTCCGGTTGACCGCTGCGTTGCTGGTGGCCAGCGCGGCGCCGCCGCCGGTTTGGGGTCCCCAGCGGGTGAAGTCCCCACCAAGGTAGGTCACCCCATCAGCCCCGGTAGCGACTGCGCGCACCGTGCCGTTGGGTCCGTCGAAGATTTGCTGCCCGGCGGCCTGCGCGGGTGTGGCGGCACCCACCGTGACCAGGAACCCGGCGAGCAACGCCAGGATGCTCACCACGACCGTGGCCGGCGTCCAGATCGGAAACAGTACGTGCCGAATACTCATGGGTCTACCGATCTTCTGGGGCCGTAGCCAATTCACAGTGTCGCCGAGAGTAAATGCCTTGCTTCGGTCTCTCAAGGTGGGTGAGGTTCGTGGTGGTGCGTGACGGGGTTTGAAAGCACAGGAGTGCCTGTCCTGCTTGGGATTGGTGACTGGCTGAGTGAAGAGTGAACGTATAGGTGGAGAGGCGCTGGAGCTGGAGTGGGGCGTCGATGTGGCGCTGCGAAGTCAGCCACGAATTACCTTCCTGCGAGGCTGGTGGTGGATCTGGCTGCTACCCGAAACGGCGTGGACCCCGGCGTGGGGTACCGAGGGCTACCCAGGCGAATTCGTCGATGTCGCCGAGCTGTCTGGGATCCTGCCACAGTTGTCCGGCAGCGGTTGGCCGCCGGGGTTGCGGGTGCTGGCGCGGCGGGAACGACCCATCCCGATGCCCAGCGCAACCTGTTCGAGGAAGTCAGCGGGTGGCGCAACCGCCGTCTGGCTACCCATCCATCAGTCGACACAGAATTCGGGACCACGCGCAACCTGTGGTGCCCTCGACGCGATTCGAACGCGTGGCCTACCGCTTAGGAGGCGGTCGCTCTATCCACCTGAGCTACGA